>NZ_JBNXUM010000004.1:0-314886 GCF_050563545.1 Falsiroseomonas sp. HW251
TAAGATTCTAACGCTCAAAAATCGCGTTCTTCGGACAAAAGGACCTTCCCGGGGTATTGGCCGAGCGTGTGGTCAGGGATTTCGGGGCCTCGGGCGCTGGCCGAGCGTTTCGGACAAATCGGCTCGCCGAGCTTAGGGCTGCGGCTGCTGGACGGATTCACGGGGTCAAAGAGCGGGCGGACCATTTAGGTCTGTGTTCCTATTGTGCCCGTTCGCGCCTGCCCTGGCCAGCGAAATCCAGCAGCAGTGACGGTCAGCGCGCCGAGATGCAGCGACCGATTGCCGAAGGGCGGGCCAGCGGCGCCAGCGAGCGCACGCCGGCCGAGCTTCTGGCGGCGGCGCTCCGCCGCCGGCACCCAGCGGCCGGAGTCCAGCCGGCCCGTGCGCGTCCATCCGCATCGCGCGCATGTCGGCGTGCATGTCGGCGACCCCGCCGGCATCCCCAACGCGCGGGTGCTGCACGGGCGGCAAAATACAGCCCTGCATCAGTGACGCCGACCACCTCGGTGTCCGGCGCGTGCTGCATGTGCAGTGCGGCGTTCCGGCCTGGCTGAGGCGCCGGGGCGAGTAGCGAACGACGCAAGACCAGCGCCTACCCTGCGCGTCACCGCGGCGATGGCGTGCCCGGGCAGGCGGGAGTTCGATCTGACACTTTATCTGTTTGATCGTCCCCCGCATTGCGGGAGAGGGCTAGGCTTGATCGTCAACCCTTGCCGGCGCCGTCAGGAAGGCGTGCACGGCGTGATGGAAGATCGCGCGGTTCAGGCCGAGGTAGCTGACATGCGCCATGCCCGGCAGCACCGCGAAATGCCGGTCGGTGGTGCCGAGCTTCTCGTAGAATTCCAGCAGGTCGCGCTCCGTCGCGATGCCGTCATGCTCGCCGCGGAGGATCAGCACCGGACACCGGATCTTCGCGGGATCGTTCACCGGCAGGATGGAGCACATGTCGAGGTAGGTGCCGTTCGGCACGGTGTCGCCATCCGCGAGCTCGGCGACGGCGAGCGCATCGGCAACGCCTTCCTCGCTCGTGCCGGGATGGTCGCGGTTGAAGATGGTCTGGAAGAAGGCGCGGTCGATCGGGCGCGTGTTGGCGTTGCGCCACTTCGCGATGCTGCGCCGGCGCGCGATCAGCGTCGGCGCCTGCCACCCCGTCCAGACGAAGGCATCCAGGACCAGGCGCGCGACGCGGTCCGGCTTCGCCTCGGCGTAGAGCGCCGCGCGGATCGCGCCGGACGACGAACCGTAGAAGGCGACGCGGCGCTGGCCGGTGATGCGGGTCACGACCTCCATCGCGGCATCGGTGTCGGCGACGGCGGTGTCGAAGCCGGAATAGCCCGAGGTGCGCTGGGACCGGCCGTAGCCCTCGAAGTCGAATGTCCAGACGTCGAAGCCGCGGCGCGCGAACTCCTCCATGAAGGAATAGCCGGGCTTGCCGGGGACCTGCAGGTCGAAGCCGTTCTTCCCGCCGAAGGACGAGCCATGCACCAGCATGAAGACCGGCGCATCGGGCGCGGCGGTGGCGAGGCGCTTGCGGTAGACGGAAAGGCGCACGCCGTCGGCGCGCTGCGTCCAGTGGTCCTCGGCGATGAAGTCGGACATCTGGCTTCTCCTCTAAAGCCGGCGACGGTCGAGCCCTCTCCACCCGCAGGGGGGAGAGGGATGGGTGAGGGGGGCGACGAGAGAAGCGAGCCCGTGGCATCCCTCGCGCGTCCCCCTCACCCCGACGAAGCACTGCTTCGGCGCTCTCCCCCATAAGAACTGGGGGAGAGGGCTTGCGCGGGCGGCGGAGACGGCGTTTCCGCTTACTCCGCCCGCATCCCAGCGGCGCGGATCAGCGTGGCCCAGCGCGGCAGGCTTTCCCTGATGAGGTCGCCCAGCAGCTGCGGCGGGCCGCCCACGATCTCGAAGCCGTTGTCGAGCAGCGTGGCGCGCACGCGCGGCTCGCTCAGCGCCTCGTTGATGATCGCGTTGAGCCTCGCGATGGTGGCGGGCGGCGTGCCGGCCGGCGCCAGCATGCCGTACCAGTTCGGCACGTCGTAGCCGGGGATCGCGACCTCGGCCACGGTCGGCACGTCGGGCAGCAGCGGGAAGCGGGCGGGCGTGGTGATCGCGAGCGCGCGCAGCCGCCCGCCGCGGACATGGCCGATCACCGCGCCGAGCGTCACGAAGGCCGCGTCCACGTTGCCCGCCAGCAGGTCGTTGATCGGGGTCGCGCCGCCGCGATAGGGCACGACCGTCCAGCGCGCCCGCGTCTGGTGCTGGATCACCGCGCCCGACAGGTGCCCGCCGCTGCCGATGCCGGACACCGCGACGTTGAGGCGGTCGGGCTCGGCCTCCGCGATGCGCATGAACTCCGCGAATGACGCGATGGGGCTGCGGTCGTTGGTGACCAGGATGTGCGGGATGCGTGCCATCAGCACGATCGGCGCGAAGGAGGCGACGGGGTCGTATTCGACGCGGGCGTAGAGCGTCGGGTTCACCGTCAGGCTGTCGAGGCCGATGAGCAGCGTCGTCCCGTCCGGCGGCTGCGCTGCCACGAAGGCATAGGCCAGGTTGGATCCGGCGCCGGGTCGGTTCTCCACCACGAAGGTGCCGAAGCCGCGGCGGCCGAGTTCCTCGGCCAGCACGCGGCCGATCGTGTCGGTGGACCCGCCCGGCGCGACGGGCACGACGATGCGGACAGGCCTGTCCTGCGCCAGGGCAGGCCCGGCGAGAAGCGGCAGTGCGAGGGCGACGCGGCGGGCGATGGGCATGGACGCGATTCCCCCCTGGACGGGCCGGCCTTGGCGGCGGCGTTGGCCGGAGGGATCGCACCGGCGGCGCGGACGCGTCAATGCGGGGCGGCAGCCTGGCCTGTCGCGTGTCCCGCTCCCCCGTTCCTCCCCCGCGAAGCCGGGGGAGGGACAGGCGAGACGGGTCTCAGAAGATCCGCGCGACGTCCTGGCCCAGCGCCATCGCGCCGGCGTAGCGCGCCTGCGGGCCGGCCTGCAGCGGGTGGTAGCGCGCGCCCTGGATGTCGCGGAACAGCCGCTCCAGGCCCGTGCGGCGGTGGAAGCCGGCGCCGCCGGCCAGTTCCATTGCAAGCTCCACCGTGCGGATCGCGTGCTCCGTCACCAACGCCTTGCCCGTCATGACGTCGTTCACCGCTTCCTCCGACGGGGCGTTGCGGTCGGTGGCGGCGAGCATCCATTCATGCGCCAGCCGCGCGGCGCGCAGCGACGTGTCCATCCGGCCGGCGAGCAGCAGCGTGTCGTCCGTCGGCGCCCGCTTGCGCGCGATCTCTACTGCGATGTCGCGCGCGCGTTCCGCCACGCCGAGATAGACGGCATAGACCAGCGGGAAGGCGATGGAGGCGATGATGCGGAACAGCGGGTGCCACTCGCCGGCCTTGCGCTTCAGCGCCACCGCGGCGTCGGGGATGAAGAGCCCGTCGATGGCGACGTCGTGCGACCCCGTCCCGCGCATGCCCAGCGTGTGCCAGGTGTCGAGCACCTTCACCTCCGGCGCCTTCATGTTGACGCCGAAATGCAGGACGTGGTCGGCGCCGTCCTCCTGCAGCACGGCGCCGGTCATCATGAGGTCGCCGGCGGGCGAGCCCGAGGAGAAGACCTTGCGCGCGGTGATGCGGTAGCCGCCCTCCACGCGCTCGGCCGTGCCCGATCCGCCGATCCAGTCGGAGCCGCCGGAAGACAGGATGATGATGCGCTCCGCCGCGATGCGCTTCAGCAGCGGCTCCATCGCCGCGAGCTTCTGGTGACGCCAGCGCCAGGCGGGGATCGCGACCTGGTGCGTGTGCATCGAGAAGGCGAGCGCGGTGGAGCCGCAGCCCTGCGCCAGGATGCGCAGCATCTCGGCCAACTCGCGGATCGAGGCGCCGCCGCCGCCGAGCTCGGCCGGCACGCCGGCCTCGACCAGACCGGCCTGCTTCAGCAGGGCGTAGTTGCCGGCGACGAAGCGGTCCTGCTCATCCGCCTCCGCCGCGCCGGCGGCGAGGTGCGGGACGAGGTGGCGGGCGCGGTCGGCGATCGGGCCCTCGGTCAGGATGGGATCGGTGAGCAGGGGGGCGGTGGTCACGGTGACGTTCATCGGGGGTTCTCCCGTTCAGTCCGGCACGGGCACAATGATCCCGCGCGGCCCGGGAATTCCAGTTCAGTTAATGAACTGCCTTCCGCGCCCCCTGCCCTGCTAGGCTGCCTGCGTCGGGAAGGAGAAAAGGCCATGGAGGAGCGGGGCAGCTACGGGCAATTCTGCCCGGTGGCGATGGCGGCCGAGCTCATCTGCTCGCGCTGGACCGTGCTGGTGCTGCGGGAGATGCTGGCCGGCAGCACGCGCTTCAACGAGCTCCGCCGCGGCGTGCCGCGGATGTCGCCGGCGCTGCTGTCGAAGCGGCTGAAGGAGCTGGAGGCCGCGGGCATCGTCGCGGCCCTGCCGGGCCCGCGCGGCGTCACGGAATACCGGCTGACGCCGGCGGGCCAGGACCTGAAGCCCATCATCTTCGGCATCGGCTTCTGGGGGCAGCGCTGGGTGGAGAGCCAGCTGTCGCTGAAGAACCTCGATCCCTCGTTGCTGATGTGGGACATGCGGCGCAACCTCGATCCTCGCCCGCTGCCGCCGCGGCGCGTGACGATCCATTTCGAGTACCCCGAGCTGCCGGCGAACCGGCGGCATTGGTGGCTGGTCGTGGAAGGCAGCGGCGTCGATCTCTGCCAGCAGGATCCGGGCTTCGAGGTGGACCTGAACGTGGTTGGTCCCCTGCGCAGTCTGACGGCGGTCTGGATGGGGGTGCGGAGCCTGCGTCAGGAGCTCGAGGGCGGCCGCGTCGAACTGCTCGGCGACCGTGAGGTCGCGCGCAGCATGGAGCAGTGGCTGGGGCTGAGCCCCTTCGCGCGGGAACCGCGGAAGGTGGCGTGAGGCCGCTACAGATCCTAAACCGGCCGCCCGCGATCACGAAAACGGGAGCGCGCCGTCACGGCCCGTCCTCCTCGATCTCCCAGCCCTGGGCGAGATACCGCGTCAGGAGTTCCTGGTGGCGGTCGTCGGGGAAGGTCTCGACGACCTCCTCCTCCTCGTCGAGGACCTCGGTGCCGGTATCGGTGGTGACGATGACCAGCGTCGCGGTCTCGCCCTTCGCCAGCACGGTCTCGCGCATCAGCCGAGCGCTTTGGGCGCGCTGACGGAGGCGCGGAGCCGCGCATGGTCGCGGAGGAAGGCGAGGGTCGCGGCGTGACGCGGCGTGCCGGGGTCATGCGCGCCTTCGCGGATCTCGCGCGACAGCGCAACGAGGTCCATCGCGGGCAGCGCGGCGGTATCGGCCGAGGCCTCGCGCAGCGCGATGGCGATGGCGTTGGCGACCATGCGCGCGGCGAAGGTCTTCTCCGGCGGCAGCGCGGGGAGGAGTTCCTTCAGCACGACCTCGCGCGCGGTGGCGAGCAGGTCCGCGGCGTCGGGCTTTTCCAGCACGTCAGGGCCCCGATCGTCGGAGCGTGCGAAGCGCGCGGAGGCGTGAATCGGCGGCCATCACAATGTCTCCGACATGGCCAGGATCTCCCATTCGAGCTCGGGGACGATGTGACCGGTCAGCGCGAGCTCGAGGCTGCGCTCCTCGCCCGACAGGTGGCGCATCGCCTGGTCGGCGGCGATCACGGCCCATCGGATATGGGCCATGACCTCCCACCAGAAGGCGCGGCCTTCGTCGACGGGCGCGCCGGAGGCATCGGCGTAGCCGGCGTAGAGAGCGGCCCGCGGGCCGATGCCGCCGGCCTCCATCGCGGTGTTGCCGAAGCGCCAGCATTTCGCGCAGAGCCAGCCGAGATCGGTGTGCCCGTCGCCCCAGGCCGCGAATTCCCAATCGAGCACGCCGGTGACGCCGCCGGCGTCGAGCATGATGTTGCCGGTGCGGTAGTCATTGTGGACCAGCACGGGCGGCACCGGCGCCGGCGCTGTCCGTTCGAGGGCGCGCAGCCCCCATTCCAGCACGGGGCGCGGCGTGCCGGCGGCATCAAGCCTGGCGCGCATCGCCGCGATGGCCGCCCCCGCGGCATCGGGCGGGGGATCGCCGAGGAAGGCCAGATCCGCGCGCGGAGGGCGGATCGAATGGATCCTCGCGAGCTCGCGGCCGAGCGCCTTCGCCAGTCTCTCGCGCCCGCCGCCGAGCGTCGCGTCCTTCACCACGCGGGGCCCGAGGGCGATGCCGTCGACGCGGCGCATGACGAAGAAGGGCGCGCCGGTCACGCCCGCGTCGGCGCAGCAGAACAGCGGCTCCGGCACCGTCACGCCGGCATCCCGCGCCGCGCGCAGCAGCGCGTATTCCGCCGTGCGCGGCAGGCTGACCGCGAGCGTCGCGGCGCTGTCGGTGCGCATCACCCAGCGCTGCGGGCCCTGCGCGGTCTCGGCGTCGAGCGCCCAGTTCTGCTGGATCGCACCGCCCGACAGCTTCTTCGCGTTGGCGACGCGCAGCGTCGTGTCGCCGGACGCCTTCGCCAGCCAGTCGCGCAGGCGCGTCAGCTGCTCCTCAGTCACGCGAACCCCATGCGAAGAAATCCTGGCCCTCGCGGCGGAGGATGTTGGCGATGACCATGCGATGCACCTCGCTCGCGCCATCGACCAGGCGCGCCTGGCGGGCGTAGCGGTACATCCACTCCACCGGCGTGTCCTTGGAATAGCCTCGCGCGCCGAGCAGTTGCAGCGAGGTGTCCACGGCCTTGTGCAGCGCGTCGGCCACGACGATCTTCGCCATCGAGACCTCCTTCCGCGCGAAGCCGCCCTGGTCGAGCACCCAGGCCGCCTTCATCGTCAGCAGCCGCCCGATCTCGAGCTCCATCGCGGCCTGGCCGATCAGGCCCTGCACGGACTCGCGGTCGATGAGCTTCATGCCGAAGCTGTCGCGTGACTTGATGCGCTCCATCGCGATCTCGAGCGCGCGGCGGCCCATGCCGAGCCAGCGCATGCAATGCGTGAGGCGTGCCGTGCCGAGGCGGATCTGCGTGAGCTTCAGCCCGTCGCCGACGCCCATCAGCACGTTCTCGTCGGGGATCTCCAGCCCGTCGAAGGTGATCTCGCAATGCCCGCCATGTTCCTCGGGGCCCATGATCGGGATCCGCCGCACGATCTCCCAGCCCGGCTGATCCGCGTGGAACAGGAAGGCGGTCAGCCCCTTGCGCTCGTCGTCGGAGGTGCGCGCGACGAGGATGAAGTGCTTCGCGACGCCGGCGCCGGTGATGTAGTGCTTGCGGCCGGCGATGCGCCAGCGGTCGTTGCCGATGCGCGTCGCGCGCGTGTAGGTCAGGCCGGGGTCGGAGCCGCAGCCATCGGGCTCGGTCATCGCGAAGGAAGACTGGACCGCGCCGTCCACGATGGGCTGGAGCCATTTGGCTTTCTGCGCGTCGGTCGCGACCTTCTCCAGCACGATCATGTTGCCGTCGTCCGGCGCGGCGGAGTTGAAGACGACGGGGCCGAAGATGGAGCGGTTCATCTCCTCGTAGGCCGCGGCCATGCCGGTGACCGGCAGGCCTCCGCCGCCGCGGGAGACCGGCATCTGCAGCGCCCAGAGGCCTTCGGACTTCGCCTCGGCGCGGAGGCGCTTCAGGACATCGGGGTGGATGTTGTCGTGCTCGTCGTAGTTGGCGCGGTCGGCTTCGAGGGGGATGAGACGTGCTTCGACGAAGTCGCGGACGCGGCGGCGGACGGCGTCGATCTCGGGCGGGAGGGAGAAGTCCATGGGAGCGTGACCTGTGGCTGGCTTCGGGCGGCAGGATAGGCGCTGGCCCGCCTGCCGGAAGCCCCTACAGCGACCCCACGCTGTGCCCGCCATCCACCGTCACCACGCTCCCGGTCATGTGCGCGCCGGCGTCGCTCGCCAGCAGCAGCAGCGGGCCCGTCAGGTCGGCCAGCGTGCCGAGGCGCCGCTGCGGGATGCGCCTGATCACGGCCTGGCCGGCATCAGAGGCGAAGAAGTCGCGGTTGATGTCGGTCTCGACATACCCCGGCGCGATCGCGTTGACCCGGATCCGGTGCCGCGCGAGTTCCACCGCCATCTGGCGCGTCAGGTGCACCAGCCCCGCCTTCGCCGCGGCATAGCTCGCGACCCCCGGGATCACGCGCGCGGCCAGGATGGACGCGATGTTGACGATCACGCCGCCCTGCCCCGCCGCGACCAGCCGCTTCGCCGCGGCCTGGCCCATCACGAAGGCGCCGCGGAGGTCCACGTCCAGCACGCGGTCCCAATCATCCTCCGTGTGATCGAGGAAGGGCTTCGTCGCGGCGATGCCGGCATTGTTCACCAGCACGTCGCAGGTCCCGAAGCGCGCCTGCACCGCGTCCAGCGCGGCGGCGATCGACGCGCCGTCCGTCACGTCCAGCGCCACGGCCATCGCACGGTCGCCAAGCGCTGCGACATCCGCCGCCACCGCGTCCGGCCTGCGCGCGGCCAGCGCGACCCGCGCGCCGGCCTCGTGCAGCACGCGCGCGAAATGCCGTCCCAGCCCGCCCGAGGCGCCGGTCACCAGCGCGACGCGACCCTCTAGCGCGAAGAGGCTCACCGCCACAGTCCCCGCTGCGCCAGCCAGTCCTGGATGACCTGCGCGACGGCCTGGTTGTTGCGGTCCATCATCATCATGTGGCTGTTGCCGCGGATGCCGCGCTCCGGCAGGTCCACCACGTCCACGCTGCCGGCGGCGGCGCGCACGGCCTCGGCGAAGCGCACGCCGTTGCCGCGGATCGCGGGCCAGCGGCTGTCCTGCGCGATGTAGTCGCCATACACCATCAGGACGGGGACGTTGCGCAGGGCGGCGACCTTGGCGGGATCGCCGATCGCGGCGGGCTCGACCAGCACCAGCGCGCGCACCTTGTCCGGCCTCTCCTGCGCGGCGCGCCAGCCGAACAGGCCGGCCTGGCTGTGCGCGAGGACCACGCTCGGCCCGACGCGGTCGAGCAGCGCGAGATAGGCATCGAGCGCCAGGTCGTCCGTCGTGGTGAAGCGCGGCACGATCTGGCGCATGAAGCTGAGGTAGCTCTCGCGGTCGGCCGGGAACTGGTTGCCGGGCAGCACCTCGTTGCGCGCGAAGCTGCCGGGGCCGGCGCCGATGCGGAAGCGCTCGAAGGGGTTGTCCACGGTCAGCACCATGGCCTGGCCGCCGGTCTGCTCGGGGATCAGCGTCCAGCCCGCGCGGCCGCGCTCCACGGCGTCGCTGACATAGGTCGGCCAGCCCTGGCGGAGGAAGAAGTTCTGCCAGCCCTCGCGCCCGTCCGGCGTCGTCTCGTAGGTCACGCCGGACAGTCCGCCGCCATGCCACATCAGCAGCGGCGCCTGGCCCCGCGGGTTCGCGGGAATCATGTACTGCGCGTACATCATGCCCATGAGGTAGGTGCCGTTGGGATCGACGCGGGCGGGCACGCCGCCGGGGCTGAACAGCACCTCGCGCACGGGCTGGCCGGAGATAACGACCTCGCGCCCGCCGACGTGGAAGCTGCCCCAGGACTGCAGCGAAACCGGCGGCTGCTCAGCGGTGGCGGGGACGGCGAGCGCAGCCGCCAGGGCGGCGGCGAGGATGGGGCGCATGGGTCGTTTCCTCCCGGGGTGATGTCGGGCGGAGTATGGCGCGGGATTGGCCCCCTCCCCAGCCCTCCCCCGCAACGGCGGGGGAGGGAGAAGTGAGGCGAGCGGGTGAGGAAGTCGGGGCTCAGTCCACCGTGATGCGGGCCTGGCGGACCACCACGGCCCAGCGCTCGCGCTCCCACTTGATGAGCTCGGCGAAGCCGCGGGCGTCGAGTGTCGAGGGCTCGGCGCCCTCCTCGCGCAGGCGGCGGACGAGCTCGGGGTTGCCCAGCGCCTCGCGCATGGCGGCGTAGAGCCGGTCCTTGACGGGCTGCGGCGTGCCGCGCGGCACCAGGATCCCGTACCAGGCCGTGGCCTTGTAGCCCGGCACGGTATCGGCGACAGGCGGCACCTCCGGCAGCACGGCCATCCGCGCGTCGCCGGTGACCGCGAGCGGCCGCACCTGGCCGCCCTGGATCAGCCCGACCACCGAGGGCAGCGTCGTGATCATGAAGTCGAGCTGCCCGCCCACCACGTCGGTCAGCGCGGGGCCGGCGCCGCGATACGGCACGTGCTCGGCCTCCAGCCCCGTCATCTGCATCAGCAGCGCGGCGGCGAGGTGGCTGGCCGAGCCGTTCGACGCGCTCCCATAGGTGGACCGCCCGCGCGACGCGCGGATCTCATCGAGAAGGTCCCGCAGGGTCCGCGCGCGCGACTTCGGGCCGACGACGACGACCAGCGGCGCGTCGGCGACCAGGCCGATCGGCTCCAGCGCCTGCTCGGGATTGATGCGCATGCCGGGAAACAGCGAGACGTTGACGCTCATCGGCCCGTGGTTGCCCATCAGCAGCGTGTATCCGTCGGGGCGGGCGGCGGCCGCGGCCTCGGTGGCGAGGTTGCCGCCGGCGCCGGGGCGGTTCTCCACGACCACGGGCTGGCCGAGCGCGGGGGACATCGCATTCGCCATCGTGCGCGCGATGAGGTCGGTGCCGCCGCCCGGCGCGAAGGCCAGCAGGATGCGGAGCGGGCGGTTCGGGAAGGAAGCGTCCTGCGCGAGGGCGGGGCCGGCGGCGAGCGCCGGCAGCGCGGCCAGCAGCGTGCGGCGATCGAGCATGGTCGTGACCTCCCGGGGGCTTTCGCGCGCCGTTCGGCACGCCTTCCTCGCGCGCCGTATGACGCGACGGGGGGATCATCACAAGTGCAAAGATCGGCAGTATTGTTGCGTGGCACGCAAGACCACGCCACGCTGCCCCGCATGGCCATCGACCTCGACCAGCTCCGCGCCTTCGTCGCCGTGGCGGAGGCGCGCGGCCTGACGCCGGCCGCCGAGACGCTGCATCTCTCGCTGCCCGCGATCTCGCGCCGGCTGACCGCGCTGGAGACGGAGCTCGGCGTCGCGCTGCTGACGCGCACCACGCGCCGGGTCGCGCTCACCCAGACCGGGCGGGAGTTCCTGCCCCGCGCGCGGCGTCTGCTCGACGAGTTCGAGGAAAGCCTGCTCGGCATCAGGGAGACGGCGGCGCAGCGGCGGGGCCTGGTCACCATCGCCTGCATCCCGACGGCCGCCTACTACTTCCTGCCGGCGACGCTGGCGGCCTTCGCGCGGCGCTTCCCCGCGGTGCGGGTGCGCGCGATGGACCTCTCGGCCGATGGCGTGACGGAGGCGGTGGCGACCGGCGCGGCGGAGTTCGGCATCGGCATGGAAGGCGCGACCCTCCCCGAGGTCACCTTCCGCACGCTCCGGCGCGACCCCTTCGTGCTGGCCTGCCGGCAGGACCATCCTTTCGCGCGGCGGCGCACGCTGCGCTGGGCCGACCTCGCGGGCGAGCGGCTGGTCGGCGTCTCCCGCCGCTCGGGCAACCGGCTGATCCTGGACCGCGCGCTGCTGCCGCGCGGCATCGAGCCGGTCTGGCACTACGAGGCGGAGCATCTCTCGACCAGCCTCGGCCTGGTGGAGGCGGGGCTGGGCCTGGCGGTGGTGCCGCGGCTGGCGCTGCCGAGGGAGCCGCATCCCGTGCTGGTGGCGCGGCCGCTGACCGATCCCGCGGTGGACCGCGCGACGGGCCTGCTGCTGCGCCGCGGGGCGGAGCCGGGTCCGGCCGCCCGGGCGCTGATCGCGCTGCTGGAGAAGGGGATGCGGGATGGCTGATGCCGGCGGCGGTAGTCACCGGCCTGCCCGACGCAGGCGCTCGCCCTCTCCACCCGGAGGGGGGGAGAGGGATGCGTGAGGGGGGCACGTCCTGCCCGTCCCCCTCACCCAACCCTAGCCTGCGCGCTGTCGGCGGAAGCCGACCGCTCCGGCGCCGACGCAGTGCGTCGGCCCCCCCATAAGCGGGGGAGAGGGCTTTACGGCGCCAGGGTTTCAGTGCGGTCAGCGCCGCTCGGCGGCCTCGGACAGCAGGCGCTTCATCTCCGTCAGCACGGCGTCCAGGCTGATCGGCTTGGTGAAGAGCGAGACCGGGGCCTCGCCCGGCGCGCTGAAGGCCTCCGACCCGCTGGCCGGGGCGTAGCCCGTCATCACGACCACCGGCAGAAGCGGCGCTCGCGCCCGCAGCGCGCGGATCAGGCCGAGCCCGTCCAGCCGCGGCATGCGCAGATCCGTCAGCAGCAGGTCCGGCATGCGCCGCCGCGCCTCGTCCAGCGCGGCCTGGCCGTCGGGGGCGAGCACGACGTCAAAGCCGGCGAATTGCAGCTCCTCCTCGATCGCCATGGCAGCGAGGGACTCGTCCTCGGCGACGAGGATGCGGTGCGGTCGGGGCGGCAGCATCGTCGGTCAGGCCACCGGGTCGGGCACGGGTTCGGGGACGGGTACGGCCTGCTCGGCCGGCGCCTCGGTCTCGGCGGCGGCGAGTTCCATGCGGAAGCAGGCGCCGCCCTCCGGCAGGTTCCAGGTCTCGATCCCGCCGCCCATGGCGCGCGCGACACCGAGCGCGAAGGGCAGGCCGAGGCCGGTGCCGCGCCCCGGCTCCTTGGTCGTGAAGAAGGGGTCGAAGATCGCGTCCCGGATGGGATCGGCGATGCCGGTGCCGGTGTCGCGGACCTCGATGCAGACCGTGCCGCCGTCGCGCAGCAGCGCGACCTCTATCTGCGCCGGCGCGCGGGGCTCCATCCGGCGGCGCTCCATCACGGCGTCGCGGGCATTGGAGAGGAGCTGCAGCATCGATTCCTCGAGCCGCGTCGGGTTGCCGCGGACGACCAGCGGCTCCGTCCCGCGCTCGAGCTGCAGGCGCACGCCGTCCGATCCGTATTGCGCCGCGGCGATGCGCACGGCGTCGGCGACGACGGGCGCGATGTCGAAGCGATCGCCGTTCGAGGTCTCGTCGCCGGCAAGCCCGCGCATGCGCGCGACGAGGTCGCCGGCGCGGCGCAGCTGGTCCTCCACCACGCCGACCGCGCGCTCGAGGCTGGCGCGCTGCACGGTCGGAAGCTCGGCGCCGGCGGCGCGCGCCCGGCGCAGCCAGAGCGTGGCGACGTTCAGCGGCTGGCTCGCCTCATGCGCGAGCCCCGCGGCGAGGGTGCCGACCGTGGCCAGCCGCGCGCTCTGCACCAGGCCCGCCTCCAGTCGGCGCGTCGAGGTGACGTCGCGGGCGGAGCCGACCAGGCGGTCCACCCTGCCATCGGCGCCACGCATCGGCACCAGGACGGTGTGCCAGGTGACGCGGCCGCGCGGCAGGTTGCCCGTCAGCTCGAATTCCAGCGTGGTGCCGCGGGAAGCGGCCTCCCGCCAGCGCGGCAGGGCCAGGTTCACGACCGCCGAGGGCAGGACCTGGTCGGCGAGCCGCCCCAGCACCAGCCCGGCATGCACGCCGAAGATGCGCTCGAAGGCGGGGTTCACGGTCTCGATCCGCATCGCGCCGTCGGGGGCGACGCGGCAGACGAAGATCGCCTCCGCGAGGTGAGCGATGAAGGCGCCCATGCGCGCCTCGCTCTCCCGCGCGCGCTGCTCGGCGGCGCGGCGTTCCTCGACCTCGCGCGCCAGCACGGCGGGCGAGCGCAGCGCGAGGAAGCCCGGCAGGGCGGGCCAGACGGCGATCGCGGTGACGATGGCCAGGCCCGCGGCGACGGCGTTGGCGACCACAGCCAGCGCCGGCACCGGGTGGACCTGGTGCAGCGCCCCCAGCAGCAGGGCGACGGCGAAGGCAAGGAGGAAGCTGCAGGCCAGTCCGACCAGGCGGCGCGGCACAAGGTCGCTGCGGCGGACCAGCACGATCACGAAGGGGACCAGGATCGCCAGCATGGCCATCCCGATGACGAGGTGCGATGCGCCGTGCAGCAGGGGCAGCAGCGTGTCGGCCGGCGCCTGTGCCCCGGCGGTGGCCTCGGCGGGACCTGCCTCAGCCAGGTTTGACATCGAGCGAATCGCCCCCCAAGCGAGTAATGCAGGGCAATCTAGACGCTGGCGCGCGATGCGCGATGTCGGTTTTTGCCACGGTTTCGTGAGGTGCGACGGACCGCCGGGCTGGCCCGGTCGCTCTGCTCGGCAGGAGGCTGGCTTGGCGTGGCATCGTCCTTTGGGCCGGAGCATCGCGCGGATCGTGGCCCAGGGCTAGCCGCCTTATTGCACAAGCCGCCCCAGATTCAACCGATGGTGGTTGCATCGGACCGCCTGCTTCCGCCGCGCCCGCCGCGTCAGTGGCGCAGGATCTTTGCCGTGAACTCGCGCAGCCGCGCCGTTTCCGGTGCGTCGAAGACCCGCGCGGGAGGCCCGCGTTCCACGACCGCCCCGGCATCCATGAAGACGACGGTGGAGGCGACCTCGCGGATGAACGCCATTTCATGGCTGACCACCAGCATCGTCATCCCCTCCTCCCTGAGGCCGCGGATGGTGTCGAGGACCTCCGTCACCAGCTCGGGGTCGAGAGCGCTGGTCACCTCGTCCAGCAGCAGGATGTCGGGCCGGAGCGCGAGGGCGCGGGCGATGGCGACGCGCTGCTGCTGGCCCCCGGAGAGCTCGTCGGGGTAGGCGTGCAGCCGGGCGCCGAGGCCGACGCGTTCCAGCAGGCGCCGCGCCTCGTCCTCCGCGTCGCGGGCGCTGCGCTTCTTCACCAGCACCGGCGCGACGGCGACGTTGCGCAGCGCCGTCATGTTCTGGAAGAGGTTGTACTGCTGGAAGACAATGGCGAAGCGGTCGCGCGCGGCGCGCAGGCTGGCCGGGCTGGCGTAGTCCACGGCCTGGCCGGCTACGGTGACGCGGCCGGCGCGCGGCTTCAGCAGCCCGACCAGCGCGCGCAGCAACGACGACTTGCCCGAGCCCGAGGGGCCGATCAGCCCGACGACCTCGCCCTTGCCGACGGCGAGCGAGACGTCGCGCAGCACGTCGGCACGGCCGTCATGGCTCGCGGTCAGGCCTTCGATGGTGAGGAACGTCATCCCCGGGACTGTCCGGGCGCGCGGGTGGCAGCGTCAAGCCGGGGCGGTTAGGCTTCGCCGCGTGGATTCCCCCCTCCGCATCCCCGGGATCGAGCGGCCGGCCGAGGTCGCCTTCACCTTCGACGGCCGCATGATGCGCGCCCCGGCCGGCGAGAGCCTGGCGGCGGCACTGCTGGCCGAGGGGGTGCGGCGGCTCGGCGAGGGGCCGGGCGCGCCGCGCGCGGCCTTCTGCATGATGGGGACGTGCCAGCAATGCCTCGTGCGGCTGGATGGCAGGCTGGCGCAGGCCTGCCTGGTGCCGGTGCGGGCGGGGATGAGCGTGACGCCGGCATGACCGACTTCGATGTCGCAGTGCTCGGCGCCGGGCCGGCGGGCATGGCGACGGCGACGGAGGCGGCACGGCGCGGCGCGCGCACCGTCCTGCTCGACGAAAGCCCGGCGCCCGGCGGGCCGGTGTATCGCTCGGCGCCGCCCGGCTTCTTCATCCCGCCCGATCCCGACCGGGAGGCCGGCGACGCGCTGCGCGCGGCGCTGGCGCGGAGCGGCGCCGAGATCCGCACCGGGCATCGCGTCTGGGGCCTCGGCGGCGGGCCGCTGGTGCCGGCGGGCGAGCCGGCCGCGCCGTTCCGGATCGACGCGCTGGCCGAGGGCGGCGCGGTCACGCTGACGGCGCGGGCCCTGGTGCTCTGCACGGGGACGCAGGAGAGGGTGATCCCCTTCCCCGGCTGGACGCTGCCGGGCGTGATCGGGCTCGCGGCCGCGACGATCCTGCTGAAGGCGCAGGGCGTGCTGCCGGGGCGGCGCGTGGTCGTCGCGGGGGCGGGGCCGCTGCTCTATGCCGTCGCGGCCAAGCTGAGGAAGAGCGGGGCGGAGGTCGCGGCGCTGGCCGACCTGGCGTCCCACGCGGAGTGGGCACGCGCGCTGCCGGCGCTGCTGGCGCGGCCCGATCTGCTGGCGCGCGGCGCGGCCTGGCGGGCGGAGCTGGCGGGATCGGGCGTGCCGGTGCTTGCCGCGCATCGCGTGGTCGCGGCGGAAGGCGGGGCGGTGCTGGAACGCGTGCGGATCGAGGGACCGGACGGCAAGGTCGAGGCCTTCGACTGCGACGCGCTCTGCATTGGGCACGGGCTGGTGCCGGCGACCGAGGCGACGCGGCTGTTCCGCGCGAGGCACCGCTACGACCGCGCCTCCGGTGGCTGGGTGCCGCTGCTGGACGCGGACCGCCGGACGTCGGTGCCGCTGCTCTTTGTCGCGGGCGATGGCGGCGGCGTGCGCGGCGCCGCGGCGGCGCCGGCGGCGGGGCGGCTGGCGGCGCTGGCGGCGCTGCGCGACCTGGAGATCCTGGACGGGCGCGCCCATGCGCGGGCGCGCTGGCGGCCCTGGCTGGAGCATTGGCGGGCCTCGCGCACGGGGGCGGCGATGGCGCGGATGATGGCGCTGCGCCCGGCGCTGGTCTCGGCGATCCCCGGGGAGACCGTGGTCTGCCGCTGCGAGGGCGTGACGCGCGCCGAGATCGAGGCGGCGCTGGACGACGGCGCGGAGGACATGAACCAGCTCAAGCAGTTCACGCGCTGCGGCATGGGGCCGTGCCAGGGCCGCGTCTGCGGCGAGGCGGCGGCAGAGCTCGTCGGCTTCCGCGTCGGCGGGCGCGAGAATGCGGGGTTTGCGACGGGACGGCTGCCGCTGCGGCCGGTGCCGATGGAGGCGGTGCTGGGCGCCTTCGACTATGCGGACATCCCGGTGCCGCAGGCGGCGCCGATATGAGGGTCATCAAGCGGCACGGGAGGGAGGCGCCTGGCGGGGGAGGGCAGCGCTCGATGATCAAGGGCACACACCCATGATCTTCGACGTCGCCGTCATCGGTGCCGGCGTCATGGGCTGCAGCACCGCGCTGCACCTCGCCCGCGGCGGCATGCAGGTGGCGCTGCTCGACCGCGGCGCGATCTGCCGCGAGGCCTCGGGCGTCAACGCCGGCACGCTGACCATGCAGATGACCCGCGCGGCGCTGATCCCCTATGCGCTCAGGGCTCATGAGATGTGGCTGCGCATGCCGGAGTGGTGCGACGGCGGGGACGTGCTGGCGGTCGCCTGCCCCGGCCTGTCCGTCGCCTTCACCGAGCAGGAGGCGGCGATGCTGGAGGAGCGCGCGCATTTCCGCCGCCAGGCCGGCGCCCCGATCGAGCTGATCTCGGGTGGCCGCGCGATGGAGATCGAGCCGGGCCTGTCGGACCAGGTGCTGCTGGCGGGACACTGCCCGATCGACGGCTTCACCTCGGCGTATCTCACCGGCCGCGCCTTCCGCCCTGCCCTGCTGCGCGCCGGCGTCGCGCTGTTCGAGAAGCGCGGCGTGACCGCAGTGGACCGCCAGCCCCATGGCTTCACCCTGCAGACCACCGCGGGGACGCTGCGCGCGCGGCGCATCGTGCTGGCCGGCGGGGTGTGGCTGGAGGGGATGGCGGCCTGGCTTGGCATCACGCTGCCGGTGAAGGTGCTGGTCAACCAGCTCGTCGTGACGGAGCGCATCCGGCCGGTGATGCGCACGGTGATGGGCGTCGCGTCGGGGCTGCTGTCGCTCAAGCAGTATGCGAACGGCACGGTGCTGATCGGGGGCGGTTGGCAGGGCATCGGCGACCGCGAGCGTGGCGGGCTCGCGGTGCGCGCCGAGAACTTTTCCGGGAATGTGCGGCTTGCCGCGCACACCATCCCCGCGCTGCGCGATGCGCGCGTCGTGCGCGCCTGGCTCGGGCTGGAATCCGAGACCGCGGATGCGCTGCCGGCGATCGGGCCGGTCCCGGGCGAACCCGATGCCTGGATCATCGGCTGCGTGCATTCCGGCTACACGAGCGGGCCCTATTTCGGGAAGCTGCTGGCGCAGGCGATCATGGGCCAGGAACCCGAAATGCCGCTGTTCCCGATGGATCGTTTGCTGAAGAAGGAAGCCGCATGATCCCGCAGGGCCCGACGCGCTTCCACGGCATCTATCCCTCGACCGTACTGCCGATGCACGGCGATTTCTCGGCGGACTGGGACGCCTATGCCCGGCACACCGCGCATTGCGTGCTGCGGCCCGGCATCGCCGGCGTGCTGATGAACGGCCATGCCGGCGAGAACTTCGTGCTTTCCCGGGCGGAGAAGAAGCGCGCGGTCGAGGTCGCCGTCGCGACGGTCGGCGCGACGCGGATCGTGGTCGCCGGCGTGAACGCCGAGAGCAGCATCGAAGCCGCTGAGGAAGCGCGCGAGGCGCGCGAGGCCGGCGCCGACGCGATCATGGTCTTCCTGCCCAACGGCTTCGCGCTGGCCCAGACGACGGAAATGGCGCTGCTCCACCACGACACCATCCGCCGCGCCGTCTCCGGGATGCCGATCTTCCTCTTTGCCGCGCATCACGGCGCCGGCCGCATGGCCTTCACGCCCGAGACCTTCGAGGCGCTGCTCGACATCGAGGAGGTCGTCGGCGTGAAGGAAGGCAGCTGGGAGGTCGACCGCTACGACGCGCTGCGCCGCATCTGCAAGGCGAAGCGGCCCGACGTCGCGTTCTGCGCCAGCGGCGACGAGCATTTGCTGGCCTGCATGGTGCACGGCTCCGACGGCTCGCTGGTGTCGCTCGCGGACGTCATGCCGGACGAGATCGTCGCGCTGGATCACGCCGTGCGGGAAGGTGACCTCGCCCGCGCGCGGGCGCTGCACGAGAAGCTGGAGCCGCTGGCCGAGGCCATCTACGGCGCACCGCCCGCCGGCCGCGCCACCGCGCGGCTGAAATGGTGCCTGGCGGAGATGGGCGTCATTCCCAACGCGTCGCTGCGCCCGCCGCAGCCGCCGGTCAGCCCACCGGAAGCGGCGATGCTGCGGGCGGCGATGAAGGCGTCCGGGTCGGGCCCTCCGGGCCCGCGGGACGGCGTGTGAGCTTCCGCTCGGCGTATCGCCCGAGCGCGTGCAGTGCCCAGCCCAGCAGGAAATACAGCACCAGCGCCGTGCCGTAGGTCAGCAGCGCGGAGAAGCCGCGCTGGGTCAGCATCTTGGCCGCGAAGGTGATCTCGATGAAGCCGATCTGGCTCACCAGCGAGGTCTCCTTCACCATGGACAGCACATGCGCGATGGAGGGAGGCAGGATCACCCGCCAGGCCTGCGGCAGCACGACGCGGCGGAGCACCGTCCAGGGCGCGATGTTCATGGTCAGCGCGGCTTCCCACTGTGTCGCGCGGACGGATTCCAGGCCCGCGCGCACGTTCTCCGCGGCGAGTGCCGACATGCGGATCGCGACGGCGGTGACCGCGATGGCGGAGAGCGGCGCCTCCAGCTTCGCGAACTGCGCGAGGAAGAAGACCAGCAGCAGCAGCACCAGGAAGGGGATGCGCCGGAAGGTCTCGACCCAGAGGATGCAGAAGGCGCGGAGCGGCGCGAAGGGGATCAGCTGCGGCAGGCGGAGCGCGGCCAGCGCGAAGCCCAGCGCGTAGCCGATCGCGCAGCCCAGGACGGAGGCGACGATGGTGTTGCCGAGGGCTTCGAGGAGGAAGCGCAGGTTCCACCAGGTGAAGAAGCGCGGCGCCTCGGCGAGGATGGTGTCCCAGGGGGTCATCGGTCGTGCGTTTGCCCCCTCCCCACCCCTCCCCCGCAACTGCGGGGGAGGGAGCAGAAGCAGAGCCCGCGCACTGAACCCTCCCCCGCAGTTGCGGGGGCTTGCGGCACTGCCGCGAGGCCGAAGGCCGGCTGGGAGGGGGCCACGTCGTGCGCCACCCTCAAAACACCTTCGCCCTGATCCGGAACAGCCACCGCCCCACGATCCACAGCAGCGCCGAGGCCACGATGGTCAGCCCAATGTAGATCACCGCAACCAGCGAGAAGATCTCGACGCTGCGGAAGCTGATCGCGTTGGCGTTCAGGGCGCGGCCCGTCAGTTCCTCGACGCCGAAGATCGCGGCCATGGAGGTACCGAGCGTCATGATGATGTAGTGGTTGGAGAGCGCGGGATAGAGCGCGCGCACGACATGCGGCGCGATGACGTGCCAGACGATCTGCACGCGAGAGAAGCCCATGACCTCCGCCGCGTCGAGCTCGGCGCGCGGGACGGAGGCGAAGCCGCCGCGCTCGATCTCCGTGAGATAGGCGCCGGCGTTCAGCGTCATGCCGATCAGCACCGCGACGACGGGAGAGAGCGTGATCCCGAACTCCGGCAGCGCGAAGAACAGGAAGAAGATCTGCACGAGCTGCGGCGTCCAGGTGAAGAAGCGGACATAGGCGCCGACCGCCGCGCGCGCCGGCCAGGGGCCGAAGGTGAGCACCGCCGCGCCGAACAGCCCGATGACAAGCCCGCCCGCGAAGGCGACGGCCGCGATCCACAGCGCGACGCCGGCGCCGAGGAGGAAGTCGGGGAGGTAGTGGAGGATCTGGCCGTATTGGAGGGTCATCGACAGTGCCTGTCGGGCTGCGCGTCGCCCACTCTCGGCCCGCCGAAATCCTGCCGCGGCTTGATCGCGGCAGGGGGAGCCATCAGCGCAGGATCAAGCACCATGCCGGGGTCCCCGCGGCGTCGCGCAGCGACGACGTGGGGCATTCAGAACATCGGGTTGAACGGGATCGGCGTCTTCATCGGCTCGCCGAACCACTTCTGCCAGGTCTCGTTGACGAAGCCGCTGCGATGCAACTCGAACAGGATTACGTTCAGCACGTCGCGCAGCCCGTAATTGCCCTTCTGCACGCCGATGCCGACCCAGGTGCTTGCCAGCACCTGGTCCAGCACCTTCCACTGGACCTGCGGGAAGTTGCGCAGCGGCACGACAACGGATTCCAGCACGTCCACCATCGCATCCGCCCTGCCCTGCGCCAGCGCGCGGAAGCAGTCGGGATAGTTGTCGAGCAGCGTGACCTGCGCGCGCGACGCATTGGCCTGGATCCAGGGAATGCCGACCGTGCCGCGCACCTGCACCAGCCGCACGGCGGGGTTGTTCAGATCCGCCGGCGCGTTGATCGGCGCCGCCGTGCCGGACTGCTTCGTCAGCACGATCACGGACTGGGTGTGCAGCGGCTGGGTGTAGTCGATGACCAGCGCGCGCTCGATCGTGCGGGTGATGGCGCCGAGCACGATGTCGATGCGGTCGGCCTGCAGGAACGGGATGCGGTCGGGGCTGCCGACCTGCACGATCTCGAGCTCGACATTCATTCGCTTCGCGATCTCGCGCGCGATGTCGGCGTCGAAGCCGTCGATCTGGTTGCGGTCGTTGAAGGTCCCGAAGGGCGGCAGCGTCGGGTTGATCCCCGCGCGCAGGCGTCGCGTCGACAGGATCTGGTCGAGCGGTCGTGCCGAGGCGGCCGGGGGCAGCAGCGCCGTCGCGGCGGCGCCGGCGGCAAGCGTGAGGAGGTGGCGGCGGTCGAAGCGAGGCATGCGGAAGATCCCCCATTGCATGGCGCGAGGCTATGGCGCGGGCGGCGCCATCCGCAACCCGTCCCGGGCCAGGACGACGCCGATCGCACCGCACAGCAGCCCCGCCAGCAGGATCGGCAGCGCGACCAGCCCCCATCCCCAGCCCGCCAGCAGCCCGAGCAGCGGCGGCGAGAGAAGCTGCATCAGGTTGTTGCCCTGGATCGTCATCCCGACCGCGGGTGCCACGAGTTCCGCACGCGGCACGCTGCCTGGCAGCAGGGCGAAGCAGGCCGCCGGGACCAGGCCCCCGACGATGCTGGCCAGGAGCGCCAGCGCGGTCGCGGCCAGCGGCAACGGCGTCAGGAAGACCGCGGCGGACAGCACGCCCATCAGCGCCGCGCCCAGGGTGACCAGGCGTTCGGCGGCGACGCCGCGGCCCATCAGGCCAGCGGCGGCGAGGTTGCCCAGCAGGTTCGCGATCGCCGCCAGCGCGCCCGCCCCGCCCGCCAGGCCCGTCCGCGTGCCCAGCGATTCCAGATAGGCCGGCAGGAAGGCCGCGACCCCGAAATAGACGATGTTGTAGGCGCCGAAGGCCGCGGCGACGCGGACCGGCCGGCCGGCCTGCAGGACGTCGCGCAGCAGCGCCGAGACCCTCGCGCGCGGTCCGTCCCGCGGCCCGGCCGCCGCCGGCACCAGCCTCCAGCACAGCAGCAGCGCCAACAGCAGCAGCGCCGCCGTCAGCGCCCAGGCCAGGCGCCAGCCGAAGCCCTCGACCACCGGCGCGGTGAAGAGGCCGAGCGCGATCCCGCCCGGCATGAAGCAGCCCCAGAGCCCCATCGCGAAGGGCCGGTCCGCCGGCGCGGCGAGCGCGGCGACCAGGGATGGCGCGGTGACGGCCACCAGCAGGAAGCCCGCCCCTTCCGCGATGCGGATCGCGAAGAGCGGCGCGACGGCGGTGGCGAGCGGCGCGACGGCCGCCGCGCCGCCGCCGAGCAGCAGCCCCGCGAGCAGCCCGCGCCGCGCCCCGATCCGCGCCGCGCCGAGCCCGATGGCGAGCCCGCCCAGCCCCGCCAGCAGCGCGAAGAGCGAGGCGACGAGGGCGGCGCCCGAGAGCGGCAGGTCGAACTCCGCGCCGATGGTCGTCATCGCCGCCGGCACCTTGCCGATCTGCGCCGCGGCCGCGATGCCGGCGAAGACGACCGCGCCGATCGCGGGCCAGTTCGAGGTGGAGGTGGTGCCCATCCCGCTCAGGACAGGCTCACCCCTTGCGCTCCAGCAGCTCCACCCGCACGCCGTCCGGCATCGTGACGAAGGCGATGCGCAGTCCCGGCCGCGGCGAGGACGGGCCGGATTCCAGCAGCGCGCCTGCCGCCGTCGCCGAGGCGAGCGCCGCGTCGAGATCCGGCACGCCGAGGCCGAGATGCTCGAGCCCGGCATGGGGCGCCGCCGGCGGCACCGCCGTGCCGGGCGGCACCTGCTCCAGGAACAGCGTCAGGCCGCAGAGGTCGAGCACGACGCGGATGCCGGCAGGCACCTCCATGCGCGTGCGGATGGTGGCGCCGAGCGCGTTCACCCATACTCGGGCGGCGGCCTCGGGGTCGGGGCTGCGGAGGTGGAAGTGGTCGAAGGTGAAGCTCGTCATGACGGCAGTCTCGCGCATCCCGCGCCGATGCGCCATGTGCGGGGCGTGAAGACGCGCAGCCTAGCCCGCCGTGCCCTGCCCTGGCTGCTGCTGGTGGCCGCGGTGGTGGCGATCCAGCTCTCGCCGGCCGGCGACTACCTCTCGCTCGAGGCGCTGGCGAAGGAACGCCTGGCGCTGCTCGGCCTGGTGGAGCGGGCGGGTTGGGCGGCGCCGCTGCTCTACCTCGCGGCCTATGTCTTGGTGGTGTCGCTGGCGATCCCGGGCGTGACGATCCTGACGCTGGCGGGGGGGATGATGTTCGGCTGGGCGCTGGGCGCGGCGCTGACGGTGGTGGCGGCGACGATCGGGGCAGTGCTGGTCTTCCTCGCCGGGCGTTTCCTGTTCGGCGCGGGCGCGCTGGAGAGGCTGGGGCCGGCCGGGCAGCGGATCGCGGCGGGGCTGCGGCGGGACGCGGTGTCCTACCTCCTGGTGCTGCGCCTGGTGCCGCTGTTCCCCTTCGTGCTGGTCAACCTGGTGCCGGCCTGGTCAGGGATCAGGCTGCGGGTCTTCGCGCCGACCACCTTCCTCGGGATCATCCCGGCGACGACGGTCTATTCTCTGGCCGGGGCGGGGCTGGGCGAGGCGCTGGCGGCGGGCGGCGATGCCGATCTGTCGCGCATCGTGACGCCGGAGGTGCTGGGCGCGCTGCTTGGCCTGGCGGCCCTGGCGCTTGCGGCGATCCCGCTGCGGCGTTGGCTGGCCGGGCGGTAGCTCAGAGGCCCGCCAGCCGGAGCGTCGCCTCGCCCGCCGCCCAGCTCGCGGTCAGTCCGATCAGCGACCACCGCAGCGCCTCCCGCCAGGCGGGCTCGCGCCGCGCGGCGGGGATCCATCGGACGAAGGGCACCCGCGGCGGGCGCGGGATGGAGAGGTCGGGCGGCACGCGGCCGGCGCCGGCGGCGAAGCCGGGAAAGACGGAGGCGGTGACAGCGTGGCTCATGGGCGGAGAAGAACATAACAAGAACGTTGATGCAAGCTCCGTCTTTGCCCGGCGTCCCGGCGGGCGCGCTTCGCACTGGACGCGACGGCGGCGGCGTCCGAACATGCCGGGCCGGGGAAGGAGAATCTGCATGCCCGACAATCCCGTCTCGTCGCCGCTGCGGCGGCGCCTGCTGGTCCTGCGGCTTGCCGCGCTTGGCGGCGCCGCGGGCGTGCCGGGCCTGGCCGCCGCGCAAGGCACGAAGGGGGGCGGCGGCGCCCCGCCGCAGCAGGCCCCGCAGGCCCAACCTCCCCAGGCCGCGCCTCCGCAGGCCCAGGCGCCGCAGGGCGGCAAGGGCGGCGCGCCGGCACCGCAGCAGCGCAGTGGCCTCACCGACAGCGATCCCTCCGACGAGCCCGGCAACGGCCGCACCGGCAACCAGGCGCAGCGCCAGCCGCGCACCGGACAGAACGATTCCGATCCCTCCGACCCGCCGGGCGGCGGGCGCGGCGGCAATCGGCCGAACACCGGGGCGAGCGACAGCGACCCCTCCGACCCGCCCGGCGGCGGCCGCGGCGGCAACCGTCAGCAGACCGGCGTGACCGACAACGACCCGAACGACCCGCCGAATGGCGGCATCCGCGGGCCGCGCACGGGGATGACCGATTCCGATCCGAACGACCCTGCCAATGGCGGACGCACCGGCAATGCGGGGGCGAGCGATTCCGATCCCTCCGACCCGCCGGGCCGCGGCCGGGGCGGCGGAGGCAACCGTCCGCAGCAGCCCGCGGGCCCGAGCGACAGCGACCCCTCCGATCCGCCGGGGCGCGGCCGCGGATCCCAGGGCCCGACCAAGAGCACCTGAGCGCGGGCGCGCGGGGGGCCTGCTGGACCCGCATTGCCCTGACTGTGTCAGGGCAATGCGGGTCCATCTTTCTCCGGCCGGGCGATTCACCCGCTTCGCATGCCCGCCTGCGGCGCGCACAGTCACAGCGATCGCGGGCTACCGCAGCAGGATCCCCCGCCCCGCGAAGAAGCGGTCGAAGACCGCCGGCGCCAGCCGCGCATCCCTGCGCGACGCCGGCGTGTCGCCGGAGGGGTTGTGGAAACGGATCGCCCCGTCGGGCGCGGTGCCGAAGCAGAGCACGAGATGCCCGCCGCGGCCCGGCGCGGGCCGGTCCGGCCAGCGGATCGCGCCATGCACCGAGGCGATGAGGAGCGCGCCGCCGGCGAGGAGCGCGGGGATGTCGGAGGCCGTGCGGTCCAGCAGGATCTCGGCCGCGATCCCCTGCCCCGCCAGCCACGCGACGGCGCCGGCATAGACCAGGCCGCGGATCGTGCCGTCGGGCTGCACGACATAGCCGCCCACGTCCTGCACGCCGCGGCGGATCGCGTGGATCGGCGGGATGGGCAGACCCCGCGCGCCGACCGCCATCTGCAGGCAGGCGCAGCCGCAGAGATGCTCGGCCCAGAGGGCGTATTCGTCGGGAGTCTCGGCGCCGGAATGCCGCCAGAGCGGGTCGGTGGCGGGGCTGCGGCCGGCGAGGAACTCGGCGACGAGATCGGCCGATTCCCATTGGGCGCGGTAGGGGGGGATCGTGTCCTGGCCCCCTCCCCATCCCTCCCCCGCGACGGCGGGGGAGGGGGAAGTGGCCCCCCGCCGCCGTTGCGGAGGCTCGTGGCACTGCCACGAGGCCGAAGGCTTGTCGGGAGGGGGGTGCTTCCCGCTCACCCCTGGTCGTTCAGATGGCACGCGCTGCGGTGCCCCGCTTCCACCGTCCTCAGCGCCGGCACCTCCACGCGGCACCGGTCGAAGGCGAGCGGGCAGCGCGGGTGGAAGTGGCAACCCTTCGGCGGATTGAGCGGCGAGGGGATCTCTCCCTTCACCACGGCGAAGGCGCGCTTGCGGTTCTCGATCCGCGGCACGCTGTCGAGCAGCGAGCGCGTGTAGGGATGGTTCGGGCGGCGGAAGATGGTCTCGGTCGGCGCTTCCTCGACCACGCGGCCGAGATACATGATGACCACGCGGTCGCTGAGATGCTCGACCACGCCGAGGTCGTGGCTGATGAAGAGATAGGTCAGGTCGAGCTCTCGCCGGAGCCGCATGAAGAGGTTCAGGATCTGCGCCTGAATCGATACGTCGAGCGCGGCCACCGCCTCGTCGCAGACGATGAATTCGGGCTGCACCGCGAGCGCGCGCGCGATGCCGATGCGCTGGCGCTGGCCGCCCGAGAACTGGTGGGGGTAGCGGCGCTTGAAGCCGGGGTCGAGGCCCGCGCGGCGCATCTGCTCGTCCACGTAGTCCTGGAAGTCGCCGCGGCTGACCAGGCCATGGACCAGCGGCGCCTCGCCCACGATGTCGGCGACGCGCATGCGCGGGTTGAGCGAGGCATAGGGGTCCTGGAAGATCATCTGCCGGCGCAGCTTGGCGGTGCGCGCGGCCTCGCCGCCCAGCGTCGCGACGTCCTGGCCCTTCCAGGCGACGTGACCGTCTGATTGCGGGAGGATGCCCGCGACGATGCGGCCGAGGGTGGACTTGCCGCAGCCGGATTCCCCGACCAGGCCGACCACCTCGCCCTTGCGGACGCGGAGATCGACCTTGTCCACGGCGTGGACGATCTCCTCCTTCACGTTGGCGCCGAGCCGCCGCGCAAGCTTCGCCGCGATATCGAGCTTCTTGGCGAAGCGGCGGGAGACGCCGCGAAGCTCCACCATCGGCACTTCGGTGTCGGTGAAGACGCGCGGTGCGTTCTGTTCGATTGCCACGCTCACGCCGCTTCCTCGCGCGTCGTTTCCATGTGCGGGAAGTGGCAGCGCGCGAGCCGCCCGGGCTTCCATTCCGCGAGCTCGGGCATCACCGCGCATTCCCCGGCGGCGCGCGGGCAGCGCGCGCGGAAGGCGCAGCCCGGCGGCAGCGACAGCAGCGAGGGCGTCATGCCCGGGATCTGGCGCAGCGGCTCGCCGCGGCGATTGCGCGACGGGACGCTGCCGATCAGGCCATGGGTGTAGGGATGCAGCGGGCTGTCCAGCACCTCGCCAACGTCGCCCTGCTCGACGATGCGGCCGGCATACATGACTGCGATGTCGTCGGCGAGGCCGGCGACGACCGAGAGGTCGTGCGTGATCCAGATCAGCGACGTCCCGGTGTTGAGCGCGAGCTTCTGCACCTCGGCGAGGATCTGGCCCTGGATGGTGACATCGAGCGCAGTGGTGGGCTCGTCCGCCACGATCAGGTCCGGCCGGTGCAGCAGCGCGATGGCGATGGCGACGCGCTGGCGCATGCCGCCGGAGAATTGGTGGGGATAGGCCTTCAGCCGCTCGTCGGGGCTCGGGATGCCGACCAGGCCGAGCGCGTCGCGGGCGCGGCTGCGGGCCTCCGCCTCGCTCACCTTCTCATGCGCGAGGACGGTCTCGATCATCTGGGTGTCCACGCGCAGGACCGGGTTGAGCGTCATCATCGGGTCCTGGAAGATCATCGCGATCCGGTTGCCGCGGAGCTGGCGCATCGCCTCCTCGGACAGTGTCGCGAGGTCCTGGCCCTTGAAGAGGATCTGGCCGCCGGCGATGCGGCCGGGCGGGTCCACCAGGCCCATGATCGAGAAGCCCGTGACGGACTTGCCGGAGCCGGATTCCCCGACGAGGCCGAGCACCTTGCCGCGCCCGACGGTGAAGGAGACGTCGTCCACCGCCTTCACCACGCCGACGCGGGTGAAGAAGTGGGTGCGGAGGTTGCGGACTTCGAGGGTGGGGGAGGTCATCGCGATTGCCCCCTCCCAACCCTCCCCCGCAACGGCGGGGGAGGGCCAAGCGGGCCGACCGCGCACGCTTCTCTTCCCCCTCCCCCGCAGTTGCGGGGGAGGGATGGGGAGGGGGCCCGGTTCACACCCCCCCTCACTTCTTCAGCCTCGGATTCAAGACATCCCGCAGGTGGTCGCCAACCAGGTTGATGCTGACGATCGTCACCAGCAACGCGATGCCGGGGTAGAAGCTGATCCAGTACTTCCCGCTCAGCATGTACTCGTAGCCATTCGCGATCAGCAGCCCCAGCGAGGGCTCGGTGATCGGCACGCCAAGGCCGAGGAAGGACAGCGTCGCCTCCAGCGCGATGGCGCGCGCGACCTGCATCGTCGCGATGACGATCAGCGGCGGCAGGCAGTTCGGCAGGAGATGGCGGAACAGGATGCGGCGGGTCGGCAGCGCCAGGCACTGCGCGGCCTCGATGTATTCGCGCCGGCGTTCCACGAGCGCGGTGCCGCGGACGGTGCGGGCGTAGTAGGCCCACTCCACCACCACGATAGCGATGACCACGTTCATCACGGACTTGCCGAGGAAGGCGAGGATCATCAGCGCGACGAGGATCGCGGGGAAGGAGAGCTGCAGGTCCACCAGGCGCATGATCGCGCTGTCGGTCTTGCCGCCGGCATAGGCCGCGAGCAGCCCGAGCGAGGCGCCGACCAGGCAGGCCAGCACCGCCGAGCCCGCGCCGACGGTCAGCGAGATGCGCAGCCCGTACATGATGGCCGACATCATGTCGCGCCCCTGGTCGTCGGTGCCGAGCCAGAAGGTCATGGTGTCGTCGCCGTTGCGCGAACCCGGTTCGAGCCGGCCGTCCATGATGTCGAGCACGGCGAGGTCGTAGGGGTTCTGCGGCGCGATCAGCGGCGCGAGGAAGGCGAGCAGGATGATCACGGTGAAGACCGCGAGCCCGAACAGCGCGAGCCTCGATTCCGCGAATTCCGACACGAAGCGCCGGAACGGCGTCTCCGCGGCGAGCGGCGAGGTGACGATGGCGAGGTCGCGGACGGCGAGCGACCGTTCGGCGGCGCTTTCGCTCATGCTACTTGCCCTCCAGCCGGACCCGCGGGTCGAGCACGGAATAGGTGAGGTCCACCACCAGGTTGATGGTGATGAACATCAGCACGACGATCATGAGGTAGGCGACGATCACCGGCCGATCCAGCACGTTGATCGAATCGATGATCAGCTTGCCCATCCCCGGCCAGGCGAAGATCGATTCCGTGACCACCGAGAAGGCGATGGTGGAGCCGAACTCCAGCCCGGTGACGGTCACCACGGGGATCAGGATGTTCTTGAAGACGTGCACGAAGGTCACGCGGAAGGGCGTCAGGCCCTTGGCGCGGGCGAACTTCACGTAATCCATCAGCATGGTCTCCCGCACGCCGGCTCGCGTCAGGCGGATCACCAGGCTGATCTTGAAGAGCGCGAGGTTTAGCGCCGGCATCAGCAGGTGCCGGAGACCGTCCCAGGTCAGGAAGGACCAGCGCATGCCGAGGATGGTCACGGTCTCGCCGCGGCCGGTGGAGGGCAGCCAGCCCAGCTGGACCGCGAAGACCATGATCAGCATCAGCCCGACCCAGAAGGTCGGCAGCGAGAAGCCGAGGATCGAGCCCGCCATGATCGCCTTGGAGCCGATGCCGTTGGGCCGCAGCCCGGCATAGAGGCCGAGGGGGAGGCCGATGAGGATCGCGCCGACCGTCGCGGCGACGGCGAGCTCGAGCGTCGCGGGCATGCGCTGCAGGATCAGCTGCAGCGCCGGTTCGTTGAAGACGAAGGAACGGCCGAGGTCGCCCTGCAGCGCGCGCCCGACGAAGACGAGGTACTGCTCCCACAGCGGCAGGTCGAGGCCGAGGGCGCGGATGGCGCGCTCACGCTCGATCTGGTCGGCGTCGGGGCTGATCAGGATCTCGACGGGATCGCCGATGGCGTAGACGCCGATGAAGACGATGATGGACATCGCGATCACGACGCCGACGGCCTGGATCAGGCGGCGGAGGAGGTAGACGCTCATCGGGCGCTCCGCGGCTTCCGACTGACGTCGCGCGCCGAGACGCTCCCTCCCCCGCAAGCGGGAAACGGACGGGGTGGGGGTTCGAGGATGAGGGCGCGCCGGACGAAGCACCCCCTCCCTGACCCTTCCCCGCTTGCGAGGGAGGGAAGATCTTGGGCTGGGGAGGTGGCCCTTGCGACCACGCTCAGCGCATCGCCGCCGGACGCACGTCCTGCGCGCGCGTCAGCTCGTCCACCCTCGGCGTGTAGGAGAGATTACGCCGCATCGCCCAGATGTTGGTCTGGATGTGCAGCGGGATGATCGCGACGTCCTCGGCCGCCATGCGCTGGATGTCCATCAGCATCCGCTCCCGCTTGCTGTCGTCGAGCTCGACCAGGCTCTCGGCCAGCATGGCGTCGAGCTGCGGGTTGGAATAGCGCCCGCGGTTCGACGCGCCCCAGCCGCGTTCCTGGCTGACGGTGCCGATGATGTTGCGCATGGGATGGCTGCCGTCGGGGTTGGACCCCCAGCCGATGAGATGCGCGGAATACTCGGCCCGCGCGGCGCGGTTGACGAAGGTGGCCCAGGTCTGCGCCTCGACCGTCGTGCGCACGCCGATGCGCGTCCACATCGCGCCGATCGCCTGGGCGATACGGGCATCGTTGGTGTAGCGGTCGTTCGGCGCGTTGAGCTGGATGCGGAAGCCCTGGGGATAGCCGGCCTCGGCCAGCAGGCGCCGCGCGCCCTCCGGGTCGAAGGCGGGGGGTTGGATGTCCTGGACGTAGCTGAAGGTGCCGGGCGGCAGGAACTGGCCCGACGGCGTCGCCGCGCCGTCCATGATGCGCTCGGTGATGGCGCGGCGGTCGATCGCCATGGACAGCGCGCGGCGCACGCGCACGTCCTTCAGCGGGTTGCGCCCCAGCGGGCGGCCGTCATTGTCGGTGACGAAGGGGCTGTTCTCGTTCGCGGCGCGCAGGTGGTCGAGGCCGAGGAAGATCAGGCGCAGCCCGATCGTCTCGTCCAGCTTCAGCCGCTGGTCGCCGCGCAGCCGCGCCAGGTCCGTCGTCGGCACCTGGTCGATGAAGTCGAGGTCGCCGGCCAGCAGCCCCGCGGTGCGCGCGGCGTCGTTGGTGATCATGCGGTAGCTCACGCGCTGGAAGGGCGATGCGCCGCCCCAGTAATCCGCGTAGCGCTCGAACTCGATGCGGTCGCCGCTGCGGTGCTGCACGACGCGGAAGGGGCCGGTGCCGATGGCGAGCTGGCCGGAATTGAAGCCCTCGGTCGTCGCATTGGCATGGGTCTGCGCGTCGATGATGCGGACATTGGTCATGTCGAGCGGCAGCAGCGGATAGGGTGCCGCGGTATGGAAGCGGATCGTGAGGGGATCCACGATCTCGATCCGCGTGATCGGGCGCGAATAGGCCGCGTAGGAGGAGGGCGAGTTCGGCACGTTGGGCAGGCGCTGCAGCGTGAAGGCGACGTCGTCGGCGCCGAACTCGCTGCCGTTGTGGAAGCGCACGCCGGGGCGGAGCCTGAACTCCCAGGTCGTCGGCCCGACCGCGCGCCATTCCGTCGCCAGGCCGGGCACCATGCGGGCCTGCGCATCGGTCTCGATGAGCTGGCTGAAGATCATGTCGGCGACGGCGTTGTTCGGCGAGAGCTGGTGATAGTGCGGATCGAGCGACGTCACGGGAGAGCCGACGCCCATCGTCAGCAACGGCACGGTGCCTTGCGGCGCCTGCGCCAGTGCGGCCTGCGGCATCGCTCCGGCCGCCAGCGCGACGCCCGAAACCGCAGCCGAAAAGGCCGCCCGGATGCCCGTTCGCATCGCTTTCTCCCTCGGTCCCAGGAATTTTCCCTTATGCGCCGCTTTAGCAGCCCGGGCCAGGGGCGACTAGATCGGCGCCGCCCGCCGGCCCGGCGTCACGGAGAGGCCGGCAACCCCGGGTTGCTCCGCCTATGGCAGCCGGCATCCTGGCACGCGCTTTCGCGCACCGCGTTAACCCATCCCGGCCATCTCGCGTGCTAGAAGCAACGGCACGGGACAATGCCCCGGTAACGATCCTCACGGTTTCGTGAGTAAACCTCCGTTTCGTTGAGTTTCCGTTTCCAACTCGGCAGGTTGACCCTGCCGGCCGCCCCCGTCGGAGAGTCGAAGGTTTTCCCCCCGATGAGACCCGCCCTTGGTTTGATGTCGCGATTGCGGTCCCTGGCATCCAGCCGCGCCGATCACGGCGCGCCGGACGCCCTGGCGATCGGCAAGCGCCTGCTGCCCCCGTCGGAGGAGCAGGCGACCGATCCCGGCCCGCCGCTCGCCACCGGCCTGACGCTCGAAGCCTGGATCGACCATGCCGAGCCCGGCGGGGAGGCGACCGAGCATCAGATCGTCATCCGCAACATCCACGGCACCCATGCCGCCGATGGCTGCCCGGAGCCCTTCGCGCTGCGCGCGCGCTGCGAGACCACGGGCTCCACGCGGCTGTTCCTGGTGGAGCGGATCAGCGGGCTGCGCGCGCGCCGCGCCGGCCCCAGCATGACGCGGGCCGAGGACATCGCGATGTGGCTGCGCGTCGAATCCGGCCTGCTGCACCAGCGCGACATCGAGAGGCTCACCGGCCTGCGCCGCCGCGCGCAGGAGGAAGCGGAGTCGCTGGACCAGCCCGGCCGCGACCGCCGCTGGGTGGAGCCCACGGCGATCCGCATCGAGACCACGCGCGACGACGCGCCCATGGCCCGCCGCATCGAAGAGATGCTGCTTCTGTCCTGGGATCCGGGCCCCGACGGGGCGCCCGCGGTGATCTACGTCGCCAAGGACGCCGAGGCGCGTCGCGGCCGCGCCGTGCGGATCGCCCCGGGCGGCGACGCGCCGAACCGGCTGCTGATGCTGCAGGCGCCGGCGGGCACGGCGATCCCCGTCGCGGAGGTGCCGCACTGGGTCGCGGGGCTGCCGCAGCGGCGCACCGTGATGGCGGCGGCGCAGTAGGGCCGCCCTACTCCTCCTGCGCGGGGGCGACGGGCAGGATGGCGGTCTCCTTCGGGCTCGCCATCGCCAGGATCGTCTCGGTCCGCTCCACGCCGGGCTGGCCGCGCACCTCCTCCGACACGAAGCTCTCGAGCGCCGCGATGTCGGCCAGGCGCAGCTTCAGCAGGTAGCACCAGGGCCCGGTGACGGTGTGGCACTCCAGCACCGCCTCCTGCTTGCGCATGGCCTTGAGGAAGGCCGCGTCGTCGCGGCCCGGGCGCATTGCGACGAAGACGAAGGCCAGCAGCGGGCAGCCCGCCGCGACGGGATCGAGCTCGATCCGCCAGCCCCGGATGACGCCGCGCTCCTCCAGCCGCTTCACGCGCTCGGCGGTGGCGGAGACCGACAGGCCGGCGGCCTTCGACAGCTCGGCAAGGCCGGCGGCGCTGTCCAGCTGCAGCGCCAGGATCAGGTTGCGGTCTATCTCGTCCATGTCGGCATGACTGTAACCCCGTAAAAGCAACGGCGCCAAGCAGCTTCTGCCGGAAAAGCGTCGGCCGAATGCCGCAGCCCAGACACGCGACACAATGTGGAGACGTGCGAAACACGATTCCCACACGCCGAAACCGCGGTGAAACGCGGCCCCGCTACACCAGGGCCATCGCAACGCCGAACCAGGGAGCCCGCGCGATGAGCCCGAAGGACGTCACCCCGATCCCGCTGCGCCGCCGCCTCGGCGCCTGGATCGCGGCGCTGCGCTACCGGCCCGAGCGCCACTACATGCGGGGCCGCCGCTCGGCCTGACCGGACCTCGCGGCGGGCTGCCGGCTCGACCTGGTGGCGCAGCGCGCGCTCGACCTGCGGCGCACGGCGACGCCCTGAACCTGCCGGCGGTCGGATTGTTCGCGCCGCTCGCACGCTGCGCGAAGCAACTGAAACGTTCCGTACAATAATCGAAACGAGGCGCGAAGTCCGTGTGCAACGTTGCACCGGCAGAGTCTCCCCACGCCCAGAGGCGATCCGCCGGGGCATCGAATGGGAGACATGACGATGACCGTGCCGCGCACCGCCGACAAGCACGAGTACTACGGCGACTCGCTCCTCCTCGACTCCGCCATCACCTTCGACCGTCACGACTGGGTCACGGGCGTGTTCTTCGACGCTCCGACCGACCCGACGCTCTACGACATCCTGATCGACTGGGTGGTGCCGGGCGATGTCGTGCTGGAGATCATCGGCAGCGGCTATGGCGACACGATCTACGCCGACCAAAACGACGACACCGTCAAGGGTGGCGGCGGCAAGGACATCCTGTACGGGCTCGACGGGGACGACCTGATCGCGGGCGACTACTACGACAGCGAGAGCCTTGGCGCGGCGGACACGATCGACGGGGGCGCCGGCGACGATGCGATCTTCGGCGGCGGTGGCGACGACCTGCTCAAGGGCGGGGCGGACGACGACACCCTTGTCGGCAATGACGGCAACGACAAGCTGATGGGCGACGCGGGCGCCGACGTCCTGGCCGGCGGCAAGGGCAACGACACATACTACCTCGGCAGCAGCGACACGATGGAGGAAGCCGCGGGGGAAGGCGTGGATACCGTCATCCTGCTCGACCAGAACACCTACACGCTGGGCGCCAACTTCGAGAACCTGATCTTCTCCTACACCGGCAACGCCGACCTCACGGGCAATGCGGCGGCGAACATGATCACGGGGGCGGGCGGCAACGACATCCTGCGCGGCAACGAGGGCGCCGATACGCTGAACGGCAACGCCGGCGCGGACACGATGTACGGTGGCGCCGGCAGCGATACCTACGTGGTGTTCCAGACGACCGACAAGGTCGTGGAGTACAGCAACGCCGGCATCGACACCGTCAGGACGACGCTGTCGGAATACACCTTGGGCGCCAACGTGGAGAACCTGGTTTCCATCGGCGCCTACGGCATCAACGGCACCGGCAACGCGCTGGGCAACACGATGACGGGCAACGCGGTCAACGACACGCTGAACGGGCTGGACGGCAACGATGCGCTGATCGGCCAGGGCGGGAACGACAGCATGCTCGGCGGTAACGGAGGCGACTGGATGTCGGGCGGCGCCGGCGTGGACTGGATGCGCGGCGAGGCCGGCAACGACACGATCCTGGGTGGCGCCGACATGGACTACATGTATGGCGGCGACGGCGCCGACGCGATGGATGGCGGCGACTTCGGCGACGTCATGTACGGCGACGGCGGCAACGACAGCATGCAGGGCGGCCTCGGCAACGACACCATGCAGGGCGGCACCGGCGGCGATACGATCCACGGCGGCGACGGCAACGACCGGGTCCGCGGCAATGCCGGCGCGGATGCGATGTACGGCGACGCCGGCAACGACGTCTTCGTCTACGGCTCGACGGCCGACAGCAACACCACCACCGGCCGCGACTTCATCTACGACTTCGTCAAGGGCCAGGACAGGATCGACCTGTCGCTGATCGACGCCAACACGGCGCTGACCGGCAACCAGGCCTTCTCCTTCCTCGCGGTGAAGCCGATGTTCGCCTCGGCCGGCGACCTCACCGTCACCGAGAACCTGGTCGGCACCGTGGTCCAGGGCGACGTGAACGGCGACGGCTTCGCGGACATCTCGATCGTCGTGGTCGGCGTCACCGGCATGACGGCGAGCGACTTCGTCCTCTGACGCCGAAGGGCCGAGGCGCGGCGGGCGGCGGGAGCGATCCCGCCGCCTTTCCGCATCACTGCGGCGCGGGGACCTGTTCCGGACGCACCATCATGGCGTTGAAACGCCGCTCCGGCCGCGACGTCACCACCAGGCCGCGGCGGGAGGCGAATTCCCAGCTGGGATGGAAGACCGGGATGATCGCGACGTCCTCCATCGCGGCCTCGATCGCGGCGGCGAGCTTCGCGTTGCGCGCGGCGGGATCGAGCTCCTCCAGCGCGGCCTGGATCAGCGCGTCCACCGCGGGGTTGGAATAGCGCGTGCGGTTGGCGTTGCCGTAGCCGCGGCCGGCCTCGAAGGAATGCGCGACGGCGCGCGGGCCCTGCCCGGCCTCGTCGGTGCCGTATTGCGCGACGAAGGCGGAATAGGCCTGGCGCGAGGCCTCGGTGAAGAAGACCTGGCCGGCGACGCCGGCGACGCCGGCCTGGACGCCGATGCGGTTCCACATCTGCGCGATGGCCTGCGCGACCTGCTCGTCCTTGGGATAGCGGTCGGTGGTGGCGTGCAGCGTGAGGCGGAAGCCGTTGGGAAAGCCGGCCTCGGCCAGCAGGGCGCGGGCCCGCTGCGGGTCGTATGGCGTGGGGCGGAGCGCCTGGCTGGTGCCCTCGATGCTGGACGGCAGGAACTGGCTGGCGGGCGTCGCGCTGCCTTCCATCAGCCGCGTCGTGATGGCGTTGCGGTCGATCGCCATGGACAGCGCCTGGCGCACGCGGCGGTCGCGCAGCGGGTTGCCCGGCGGCGTGCCGCCGGTGGCGAAGGGGCTCTCGGCGCGGACGCTGTCGAGCGCGATGTAGTGCACGACGGCGGCCGGCCCGCTGAACAGGCGGAAGCGCGCGTCGTTGGCGATGCGCTGCTTGTCCGCGGTCGGCACCAGGTCGATGGCGTCGAGGTCGCCCGACAGCAGCGCGGCGACGCGGGAGGGATCGCGCGTGATGGTGCGCAGCGTCACCTGCGCCCAGGTCGCGCGGCCGCCCCACCAGGCCTCGTTGCGGGACACCGTCAGGCTCTCGATGTTGACCCAGGAGGAGAAGCGGTAGGGACCGGTGCCGACGACGCGGCCGGCGTTGAACTCCGACGTCGTCTGCGCGGCGTCGCGCGCCGGGATGACCAGCACGCGCGCGACGTCGCCGGGCAGCGTCGCGGTCGGCGCGGTCGTGACGATGCGGATGCGGTGGTCGTCCAGCACCTGCACTTCCTTCACCGTGCGGATGAAAGGGGTGAAGAGCGCGGGGCTGTTCGGCACGGTCGGCACGCGCGCGAAGGTCGCGACGACGTCGCGCGCGGTAAACGGCGTGCCGTCGTGGAAGCGCACGTCGCGGCGCAGCTCGAACTCCCAGGTGTTGGGATCGACCATCCGCCAGGACGTCGCGAGCGAGGGGCGGACCTGCAGCGTCTCGTCGATGTCGGTCAGGCCCTCGAACACCATGGGATGGGCGTTGCCGGCGGGGAAGCCGTTGAAGAAATGCGGGTCCATGGTGTTGAGCTGCAGCTGCGTGCCCAGGGTGAGGGTCTGGGCCCCTGCCCCGCCTGCCACCAGCGCCAGCGCCGCGGCCATCGCGATCCGCTTCATCGTCCGTCTCCCGTTCTTGCCGCGATGATGCCGCGCGGCGGATTGTCGCGCCATATCGCGCGGTCCTAGGCTCCGGGGATGACCAGACCCCCGCGCATCGCCCTCGGCGGCTTCATGCTGGAGAGCAACGGCCACGCGCCCGTCGCGACCAGGGCCGAGTTCCAGGCGAGCTGCTGGCTCGAGGGCGCGGCGCTGGCCGCCGACCTCGCGACGCCGGCGCCGCGGGGCCCGACGGGCCTGTCGGGCTTCATCCAGGCCATGGATGGCGGGCGGGCGTGGGAGCCGGTCTACACCTTCGCCGCCACCGCCGGCGCATCCGGCAACATGGACCAGGCAGCCTTCGACGAGGTCTGCGAGCGGATTTGCGCGGGCATCCGCGACGCCATGCCGGTGGACGGCGTCTTCCTCGCGCTGCATGGCGCGGCGACGGCGACGGTGGACCGCGATCCCGACGGCACGCTGCTGCGCATGGTCCGCGACATCGTCGGGCCCGATGTCCCGGTGCTCGCCACGCTCGACCTGCACTGCAACGTCTCGTGGGAGATGGTGCGGCAGGCCGACATGCTCTGCGGCTACATCACCAACCCGCATGTGGACCAGGCCGAGCGAGGCGCGGAATGCGCTTCCGTGATGCGCGCGATGCTGGGCGGGCAGAAGCCGAGGATGGCCTTCGTGAAGCTGCCCTTCATCCCGCCGGCGACCAGCCAGAACACGGCGGCGGGGACCTACGCCGACGCGATCGCCTATGGGCAGCGCTTCCTCGACCACGAGGTGCTGAATGTCTCGGTGGTGTCGGGCTTCTCGCTCGGCGACACGCCGAAGAACGGGCTCTCGGTGATGGTGACGACGCGCACGGATGCGCGCCGCGCGCAGCAGGTCGCGGCCGACATCGCGGCCTGGATCTGGGCGACGCGAGAGCGGTGGGTGACGAACCTCACCAGCCTCGAGGACGCGACGCGGATGGCGCTGGAGGTCGGGCGCGACGCGTCGAAGCCCTCGCTGCTGTTCGCGGATGTCGCGGACAATCCGGGCGGCGGCGGGCGCGGCAACACCGCCTTCATCCTGGAGGCCTTCGTCAAGGCAGGCGTCGAGGGCGCGGTGCTCGGCATCCACAACGACCCCGCCCTGGCGGCGGAGGCGCATGGCCGCGGCCTCGGCGCCCGCTTCCTAGCGCGCTTCAACCGCGACGAGACCAACGTCTTCTCCAAGCCCTTCGAGGCCGAGTCGGTGGTGGAGGCGCTGACCGATGGCGAGGTGATCGGGCGGCGCGGCATCTACAAGGGGCGCAGCGTGTCGCTGGGGCCGACGGCGCTGCTGCGGATCGGCGGCGTGCGCGTCGCGGTGGTGACGAACCGGCGGCAACTCGCGGAGCCGCGGATGGTGGAATCGCTCGGCGTGGACCTGCGCGCGGTGCGGAGCCTGGTGGTGAAGTCGCGCGGGCATTTCCGCGCGGGCTTCGACGACATCTGGACGCCCGAGCGCATCATCGAGGTGGACGTGCCGGGCCTGACCACGGTGGTGCTGTCGCGCGTGCCCTGGCGCGAGGTGCCGCGGCCGATCTACCCGCTCGACCCCGACATGGCCTGGACGCCGCCGCGGCCGGAGGAGGTGCCGGTCAGGGGGTAGACCGCGGCAAGCTCTCTCCCCCACAGGGGGGAGAGGATTACGGACAGCGCGTGCTACGCCGCGGGCAGGCGCATCACGAAGGTCGAGCCGCCGCTCAAGGCGGGCTCCAGGCTCAGGCTGCCGCCCATCGCCTGCACCATGTTGCGCGCGATGAAGAGGCCGAGGCCCGCGCCGCCATGCCGCCGCGCGATGGCGGGGTCGGCCTGCTCGAAGGGCTCGAAGATGCGCGCGCGCGCGCTGACCGGCACGCCCGGGCCGGTGTCGGTGACGCGGATCTCCGCCACGCGCAGCGCCAGATGCAGCGACAGCGTCACCTCGCCGTCCGGCGGCGTGAACTTCAGCGCGTTGCCCAGCAGGTTCAGCAGCACCGGGCCGACCAGGCCGGGATCGCCGCGCCAGGGCGCGCTTTCCGGCAGGTCGAGCCGCAGCCGCAGCGGCTTCGCCGCGAAGAGCGGGGCCAGCAGGCGCGCCTGGTCGGCCAGCGTCCGGGCAAGGTCGAAGGGCTCCTGCCGCGGCTCGATCCGCCCGGAATCGAGCCGCGTGACCGCGAGCAGCGTCTCCACCAGGGACAGCATGGCGCGCCCGGCCTTGCCGATCTCCTCGGCCTGGCGGCGGACCTCGCTGCCCGGCGCGCCCTCGGTGGCCAGCAGGTCGGCAAAGCCGAGGATCGCGGTCAGCGGCGTGCGGAGCTCGTGGCTGGCATGGCCGAGGAAGGCCTCCCGCGCCTGGCGCGACTGCTCGACCTGCAGGCTGGCGGCCTTCAGCGCCTCCGCCAGGCGGCCTTCGCGCGTTTCGTCCGCGGCGAGCAGCATGTCGAGATGCAGCGAGACGCCCGGCGCCTGCACCTGCAGCGCGGTCTCGAGAGAGAGGCGCATGTGCAGCGGCCCATGCAGCGGCGAGAAGGCGGTGTGCAGCGCGGGATCGCCGCCGGGGCCGGGCTGCGCCGGCGCAAGGCCGAGCAGCGCGGCGGCTTCTTCCCACGGCATGCCGCGCATCGCGCGGTCGGAGACGCCGAGCAGCGCGGCCAATGCGGGGGTGATGCCGAGCAGCCGCGCGCCCTCCCCCGTCTTCTCCAGCAGGATCGCCGGGGCATGCGGGACGAGCAGCGCGGGGGCGGCGACCTCGCCGCTCGCGGCCATGGCGGCGGCCTGCTCCAGCGCGGCCTCGGCCAGGCGATCCGCCGGCCCGGCGGCGCGCAGCATCGCCACCGCGGCGGCCAGCGGGCCGCGCGCTTCCATGTCCCAGGGCCGGCAGGCGCCGCGCACCGTCTCCTTCCAGAGGGAGAAGGACCGGCGGGGGGAAAGCCTGCCCCGCGGCCCGCGCTCGGCCGGTTTGGCGGGATCGCCCGCCCAATGGACCTCCTGCTGCAATTCGCGCCGGAACAGGGCGAGCCAGCCGCCGCCGGGCAGCGCTGCGGCGAGCATGCCGGCGGGCTGCGCGCGCTGCTTGTCGCCGGATGGCGGCAGGTCGAGGCGCGGGCGTTCCAGCACGCCGACGGGCTGCGTCTCGGCCGCGAGCGCGCGCAGCGCAGCGGGATCGGGCGCGAGGCCGACCGCGACAAGGCGCGTGCCGTCGAGCCAGGCGATGCCCTCGGCGCCCGCGGCGGCGGCCAGGCCGCCGGGGCGGAGCAGGAGGCTGAGGAGGAGGTCCTCGGGCGCGCCCGCGGCGGCAGCGCGGCGCAGGCCGCCGATGGCGTGCAGGCGCCGTTCCTCCGCCGTCTCCTCCATGCGGTCGAGCAGGTCGGAGAAGGGCTGCACCAGGCCGGTCAGGGCGTCGCGCATGCCCGCGGGCGGCAGGCGCGCGCGCCCGTGGTGGCAGGCGATCAGGCCCCAGAGCTCGCCCTTGTGCAGCAGGCTGACCGAGAGCGAGGCGCGCACGCCCATGTTGCGCAGGTATTCCATGTGCGTCGGCGAGACCGAGCGCAGCACTGCGAAGGAGAGGTCGGGCGGCTGGGCGCCGGCATGCATCAGCGGCTGCGGCAAGTCCTCGCTGTCGGCGATGACGCGGATCAGGGACTGGCGGTACAGCGCGCGCGCCTGGGACGGGATGTCTGAGGCGGGGTAGCGCAGGCCGAGATAGGGCGGCAGCTCGGGCCGGCGGCGCTCCGCGATGACCTCGCCCGACCAATCGGGATGGAAGCGGTAGACCATGACGCGGTCGTAGCCCGAGAGGCGGGCGACGCCGTCGGCGACGAGCTGGGCGGCGGCGAAGGGATTGGGCGCGGCCTGGCGCAGCTGCTCCGCGAGGCGGGCGCCGGCGGCTTCGGCCACGGCGACGACGGATTCCGACAGCGGCTCGCTCGGGCGGACCCATTCCAGGACAAAGGTGTCGCCCTGGCGGTGGCCGAGGCATTCGAGGCCGGCGGGCCCGGGCAGGCGGATGGGCGCGCCCTGCGAAAGCCCGGGCAGCGCCTCGGCCAGGCGGGGGGAGAGGAGGCCGCCGGAGGGGGAGCCGGGCTCGGGCTCGGCGGCCAGGCCGAGGAGGCCGGCGAGGCCGGCGGAGGCGGCGATCACCCGCCGCGAGCGGGCGTGCAGGACGAGAAGCCCGCCCCGCGGCTGCACCAGGCCGAGGGTCGCGAGCGGCTCCCTCTCGCAGTCCCGTAGTGCGCCGGCGTCGAGCATGGCCTCAGTGTGGGCGGGTCATGACCACGGTGACAGTGACAAACGGGCCATTAGGGCGTTTTGCGGGGTGGGCGTTGGGGCGGGTGCGGTGTCGGCGACGCCCTCTCCCGCTCCATCATTTTCCTCCCCCGCACGGGCGACTCCCTCCCCCGCAGGCGCGGGAGGGACATCATGGAGCGGGGAGGTCGGCGCTTCGGCGGAGAGGGAATTCGATTGGCCGGGTTCGTGCCCGCTCAGATGTAGTGCTCTGCCAGCGGCGTGAAGCCGTTGAAGCCCTGGCTGGCATAGGTCGTGACATAGGCGCCGGTCGCCATCAGCTGCACGCGGTCGCCGCAATCCAGCGCCATCGGCAGGCGGTAGTTCGACTTCTCGTATAGCGTGTCGGTGCTGTCGCAGGTCGGGCCCGCGATGGTCACCGGGCCGTCCGCCTCGCCGTCATGCGGCGTGCGGATGGCGTAGCGGATCGCCTCGCCCTCGGTCTCGGCCAGGCCGCCGAAGCGGCCGATGTCGAGATAGACCCAGCGCACGGGATCGTCCTCGCCCTTGCGGGAGACGAGCACGACCTCGCTCTCCACCACGCCGGCCTCGCCGACGAGAAAGCGGCCGGGCTCCACCACGATCTCGGGCAGGGCGTTGCCGAAATGCTCGGCCATTGCGCCCATGATCGCTGCGCCGAAATCGTCGATGCCCGGCACTTCCGCGCGGTAGCGCACGGGATAGCCGCCGCCGAGATTGACCATGCGCAGCGTCACGCCGGCCTCGCGCAGGTCGGAGAAGACCATCGCGGCCTGGCCGATCGCGGCCTGGTAGGCGTCGGTGCGGGTCTGCTGCGAGCCCACATGGAAGGAGATGCCGTAGGGATCGAGGCCCCACTCGCCGGCCTTCCCCATGAGCTCGACCGCCATCTTCGCCTCGCAGCCGAACTTGCGGGAGAGCGGCCACTCCGCGCCCTTGTTCTCCACGAGGATGCGGCAGTAGACGCGCGCGCCGGGGGCGCAGCGCGCGAGCTTCCTCAGCTCGGGCTCCGAGTCGAAGGCGAACATGGTCACGCCAGCCGCGAAGGCCGCGCGGATCGCGCTCTCCTTCTTCACGGTGTTGCCGTAGGAGATGCGGTCGGGATCGGCGCCGGCGGCTAGGCAGGCCTCGATCTCCTCGAAGGACGCGGCGTCGAAGGAGGAGCCGAGGCCGGTCAGGCGCGCCAGAATCGGCGCGGCCGGATTGGCCTTCACGGCGTAGTAGACGCGCGCCAGCGGCAGCGCGGCCGTCAGCCTGCGGTAATTCGCCTCCACCGTGTCCACGTCCAGCACGAGGCAAGGCGTGGCAGGCGCATGCAGGCGCAGGAAGGCTGCGATCTTCGGGTTCATCGCGCCCCACTCCCATCTTCTGTCGCGGAAACCGCCCGAAGCGAGGGAGCGGCCCCAGTGTTGACGAAACGGTCCAACGAACCAGCGAAGTGGACTCCGGACCCCTTGCGCCTTGCGGCCCTTGGGATTCGGGTTGCCGGAACGCTTGACGTCGTTGCGTAAACCTTGCGCCGCGGTGACCGCCCCTATCGGGGGGCTCAGGTTCCGTGGGCCTGGGGCCTAGAGGCACGTGCGTACTGCGTCTGGAGCGCGAGGTAGTCCCATCATGTCAGGGGCACAAGCGGAAAATCGGGGACGGGCGCATTTTTTTCCCGCCCTTTGTTGAAGCCGCCGGAAAGCGGCCCGAAACCCATGGCGCCCCATGGATCCGATCCGGCGGGATTGCGACGCGGCAGGCGATTTCGCCGGAGTCGCTAGCCGATCAGTCCCGACACCGGCGAGGACGGGTCCGCTGCCCCGCTGCGCGGCATGCGTCCCGCCAGGAACGAGGCCCGCCCGGCGATCACCGCATGCTTCATCGCCACCGCCATCCGCACGGGATCCCGCGCATGCGCGATCGCGCTGTTCAGCAGCACGGCGTCGCAGCCAAGCTCCATCGCTTGCGCGGCCTCGCTCGCCGTGCCGATGCCGGCATCCACCAGCACCGGGACCTTCGACTGCTCGATGATGGCGCGGATCATGAAGGGGTTGGCGATGCCGCGCCCGCTGCCGATCGGCGCGCCGAGCGGCATGATGGCGACGCAGCCCATCTCCTCCAGCCGCTTCGCCGCGACGGGGTCGTCGGCGCAGTAGACCATGACCTCGAAGCCGTCCTTGATGAGCGCCTCGGCCGCCTCGAGCGTCGCCTTCATGTCGGGGTAGAGGAAGGGCGGCGGGCCCAGCACCTCGAGCTTCACCAGGTTCCAGCCGCCGGCCTCGCGCGCAAGGCGCAACGTGCGGATCGCGTCCTGCGCGGTGAAGCAGCCCGCGGTGTTGGGGAGATAGGTGTAGCGGTCGGGCGGGACATGGTCCTGCAGCATCGGCGCCGAGCTGTCGGACAGGTTCACGCGGCGCACGGCGACGGTGACCATCTCGGCACCCGACGCCTCGATCGCGCGCGCGGTCTCCTCGAGGTCCTTGTAGCGCCCCGTGCCCACGACGAGCCGCGAGCGGAAGCTGCGGCCGGCCACCGTCCAGGTGTCCTCGGCCTGCTGGATGCCGTCGGCCATGGCCTCAGCCTCCTCCGATGAAATGCACGACTTCCAGCCGGTCGCCGGCTGCCAGGCGCGTGGTGGTCCAGGCGGAACGCGGCACGATCTCGAGGTTCCGCTCCACCGCGACCTTGGGCGCGGCAAGATTCAGCAGCGTCAGCAGGTCGGCGACCGAGGCGCCGTCCGGCACCTCGCGCGGCTCGCCATTGACCTCGACCGAGAGGGTTGCCGTGGTGGACATGGGGGGAATGTGGCGAGCGTCGGGGATGCGGGCAAGTAAGGGTCGGACCTGCCCAAGCTTTGCCCGGCTCGCGCTTGCGTGCTAGACGGCGCGCCCCGCCCGCGACACGGGAATTTCCCTTGACCCCGCCCCTGATCGCCGTCCTGAACGGCCCGAACCTGAACCTGCTCGGCACCCGCCAGCCCGAGGTCTATGGCCGCGACACCCTCGACGATGTCGAGGCGCTGTGCGCCGAGACCGCGGAGGCGCTCGGGCTCGCCATCGACTTCCGCCAGACCAATGGCGAGGGCGAGCTGGTGACCTGGGTGCAGGAATGCCGCGGCCGGGCGGCCGGGATCGTGATCAACCCCGCGGGCTACAGCCATACCTCCATCGCATTGATGGATGCGCTGAAGGCGGTGGACCTGCCGGTGGTCGAGGTCCACATCAGCAACATCCACCGCCGGGAGGAATTCCGGCACTTGAGCTACGTGTCGAAGGCCGCGACCGGCGTGATCTGCGGCCTCGGCATCCAGGGCTATGCGCTGGCGCTGCGCGCCATGGCCGAGCTGCTGGCCGAGCAAGGAGAGGCCTGATGGCCGGCGTGACCTTCGACCCCGCGGCGATCCGCGAACTCGCGAAGATCCTGCGCGAGACCGACCTGACCGAGATCGAGCTGGTCGAGAACGACAGCCGCATCCGCGTCGCGCGGCAGATCCAGTACCAGGCGGTGGCGCAGGTCGCCGCCGCGCCGGTCGCGGCCGCCGCGCCGGTCGCCATGCCGGCCGCCGCGGCGCCGGAAGCCGAGGGCCCGCATCCCGGCACCGTTACCTCGCCGATGGTCGGCGTCGCCTATCTCGCGCCGGAGCCCGGGGCGGCGCCCTTCATCACGCTCGGCGCGCGCGTCGCGCAGGGGCAGACGCTGCTGCTGATCGAGGCGATGAAGACCTTCAACCAGATCCGCGCGCCCAAGGCCGGCACGGTCACGCGCATCCTGGTGGAGGGCGGCTCGCCCGTCGAATACGGCGAGCCTCTGCTGGTGATCGAATAAGTGCGCCGGCCGATTCAGACCTTCGCAACGCGATGCGTCGCTCCGGTCATCGGACGGCGGCGCCCGGCCGAGTGAGGTAGGGCATGTCGTTCCGCAAGGTCCTGATCGCGAATCGCGGAGAGATCGCGCTCCGCGTCCATCGCGCCTGCCAGGAGATGGGCATCGAGACCGTCGCGGTGCACTCCACCGCCGACAACACCGCCATGCATGTGCGGCTGGCCGATGAGAGCGTCTGCATAGGCCCCCCGCCGGCGCGCGAGAGCTACCTCAACATGGCCGCGATCCTCTCGGCCGCGCAGATCACCGGGGCGGATGCGATCCACCCGGGCTACGGCTTCCTGTCGGAGAACGCGTCCTTCGCGGAAATGGTGGAGGCGCATGGCATCGCCTTCATCGGCCCGAGCCCCGAGCATATCCGCATGATGGGCGACAAGATCGCGGCGAAGGACGCGATGCGGCGCCTCGGCGTGCCGCTGGTCCCGGGTTCGATGGGCGCGCTCGAGAGCCTGGAGGAGGCGCGCGCCGTCGCCGAGGAGGTCATGTACCCCGTGCTGATCAAGGCCGCGGCCGGCGGCGGCGGGCGGGGGATGAAGGTCGCGCGCAGCGCGGACGAACTTGAGGAAGCCTGGCGCGTCGCGCGCACGGAAGCGAAGGCCGCCTTCGGCGACGACGCCGTCTACCTCGAGAAGTATCTCGACCGCCCGCGGCACATCGAGCTGCAGGTGCTGGCCGACACGCATGGCAACGTCGTGCATTTCGGCGAACGCGACTGCAGCCTGCAGCGCCGCCACCAGAAGCTGGTCGAGGAAGCCGGCAGCCCCGTGCTGAACGCGGCGGAGCGCGACGAGCTCGGCGCCAAGGTCACCGACGCGCTGAAGCAGCTTGGCTACCGGAATGCGGGCACGCTGGAGTTCCTCTGGCAGGACGGGCAGTTCGCCTTCATCGAGATGAACACCCGCCTGCAGGTCGAGCATCCCGTGACGGAGATGCTCTGCGGCGTGGACCTGGTGAAGGAGCAGATCCGCATCGCCGCCGGCCAGCCGCTGGGATACCGGCAGGAGGAGATCCGCTTCAGCGGCCATGCGATCGAATGCCGCATCACGGCGGAAGACCCCGAGACCTTCGCGCCGAGCCCGGGGCGTGTGGACATGTACCACGCGCCGGGGGGCCTCGGCGTGCGCGTGGATAGCGCGCTCTATTCCGGCTACGTCGTGCCGCCGCACTACGACAGCCTGGTCGCGAAGCTGGTGGTGCATGGCGGGACGCGGGCCGAGGCGATCGCGCGTCTGCGCCGCGCGCTGGCTGAGATGGTGGTCAGCGGCATCCGCACGACCCTGCCGCTGCACCAGATGATCGTCGCCGACCCCGAGTTCCAGGCAGGGGACTACACCATCCATTGGCTGGAGCGCTTCGTCGCGCGCATGCGCGGGGAGTAGGGGGCGAAGCTGCGCGCGGAGTAGCGGCCAGACCGGCTCAGTCGAGCGGGAAGGTGCGCATTTCCGGCGCCAACACCAGGCACTCCATCGCCAGCGCCAGGAACTCTTGGGTATGCTGGGCCGCCAGGTGCGTCTGCGCGGCCTCGAGGCTGGCCCAGCGCTCGATCGTCGCGATCTCCGCCTCGTCCGTCGCCGACACGTAGAGCTCGTAGGCGCGGCAGCCGGCTTCCCGCCTGCTGGCTGCAATGAATCGCGGCACTGCCGCCATCACCTTCGACGCCGCCTTCGCGTCCTTCAGGCGGCCACGCACGACGACCAACACCTCCGGCACGGTCCATCCCCCTCGCTGGGCTGACGGATCACTCTACCGCAGGATCGACCGCCGTGCCCAAGGATGCTTCGACCCGGCAGGCCCGACGTTAGGCCGTCACTCCGCGGCCTGTGCGCCCGGCGCCAGGTCCTCCGCCCGCGCCTCGGTCCCCGTGCGCAGCGTCAGCGCGACCAGGCCGCCGGCGAGCGCCACGGCGCCGAGCACCACCAGCCCCGTCCCGAAGCCGCCCGTGCGGTCGTGCAGCCAGCCCATCATGAACGGCCCGGCGAAGCCCGAGAGGTTGCCGATGGAGTTGATCGCCGCGATGCCCGCCGCGGCCGAGGTGCCGGTCAGGATGGCGCTCGGGATCGGCCACATGAGCGGTGGGTTGGCCGAGACGCCGATCTGCCCGAGGCAGAGCAGCGCCAGCACCAGCACCGGCGATCCCACCAGACCCGCGCCGGCGACGCCGATGGCCGAGATCAGCATCGAGGCGAAGAGGAACTGCCGCCGCTTCAGGGTCCGGTCCGACGCCCGCCCCAGCAGCACCATCCCCACCGCGCCGAAGACGAAAGGCAGAGCGGCCAGCAGGCCGGTCTGGACATTGGTCAGGCCGAAATCCTTGATGATCGTCGGCAGGAAGAAGGCGACGCCGTAGCTCGCGGCGTTGTGGCAGAAATAGACGAAGGAACAGGCCAGCACGCGCTTGTCCGACAGCGCCTTGCCGATGCCGAAATGCCCGTGCGTGTCCTCCTTCTGGCGCTTCTCGGCGGCCAGCCGAGCTTCCAGCCAGCCGCTCTCCTCGGCCGTCAGCCAGCGAGCCTGGTGGGGATGATCCGTCAGGAAGGCGATCACCGCGAAGGCCATCAGGATCGAGGGCACCGCCTCGAGCAGGAAGAGCCACTGCCAGCCCGAGAGGCCGAACCCCTCGACGTTCAGCAGCGCGCCCGAGACCGGCGCGCCGACGATGGAGGAGAAGGGGATCGCCAGCATGAAGAGCGCGACCACCCGCGCCCGGTAGACCGAGGGAAACCACAATGTCAGGTAGAAGATGATGCCGGGGAAGAAGCCGGCCTCCGCGGCGCCGAGCAGGAAGCGCAGCCCGTAGAACACCCATTCGTGGGAAATCCCGGTGAGCCGCGCGATCGGCTCGATGAAGGCGAAGAGGCCGGAGATCAGGCCCCAGGTCAGCATGATCCGCGCGATCCAGAGCCTTGCGCCGAAGCGGTCCAGCGCCAGGTTCGACGGCACCTCCAGCAGGAAATAGGAGATGAAGAAAAGCCCCGCGCCGAAGCCGTACATCGCCTCGGACAGGCCGAGCGCCTCGTTCATCTGCAGCTTCGCAAACCCGACATTCACCCTGTCGAGGTAGGCCACGAAGTAGCAGACGAAGAGGAACGGCATGAGCCGCCACATGACCTTGCGCGTGGTCCGCGTCTCGATGGCGTCCATGGCAGGCATCCTCCCGGGACTTCCCGTTCCCGTGGGCTGCATCGTGGGCAGGCGCCGCGGGTTCCCCGCGGGATCGCGGCGGCCTGATCCGTTGCCCTGCCGCGAATCTCGCACCTCGACGTATGAAGGCGCATAGTGCCGCCGTGAGCCGCCGCCAGTTCGAGATCACGCCGGAACTTCTGCTCCGCGCCTACCGCGCGGGGCTGTTTCCCATGGCGGAGAGCCGGCGGGGCGAGCGGCTGTACTGGCTCGACCCCGAGCAGCGCGGCGTCATCCCGCTGAACGGCTTCCACCTGCCCCGGCGCCTCGGGCGCACCGCGCTGTCCGACACCTTCGAGGTCACGACCAACCGCGACTTCGCGGGCACGGTCGCGGGCTGCGCGGCGCCGGCCGAGGGGCGGGAGGACACCTGGATCAACCTCGAGATCGAGCGCCTGTTTGCCGCGCTGCACCGGATGGGCCATGCCCATTCGGTCGAGGCCTGGCAGGACGGGAAGCTCGTGGGCGGGCTCTACGGAGTCGCGCTCGGCGGCGCCTTCTTCGGCGAGAGCATGTTCAGCCGCGTGAGCGACGCATCGAAGGTCGCGCTGGTGCACCTGGTCGCGCGGCTCCGGCTGTTCGGCTTCCGGCTGCTCGACGCACAGTTCCAGACCGCGCATCTCGCGCAGTTCGGCTGCGCGGAGGTGCCGCGCGCGATCTACAAGCGGCTGCTGGGCGAGGCGGTGGAACACCCGGCGCCCTGGGACGACCGCCCCGATCCCGGCCGCGTCGCCGCGGAGATCAGGGCGATGCGCAGCGGCGGGGAATAGCCGCTACCTCTCCCAGGGACGCGGCTTGCCGGCGGAAGCCGAGGGCGCGGAAGCCGGGGGCGCGGAGGCCGGCGGCGCCGAGGAGCGCGGCTGGAAGGCGGGCGGCGCGGCGGGCGGCGCGGCCGGCGCCTGGTAGGACGCCGGCGGCGCGGCATAGGCGGGCATCGCCGCGCCTGCGCCGGCCAGCGGGTCGGGGCCGTACTGGTTCGGGCCGGGCTGGCCGGGCTTCACGTAGAAGACGATCAGGATGATCGGCCCGGCGATCGGGATCAGCCCGAGCAGGATGAACCAGCCGCTCTTGCCGAGGTCGTGCATGCGCCGGATGGACACCGCGATGCCCGGCACCAGCAGCCCCAGCATCACCAGGAAGGACAGGGCGCTGAATCCGATGATGGCGGAGATGATGCCGTCCACGATGCTGGCCGCGATCTGGGCGCAGAAATTGAACAGGACGAACCACCAGAATTCCGACCGCCGCGCGCGGCCGCTGAAATTGGCGTAGTTGTTGAGACAGGTCTTCACGGCGTCCATGAAATTCATCGGAGCATTCCCCCAAGGGCTGCGATCGCCGCAGGATGCGCTGCCACCGTGCCCCGCGCCAAGGGGGAGAAGTGTTGCGCCTGTTGCGCGTGCTTCGCTTGCCGGTCATGCCCGTCGTGATCATGCTGGCGCGCCATGCCGAACCCCTATGCCGGGCTGCCCGATACCGCGTTCTGGCGCCGCGCGGTGTCCGGGGCGGAGACGCTGGACCCCGTCACCGCGCCGCGCTTCGGCATCGTCCCTTCCGACCGAATCGCCACCGCGGGCAGCTGCTTCGCCCAGCACATCGCGCGCGCGCTCGCCGCACGCGGCGTCGCGCCGCTGGTGACGGAGGACGGCCCCGCGGCGCGCGGCTTCGGCGTCTATCCCGCGCGCTTCGGCAACGTCTATTCGCCGCGCCAGCTGCTGCAGCTGTTCCGCCGCGCCTATGCCCTGTTCGAGCCGGAGGAGGAGGCCTGGACCCGCCCGGACGGGCGGCTCGTGGATCCCTTCCGCCCGCAGGTCGAGCCCGAGGGCTTCGCGGACCCGGATGCGCTGCGCGCCGACCGGGAGGCGCACCTGGCCGCCGTGCGGCGGATGTTCGAGCGCTGCGACGTGCTGGTCTTCACGCTCGGCCTGACGGAGGCCTGGGAATCGCGGCGCGACGGCGCGGTCTTCCCGCTCGCGCCCGGCGTGGTCGCGGCGCCCGAGCATGACGAAATCGGCTTCCGCAACTTCACGGTCGCCGAGATGGTCGCCGACCTCTCGGCCTTCCTCTCGCAGCTCCGGCGGGTCAATCCCGCGGTCCGGATCCTGCTGACGGTCTCGCCCGTGCCGCTGATCGCGACCTACGAGGCGCGGCACGTGCTGGTCTCCACCGTCGCCAGCAAGTCGGCGCTGCGCGTCGTGGCGGACGAGATCACCCGGGCCGACCGCGGGGTGGACTACTTCCCCTCCTACGAGATGATCGCCGGCCATCCCGCGCGCGGCCGCTGGTTCGAACGGGATCTGCGCGCCGTCTCGGCGGAGGGGGTCGCGATGGTAATGGAGGTGTTCTGCCGCCACTACCTCGGCGGGCCTGCCGCCCCGGCCCCGCCCGCGCGCACGGCCGACATCCCGCGGCGGGCGGCCGTGGAGGCGGCCGAGCTCGACGCCATCATTTGCGACGAGGAGGCGCTGGACCGTTGAGGATCGGCGTGCTGGGCAACTGCCAGGTCGGCGGCCTGGCCGCCAGCCTGGCCGCGCTCGCGCCCCGGGCGTCCATCCTCGCCGTGCGGCTCGACGCGATGCGGCAGCATGGCGGCACGGCGGCGGAGAACCTCGACCGGCTCGCCGGGGATCTCGCGGCCTGCGATGTCGTCTTCGCGCAGCCCGTGCCGCCGCGCTTCGGCCCCCTGTCGGGTGAGGCCTTCGCCGCGCGGGCGCGGCCGGTAGCGCTGCCGCGAATGGGCTTCGCCGGCTTCCATCCGGATTGCTGCTACGTCCGCGACGGGACCGGCGCGCTGCTGCGCGGGGGGCTCGACGTCTACAATTCCGCCCTGCTGGTCGGCTGCTTCCTGGAAGGCATCCCGCCGGCGCGCGCGCGGCGGCTGTTCAACGCCTATGCCTATGCCTCGCTCGGCTATTTCGACGTGATGGCCGAGGAGCTGGCGCGGCTCTCGGCGGCCTGGGCGGCGCTCGGCTTCGACCTCGCGGCGGCGCGGGCCGAGGCGCCGGCGGTCTTCATGCTGACGACCAACCATCCCCGCATCGGCCTGCTGCACGGGCTGGCGCGCCAGGCGCTTGCCCGCGCGGGCCTCGCGGCCTCGGACGCGCCGCCGCCCGAGGACGAGCTCGCGCGCAGCATCGTCTGGCCGGTCTATCCCGAGATCGCGGAACGGCTCGGTGTCGAGGGCGGCCTCGGCTTCCAGCTGAGCTGGCGGCGCCGGCTCGATCCCGAGGAGATGGTGCGGGCCTCCTTCGCAGCCTATGCCGCCGCCGCGGCGGCGCCCGGCATCGCGTCCTCGCCACAGATCGAGCGCGTGCGCGCCTTCCTGCGGGCCGAGGTGCTGCAGGTCGTCGACCCGCGGCCAGCAGCCACGCCGCGACCTGGCCCGGGGCGGCGCCAGCGCCGCGTTAAGGCGCCCGGCACTCCATGACGCGGATGTCGTAGACCGGGTGCTGGAGCATGTTCACGCCCGGAGCGTTGGCGAACATCCAGCCGCGGAACACCGCCGCGCCGTTGGCCGGCGCGCGGCTGTCGGCGATCTCCATCCAGGCCGCGGAATCCGGCACCTCGTCCGGGGGCCTGGCGTTGCAGGCGCGCACGGTGATGGTGAGCGAGCCGAACTGCGCGGGCGCGTTGACGGGCACGCGCAGCGTCGTGACGCGCGCCGTGACCTTGTCCAGCGCCTGCAGCTCCGCGACGCGTTGAGCCACCCAGCCCTGTTGCGCCGCGGCGCCGCCTGCGGCTGTGAGGAGCAGGATCGCGGCCAGGGCGCGCATCACATGCGCTTCGGGCTCGGCAGGGCGGCGATCATGTCGGTCAGGATTCGCCGCATCGCCTGCTCGTCCACGCCCATCAGCACCGCGTCCTCGAAGGTGTCGCGCAGGACCTGCGCGGCCTCCCGGTGGTTCTCCTCGAGCATCTTGAGCTTCTCGCGGCAGGAGACCGGCGCGCCGTCGGCGCCGGGCCAGGCCCTGGGTGTTTCGATCACGCTCATCGCTGCGGCGCCGGCGTCGCGCCCTCGTTGTTCTGGCCCCGGGAATTCCCCTGGCCTTCCGTCATCGAGAAGATGAAGCGGCCGAGCAGGGATTCCAGGCTCACCGACGACTGCGTGATGGTGATCTCGCCGCCCTGGCCGAGGATGCGCTCCGCGCCGCCCGGCACGATGGAGACGTAGCGCCCGCCGAGCAGCCCCTCGCTCGCGATCTCGGCTGAGCTGTCGGAGGGGATGCGTAGATTGCCGTCGAGGCGCAGCGTCAGCACGGCGAGGAAAGTCTGGGGATCGATGCGCTGGTCCAGGACGGAGCCGACCTTCACGCCGGCGATGCGGACATCGGCGCCGGGCGCGAGGCCGGCGATGCTGTCGAACTTGGCGCGCAGCGTGAGCCCCGTGCCGGAGACGCCGCTGCGGCCGGAATTGGTGATCGCGAAGACCAGGAACACCGCGGCGACCGCCAGCACCACCGCGCCGGCCGCGACCTCCGCGATCGAACGTCCCTTCATCGGCTGGTCAGCTTCCCGGCGTCCAGGCTTCGTAGTCGCCCGCGGTCAGTTGGCGGCGACCGCCCTCGTAGTCGTGGCCCTTCGGGCGATAGGCGTTCGCCGTGCCGGTCGGGTTCGGGCGATGCTCCACCATCCAGGGGTGCTTCTTCGCCTCGGGCAGCGGGGCGTCAGTGGTGTGGTGCAGCCAGCCATGCCACTCCGGCGGGACCGTCGTGGGGTCCTGGCCCCTGGCATAGATGACCCAGCGCCGCTTGCGGCCATAGGCGCGGTAGTCCGCGCGGGACTCGTAGTAGGTGTTGCCGAACCGGTCGGTGCCGATCTCGCGGCCGGCGGCGCGGGCGAGCATGCGCTCGAACATAGGCTTCCTCGATGCGCCTCGGGGGCGCCGTTCGCATCTGCGGTATGGGCCCAATGTCGCACAGACGGGCAAGCCGCGCAAAACACCGGGGTGCCCGGGCCTTATCCACATTTTCTCCACAGAATGTTGGGGTGCCGGCCCCACATCACCCCCAGATATGGCTTGCCGCCCCGCCGAGTCGCGGCCAGGATGCGGGCCATGTCCAGCCTGCGCGGAACCCTCTGGGACGGTGTGGCACTGTGGCGCGTGAGAGCCGCGCCGGACCCGGATTCCGCCCCCCGCGCGATCGCCCTTCCCGTGGAATGGGAGGAGGAGGAGGCCTCGGCGCTGGCCGCCATCGCGCCCGGCGCCGGCCCGGTCGTCCTGCCCCGCCTGGCCGAGGCCTGGATCGCTACGCTGGCCGAGCGCGGCCGCAGGCTCGGCCTGCTGGCCGACGACGCCGAGGCGCGGGGCTTCGCGGAGGGGCTGCGCGCGCTCGTCCTCGCCCGCCGCGGCGCCCCCGGCCTGTCGGTCTGGCGGGGCGACGCCAAGGCGCCTTCCCGCTTCGTGCTGAACCTGCCCGCCTTCCTCGAGCCCGATGGCGATCTCGACATCACGGGCTATGCCGAGGCTGTCGCGCTCGGCGTCCGGGCGCTCGACATCTTGACCGGCGGCAAGGCGCAGCGCCTGGCGATCGGCTTTGCCGACCTCGCGGGGCTGCTGGCGGGGCTGCGGCTGGCCTATGACAGCGACGCCGCGCGCGCCACGGCCGCGGCCATCGCGGCGCTGACCCGCGGCGCGGCCGAGGCCGAGAGCGGCCGCATCGCCGACATCCTCGGCGCGCGGGAGCCGGTCTGCCTGCTCGCCCCCTCCCCGCCCACCGCGACGCAGGTGCCAGGACTGGCGGAAGCGGCGCGCGCCGCGCTGGACGCCGCTGCGGGCTGCGCCGGGCTGCGCCATCTCGGCCTGGTCGCGATCGCCGCCCCGGACGCCGTGGAGCGGATGCTGGGCGCCGAGAGCGGCGGCTTCGCACCGGCCGCGGGCCCGTCCCGCCTGACCTTCGACCGCGAGGGCTGGGTGACCGACCAGCCGACCCGCGCCGCACTGCGCGCCGGGCCGCGCGCCGGGGCGCTGCTCGCCCCGGTGCCGCACGAGGCCTGGGTCGCGATGGCCCAGGCCGTCTCGCCCTTCCTGCATGCCGCCCCCCCGATGCCGGCGGCCGAGGCCGCGCCGGCGCGCCCCGCCGCGACGCCCGTGCGCGGCCCGGCCCTGCCGCTCGGCCGGCCGACGGGGGCGGTGTGGAAGGCGATGGTCGGCGGGCACCGCGTCGTGCTGCGCACGACGGAGGACGCGAACGGCCAGCCGACCGAACTCGCCATCGCGCTGACGAAGGAGGGCGCGGCCTATCGCAGCCTGATGGAGGCGATGATGCAGGCGGTCTCGATCGGGCTCGGCGCCGGCGTGCCGCTGGCGAGCTACGTCGAGGCCTATGCCTATACCCGCTTCGGCCCCGCCGGGGCGGTAGAGGGCGATCCCGCGATCCGGCGGGCGACCTCCGTCCTCGACTGGGCCTTCCGCAAGCTGGCGCGTGAGTATCTCGGCCGCACGGACCTGCACGATCCCACGGAGGCGGATTGCGCCCCCGACACGGTCGGCCGCGCGACGGAGCAGCTGACCCTCCTGCCGATGGATTTGCCGGAATCCCTCTCGCCGCGCGGACGGCGGCGGCAGATCAGGCTGGCGAGTTGATCGACGGGCCCGTCAGAAAACGCCCGCGGCTGAGGGCTGGCGAGGGATTTTCCGGCCTGGGCAGGAAGACGGCGCAGCCGATGGTTGTTCCATCGGCAAGCCGGCTGACGAACCCAGGGCGGAAAAGACCCGCCAGACCGACCCGCGCGGCGTTGTCTGACGGGCCCTATCCCTTGTCCACGGCGTCGGCGGCCAGGATCATCGGCCGCCACAGCGCGATCTCCGCCGCGACGAAGGCGTTGAACTCCGCCGTCGTCATCGGCGTGAAGAAGTTGCCGATCGTCATGAACTGATCGGTGATGGCGCGACGGACGCAGATCTCCGCCAAACCCTGCTGCAGCCGCCCCACGATCGGCGCCGGTACGCTTGGCGGGCCGGACAGCCCGTGCCAGTTCTTCACGACGATGTCGTAGCCGAGCTCGCGGAAGGTCGGAACGTCGGGCGCCAGGCTCAGCCGCTGTTCCGCCGTCACCGCCAGCCCGTTCAGCGCGCCGGCGCGGATCGCGGGCAGGTTCGTCACCAGCCCCTCGAAGGCCATGCCGACCGTGCCGGCCGAGAGATCCACGCGCAGCGGCCCCGCGCCGCGATAGGGCACGTGCAGGATCTCGATCCCCGCGAGCCCGGCGAAGGTGTTGCCCGTGATGTGCCCGATCGAGCCGACGCCGGAGGAGCCGAAGGTGAGCTTCCCCGGCTGCGCCTTGGCCTTCGCCACCGCCTCGGCCACTGTCCGCACGCCCGTCGAGGGATGCGTGACGAAGCCGCCATAGGTCGCGCCGAGATAGGCGATGTGCGTGAAGTCGCGCATCACGTCGTAGGTGATGCGCGGGAACATCGTCGGCGCGATGGTGAAGGGCGCGTTGTTCGACAGCAGGAAGACGTGCCCGTCCGCGGGCTCGCGCTTCAGCTGCTCGGCCGCCAGCATGCCGCCGGCGCCGGGCTTGTTCTCCACGATGAACTGCTGGCCGAACATCTCGCTCATCGCCGGCGCGATGACGCGGGCGACGTAGTCGCTCGACCCGCCCGGCGGGAAGGAGATCAGGATGCGCACGGGGCGCGAGGGCCAGGGCGACTGGGCCTGCGCGATCGAGGGCAGCGCCAGCGCTGCGCCCGCCAGCAGGGTGGCGCGACGTCGGATCATCCGTCTCTCCTTGGCTCGGACGATCATGCCGCATTGCAGCATCGCGACAAATGCCTTTTCATCGCGGGATGCGCTTGCGGATGCTGCTCAACACCGGGTTCAGCGGGCCGCAATGCTGGCTGCTGCTGGCAATCGCGCGCGGGCATGTCGATGCGGCGGGCGTCGAGCTCGACCTCACGCCGGGCAGCGGCGCGTTCAACGCGGCGCCGGGGCTGGCGGCGGGCGGCTATGACCTGGCCTATGGCGACATCCACGCGCTCGTCGAGGTTGCAGCGCGCGACCGCGACGCGCCGATCGGCGTCTATGCGACCTTCGATGCCTCGCCGTCCTGCATCGCGCTGCCGCGCGGCAGCGCCATCGCAGCGCCGCGCGACCTCGCCGGCGCGCGGATGATCGGGCACGCCTCCGACGTCGCGCTGCGGACCTTCGGCGCCTTCTGCGCGGCGACCGGCCTGGCGCGCGACGCCGTCGCGGTGCTGCCGGCCGAGGGCGCGATGGCCGCGCTCGCCGACCGCGTGCTGGCCGGCGAGGCGGAGGGCCTGTTCTGCTATGCCAGCACGCTCGCGGCCGCGCTTGCGGCGCAGGGGCGCGACGCCGAGGCGGAGTTCCGGCAGTTCCGCTACGCCGATCTCGTGCCCGACCTGCATGGCAGCGCGGTCATGGCGTCCCGCGCGTTGGTGCGCGACCACCCCGCGGCGCTGCGCGCGCTGCTCACCGCCTTCGACCGCGGGCTGGAGGAGGCGCTGGCCGATCCCGACGCAGCGATCGAGGTGGTGCTGCGCTTCGCGCCCGGTGCCGATGCAAGGGTCGAGCGGCTGCGCTGGGATGCGACGCTCGCCGTCGAGATGGGGCGCGGCGAAGGCTTCGGCGCTGTAGATCCCGCGCGCTTCACCCGCGGCGTCGCCCTGCATGCGACGAGCCTCGGCTTGGCGCCGCCCGATCCCGCCGCGCTGTTCACCGACGCCTTCCTGCCGCCGCATCGCGCGGCGCCGCGATGAGGCGGCTTTCCGTCCTGCTGAATTCCGGCTTCGCCGGCCCGCATGCCGGCTTCTTCCTGGCCGAGGCCGATGGCCAGCTGGCCGCGGAAGGCCTCGCCGTGGAGTGGCGCCCCGGTCGCGGCGCGGCGGCGGTCGTCGAGGACATGCAGGGCTGCGACGCCGCCTATGGCGACATGGCCGCGCTGATCGCGCGCCTCGGCCACGAGGCGCCGGGCATCGGCCCCGTCGCGGCCTTCGTGCCCTTCGGCGAGACGCCGCTCACCATCGCGGTCGCCGCCGACGGGCCGGTGCACCGCGCCGCCGACCTCGCGGAGCGCCGGGTCAGCGGGCATGCGCGCGACGCCGCGCTTGTCGCCTTCCCCGCCTTCGCCCGCCGCGGCGGGATCGATACGGCCTCGGTCGCCTTCCTGCCCTCGGCGGCGACGCTCGCCGAACAGGCGCGCGCGATGGTGGAGGACGGCGCGGCCGAGGGCGTCTTCGGCTTCGTCAACACCATCCTCGCGAGCCTCGAGGCGAGCGGGCTCGACCACATCGCGCCGCGGCTGCGCTTCCTGCGCTATGCCGAGACCTGCCCGGAGCTCATGGGCAATGCGCTCATCGTCTCCCGCGCACTGGCGGCGGAGGCGGGCGTGGTGGATCGCTTGCTGCGCGCGGTCGCGCGCGGCTTCGCGTCGGCGGTCGCCGATCCCGTGCGCGGCGTGGCCGCCGTCGCCGCGTGCGCGCCGATCCACCTGACCGCGGAGACGCGACGCTGGCAGCGCACCATCGCGGCGGAGATGGCGCATCCCGATGCCGCGCGCCTCGGCCTCGGCCGCGTGGATCCCGCCCGCGTCGCGGCGGCCTGCGCGCTACTTACCGACACGCTCCCCCTGCCGCGCCGGCCGGACGCGGCCGAGGTCTACCGCCCGGACTGGCGCTGAGCCGCGCCAGGCGGCAGTCTCGGCACTTCGGAAGCAAGGGGAATTGCCATGGCCGGCGCGATCGAGGCGAAGCTGGTTGAACTCGGGATCACGCTGCCGACGCCGGCCGCGCCCGTCGCGAACTACATCGGGTTCAACGTCGTGGGGAAGCTCGTCGTCGTCTCCGGCCAGATCCCGCTCGAGGGCGGCAAGGTCGCGGTCACCGGGAAGCTCGGCGCCGGGGTGTCCATCGAGGACGGACAGCGCGCGGCGAGGCTCTGCTTCATCAACCTCATGGCGCAGGTGAAGGCGGCCGTCGGGGAGCTCGACAAGGTGAAGCGCGTAGTGCGGCTCGGCGGCTTCGTGGCCTGCACGCCGGACTTCACGCAGCATCCCGCCGTCATCAACGGGGCGTCGGACCTGGCCGTCGCGGTGTTCGGGGAGAAGGGCAAGCATGCGCGTGCCGCAGTGGGCTGCCCGTCTCTTCCCATGGATTCCGCCGTCGAGGTCGAGGGCATGTTCGAGATCGAGTGAGCCTTGTGCCGGGGGCGGACGGCCCAACCTGACGCCCATGCCCGACAGCGGCCCTGAGCTCAGCCTGACGCTGCACCGGTCGGTGGCGGAGATCCCGGCCGCTGACTGGGATGCCTGCGCCGACTCGGGAAATCCTTTCGTCAGCCACGCTTTCCTCGCGGCGCTCGAGGAATCCGGATCGGTCGGCGGGCGCAGCGGATGGCTGCCGCAGCACGCCGCGCTGCGCGACGCGAAGGGTGCGCTGCTGGCCTGCGCGCCGATGTATGCGAAGTCGCACAGTCAGGGCGAGTACGTCTTCGATCATGGCTGGGCCGACGCGTATGAGCGCGCGGGCGGCAGCTACTACCCCAAGCTCCAGGTCTGCGCGCCTTTCAGCCCGGTGCCGGGGCCGCGGCTGCTGGTGCATCCGGCGTCGGGGCTGCGCGTGGACGCGCTGGCGCAGGGGCTGGTGCAGGCTTGCAGGCAGCTCGACCTTTCCTCGGTCCACGCGACCTTCTGCACGGAATACGAATGGACGGCGCTCGGCGAAGCCGGCTGGCTGCAGCGCATCGGCACGCAGTTCCACTGGTCGAACGACAACTACGGCACCTTCGACGACTTCCTCGGCGCGCTCGCGTCGCGCAAGCGCAAGCAGATCAGGCGCGAGCGCCGCGATGCCGAGACCGGCGGCTATGTCCTGAAGACGCTGCGCGGACACGAGATCACGGAGCGGCACTGGAAGGCCTTCCACCGCTTCTACAAGGCGACCACCGACAAGAAATGGGGCCGCAGCGCGTATCTGACGCCGCGCTTCTGGCCGCTGCTGGGCCAGGCGCTCGGCGACCGCGTCGTGCTGATGGTGGCCGAGCAGGACGGAGAGCCCGTGGCCGGCGCGCTGAACCTGCTGGGCGACGAGGCGCTGTACGGCCGGAACTGGGGGGCGGTGGTGGACGCGCCCTTTCTGCATTTCGAGCTCTGCTACTACCGCGCAATCGACTTCGCGATCGAGCACCGCCTGCCCCGTGTCGAGGCCGGCGCGCAGGGCGAGCACAAGATCCAGCGCGGCTATCTTCCCGTGCCGACCTATTCCGCGCACTGGATCGCGCATCGCGGGCTGTCGAACGCGGTGGCCGATTTCCTGGCGCGCGAGCGGCCGGCGATGCTGCGCAACATCGCCGAATTGTCGGAGCTGTCGCCCTTCAAACGTGGCGCTGAGGAATAGGCCGGCAACCCTTCCGGTTCCCACGCTTTCGGGGGGCGCGGCTATTCCGCCGCGAAGGACCCCTCCATGCCCCGAGTCACCACCGACCCCCCCCACGCCACCGAGATCCACTATGAAGAGATGGGAGTGGGCCGCCCCGTCGTCCTGATCCATGGCTGGCCGCTCAGTCACCGCATGTGGGAGAAGCAGTTCAGCCCGCTGGTCGAGGCGGGCTACCGCGTCATCGCCTATGACCGCCGCGGCTTCGGCCAGTCGGGCAAGCCCGGCGGCGGCTACGACTACGACAGCTTCGCCGACGACTTGCAGGTGCTCATGGAAACGCTCGACCTGCGCGACGCCGCGCTGGTGGGCTTCTCGATGGGTGGCGGCGAGGTCGCGCGCTATCTCGGCCGCTACGGCAGCCATCGCGTGCGCCAGGCGATGCTGCTCGGCGCGGTGACGCCCTCGGTGGTGAAGTCGGCCGACAACCCCGATGGCGTCGACCGCGCCGTGCTCGACCAGATGAAGGCCAAGCTGCGGGAGGACCGGCTCGCCTTCCTCGACAGCTTCTTCCCCTCCTTCTACGGCCAATGGCTCGGCGGCGGGGAGCTCGTGCATTTCAGCAAGTGGATCGCCTGGGCGGCCTCGCCACTCGCGACCGAGCGCTGCGTCACCGCCTTCGGCGAGACCGATTTCTCGGCCGACCTCGCAAGGATCGACATCCCCGTCCTGGTCGCGCATGGCGACGCCGACAAGATCGTGCCGATCGACGGTTCCGCGAGGCGCGCGGCCAGGATGCTGCGCAACGCGCGGCTCGAGGTGATCGCGGGCGCGCCGCACGGCTTCGCGGCGACGCATGCGGACGAGCTCAACCGGCTGATGCTGGACTTCCTCGGGCAGGGCTGAGACGGCCCGATGACCGCAGGGCCACGAGGCCCGGAGGTCTGAATCGGCCCGTCCGGCATGCGAGGCCAGCGTCTTCTGGCGGGGGCAGCTTCCGGGGTAGGGTCCGGCCTGTCGTGAGCACGCCCCCGTCCCTGCTTCGCCGCAGCCTGGTCGCGCTGGCCCTGCCGGCCGTCGCGCAGGCGCAGCCGCGCTTTCCGTCGCGGCCTGTGCGCATCGTCTCGGGTTTCGCGCCGGGTGGGGCAACGGACGTGCTGGCGCGGCTGATGGCGGAGCGGCTGTCGCTGCTCTGGCGGCAGCCCGTCGCGGTGGAGAACCGGCCCGGCGCGGGCGGCAACATCGCGGCGGAATACGTCGCGCGGGCCGCGCCGGACGGGCTTGTGCTGCTGCTCGGCACCTCCGCGCAGGTGCAGTCGGCGGGGCTCTTCGCGCGCCTGCCCTACCATCCGCTGCGCGACTTCACGCCGCTGCTGCTGATGGCGGAGTATCCCGTCGTGCTTGTGGTGACACCCTCGATGCCCGCGCGCAGCCTGGCCGCCTTCGTGGACTACGCGCGCGCGCATCCCGGCGACGTCACCATGGCCTCGTCGGGCATCGGCAACACGCCGCATCTCGCGGCCCTGCTGCTGGCGCAGATGGCGGGGATCGAATTCACCCATGTCCAGTACACCGGCGCCGCGCTGGCCCAGGCCGCGGTGCTGAACGGCGAGGTGCGCGCGGCCTTCCAGTCCATGCTGCTGGCGAAGCCCGCCATCGCGGATGGGCGCGAGATCGCCCTCGGCACCACCGGCTCGGGGCGCTGGCCGGAACTGTCCGATGTCCCGACCATCGCCGAGCAGGGCTATCCCGGCTACGAGGCCGGCAGCTGGTTCGGCATCCAGGCACCACCGCGCATGGCGCCCGACCTCGTTGCCCAGCTCGCGGGCGACCTCGCCACGGCCTTCCGCGATCCCGCGCTGCGGACGCGGCTGGCGGCGGCCGGCTTCGGTATGCGCGAGGCCGGGCCCGACGGCTTCGCGCGCGTCATGGCGGAGGATTACGCGCGCTGGGCCGAGGTGCTGCGCCGCGCCGGCATCCCGCCGGAATAGACTGCACCCCATGCTCCTCGCCTATTCACAGCTCGCGCTGTCCATGGCGCTGGTCGGCGCCAATGTCGCCGTCGCCAAGCTGCTCGCCGACAGCCTGCCGGTCGCGCTGATCCTGGCGCTGCGCTGCGCCCTCGCCGTGATCGTGCTGCTGCCGCTGGCGCGCGCGATGGAAGGCGGGCTGCGCGCCGCGCCGCGGGGCCTCTGGAACCTGGCGCTGCAGGCGCTGTTCGGCACGCTGCTCTACAACCTCGCGCTGCTCGCGGGGCTGCGCCTGACCACGGCGCTGGAGGCCGGGCTGATCCTGGCGACGCTGCCCGCCGTCGTCGCGGTCGGCGGCGCGGCCTGGCTGCGGGAGAGGCTGCCGGCACGGCAATGGGCGGCCGTCGCGCTGGCGGCCTTCGGCATGGGGGCGCTGGTCCTGGCGCGCGTGGCGGCCGACGGGCACGGCAGCGCGCTCGGCAACCTGCTGGTCTTCGCCGGCGTCTGCGGCGAGGCGATGTATGTCCTGCTCGCGCGCCGCATCGCGGGCGAGGTGCCGGTCGTCACCGCGAGCTTCTGGATGCAGCTTTTCTCCCTCGTGATGCTGCTGCCGCTGGCGCTACCGGGATTGGGCGCGGTCGGCGCGCTGGCGTCCTTCCCCGTCGCCGCGCTGCTGGTCTTCCACAGCCTGACGAGCAGCGTGCTCTGCCTGCTGCTGTGGTATGCCGCGATGAAGCGCGTGCCGGCGGGGATCGCCGGCGTCTTCACGGCCTTCCTGCCGGCGACCGCCGCTGCCGTCGCGGTCTTCGTGCTGAACGAGCCTTTCACCAGCGTGCACGCCGCGGGCTTCGTCCTGCTGACGGGCAGCCTGCTCCTGGCGACCTGGCCGACGCGGAAGCGGGGCGGGCCCTGAGGCCCGCCCTGCCCCGTCAGCCCTTGCGGCCAGGGCCGCCCTGCGGGCCGTGGTCCTTCGGCGCCTCGCGGCGGCGCCGCTCGTCCTCGGACTCCCTGGACTGCTCGGCACGCGCCTCGGTCTCGGCCCGGCGCGCGGCCTCGGCGACGCTGCCTTCGATCGCACGCCCCACGGCGGCCTCGGCGCGGTGCTGATCGCGGTTGTCCTGCTCGACCTCGAGCACGTCGCGCTTCAGCGTCTCGCGCACGCGCTGCCTGCGCTCCGTCACCTCGCGGCGGAGCACGACCTCCTCGGCGACATGCACGCTCTTCCAGGCCTCAGCGACCTGGGTGCTGTCGCGCATCTCGACGATGGTCTCCGTCAGCACGCCTTCCGGCGCGCCGGCCTGGCCGGCCGGGCGGCGTTCCACCACGACATGCTCGTCGCGCAGCGTGACTTCCTGCTCGACCGGCGCGGCGACGACGCGGCGGCGGATGCGCGTGACGTTGCCGGGCACGGTGCGCGTGCCGACATTCAGCCTCTCCTCGCCGAGCTGCAGCACGTTCGCCTCCTGCCCTTCATGCAGCTCGGGCGTCGAGATGCTGACGTCGTGGTGCGGGCTGTAGACCGAGAGCGAGGCGAGCGAGGCGCGCTGCATGCGCAGCATCAGGTCGAACCAGGCACGGCTGGTGGCCATCGCGGTGTCGATCGCGGTACCCATGGCGCGCTGGGTCGCCTGTTGCGCGACGCCCTCGGCACGTTCCGTGGCCCGGCCGAAGCTGCCCGCCGCACGACCCATGGCTCCGCCCAGCGCCCGCGCTTCGCGCGGCGTGATGAATTCCGACATTGCTGTCCCCTTGTGCTGACTCAAATGATGGCCGGGACCGCAGCAGGTCCGGGGCCGGTGCGGAGACGCCGGCCCGAAGGGCCGTCCGCCATCTATGCCGCACTGCACAATAAGGGCGCGGAGGGGCCGAGGGTTGCGAGAAGGAAGCGCGAAATCTCGACGTCACCATGGCGGGCCGCAACACGCGCAACACAGTGGGCTATCGAAGTCGCATGGCCGGCATGTTACGCTACCGTCCATGAAGCGCACCCGTGTCCTGCGTCTCGTGCTGCTCGGCGGCGGGCTCGTCGCCATGACGGCCTGCGGAGAATCCGCGCCCCCGCCGCAGGTCAACGACCAGACGCGGCGATTCGCCTGCGAACAGGCGAAGCAGCAGAACCTTCCGAATGCGATGGAGCTCTGCTCGCAGGTGGGGACGTCGTCGTCGTCCTCTACGTCGTCCAGCAGTGGCCGGACCTACCACTCCGGCGGCGGCGGCTGGTTCCCCTGGTTCTTCGGGCGGAGCTACGGCAGCAGCGGCAGCGCCTATACCGGCAGCTGGTTCTCCGGCCGTTCGTCATCGGACAGCGGATCGAGCAGCTCGTCGAGCTCGTCGAGCAGCAGCCGCGGCGGCTTCGGCGCCACGGCCTCGTCGCACGGCTCCTCCTCGGGCTCCTGATCCATGCGCCGCCTGCGTCTCGATCCCCGGCCGGACCAGCGCGAGCATGCGCGGCGTCTCGGCTTCTCCTACGCCGAGATCGCGGGCGAGCCCTATTGGGACGAGACGGCCTGCTACGTCTTCACCGCCGAGCAGGTGGATCGGCTGGAAGCCGCGACGGAGGAGCTGGAGCGGCTCTGCCTGCAGGCGGCTGCGCATGCCATCGAGAAGGACCTGAACGGCCCGCTCGGCATTCCCAGCGGCGCCTGGGCGCTGGTGAAGGCGAGCTGGGGGCGCGGCGAGCCCTCGATCTACGGCCGCTTCGACCTGCGCTGGGACGGCGTCGGTCCCCCGAAGCTGCTGGAATACAACGCCGACACGCCGACCGCGCTGTTCGAGGCCGCGGTGGTGCAGTGGGAATGGCTGGAAAGCCGCATCGCCACCGGCGGGCCGCAGGCCGACCAGTTCAACTCCATCCATGAGAAGCTGATCGCGGCCTGGCCGACCATGGAGCTGCCGAACCCCGTGCATTTCTGCTGCGCGCGCGGCAGCGACGAGGACAAGGGCACGGTGGACTACCTCCGCGACACCGCGATGCAGGCGGGGATCGACGCGCGCTTCCTCTACATGGACGAGATCGGCTGGAACGGCACGAGCTTCCGCGACCTGGACGAGGTCGAGATCGCGGCGATCTTCAAGCTCTATCCCTGGGACTGGCTGCTGCGCGAGCAGTTCGGCGCCAACATCCCGAAGGCACGCACGCGCTGGATCGAGCCGGCCTGGCGGCTGGTGCCGTCGTCCAAGGCCTTCCTGTCGCTGCTGTGGCACCTGTTCCCGGACCACCCGAACCTCCTGCCGGCCTTCCTGGAGCCGGGCAAGACGGGGCGGCCGGAGGTCTCGAAGCCGATCTGGGGCCGGGAGGGTTCGAACGTGCTCGCGCCGGGGATGGCGGAAACGGACGGGCCCTATGCCGATCAGCCGCGCGTCTGGCAGGCCTATGCCGAGCTGCCGAAATTCGACGGGCGCTATCCCGTGGTGGGGAGCTGGGTGATCGCGGGCCAGGCCGCGGGCATCGGCATCCGCGAGGACGCGACGCCGATCACGCGCGACACCAGCCGCTTCGTGCCGCACTACTTCGAATAGCGATCTCGCTTCCATCTGGGGGACCGGACCGACATGACGAGCCTCGCCACCCTGCCGGGATTCCTGGCTTATTTCGTCGCGGGGATCGCGATGCTGGTCGCGTCGATGTGGATCTTCATGCGCATCACGCCGCATGACGAGCTGTCGCTGATCCGCGCGGGGAACACGGCGGCGGCGGTCACCTTCGGCGGCGCGATGCTGGGCTTCTGCTTACCGATCGCCTCGGCGCTCTCGCATTCGATCAACATCGTGGACGCGGTGGTGTGGGGCGTCGTCGCGCTGGCGGTGCAGCTGGCCTGCTTCTTCGCGATGGGCAAGCTGCTCGGCGGCAACCAGCGCGAGGCGCTGGAGGAAGGCCACATGGCGGGTGCGACGCTGCGCGCGGCGGTGGCAGTGAGCGTGGGGCTGCTGAACGCGGCGTGCCTGTCCACCTGAGTTGCGCGCCTGGTTTCACTGCAGCGGCGCCGATCTGATCCGGCGCGAGGTCGCCGATACGGTCGGGCGGCTCGCCGGGGCGCAGCAGGCCAAAGGACTGCCCGGCGCGGCCGACCAGCAATTCGCCTGGGATCGCCAGGTCTCCGCGCTCCGCGACGCAATAGCGACGGCGGGCGGCGACGCCTGGACCGTCGCGCTGGAATACGACCTGCTGCGGCTTGAGAAGCGCATCGACGCGGTGGTGCTGACCGACCGCGCGATCCTCGCGATCGAGTTCAAGACGGGCGACCCGACCAACGCGATGAAGGCCGAGGCCGAGGACTACGCGCTCGACCTCCGCGACTTCCATGCCGGCAGCCGCCGGCATGTCATCGTGCCGGTGCTGGTCGCGGGCGATACGCCCTTCGTGCCGCCCGTGCAGCCCTGGCTGCTGCCGCCGAACCCGACGGAGACGTTGGCCTGCGGCCACGCGTCGCTGGCCGCGCTGTTCCGCTGGATCCAGGCCGAGCTGCCAGCTGCGGCAAGGCCGCTGGACGGCGCGGCGTGGCTCGCGGCCGACTATCGCCCGGTGCCGACGATCATCGAGGCCGCGACGATGCTCTATGTCCGCAACGGCGTGGCGGAGATCGCGCAGGCGCGTGCCGACACGGTGAACCTGACGCGCACCACCGAGGCGATCCGCCGCTCGGTGCGCGCCGCGCAGGCCGCCCGCGACAAGCGCCTGGTGGTCGTGACCGGCATCCCCGGCGCAGGCAAGACGCTGTGCGGGCTGAACGCAGTCTTCGGCCAGGCCGACAGCGCGTTCCTCACGGGAAATGTCCCGCTGGTCGAGGTGCTGCGCGCCGCCCTGGTCAACGACGCCGTCGAGCGCAGGGAATGCAGGCGCGACGAAGCCGTGCGGCGCGCCAGGACGCGGCTTCAGAACGTGCACCGCTTCCTCGAGGATTGCGCGACGGACCCGCAGCACCGCGCGCCGCCGGACCGGCTGATCGTCTTCGACGAGGCGCAGCGCGCCTGGGATCAGGCGAAGGCGCGGCTCGGCACGCGCAACAAGCCGTCGCGCCTGACGATGAGCGAGCCCGCGCACACGCTGGAGATCATGGCGCGGCACGAGGGCTGGGCAGTGGTCGTCGCCCTGATCGGGAACGGCCAGGAGATCAACACCGGCGAGGCGGGCTTGCGCGAATGGGGCGACTGCGTCGCGGCGTCGAACGGCAACTGGCGCGCGGTCGCACCGCCCCGCGCGGTGGGCGCGGCAGATCCCGTGCAGCGCCTCGCCGAGGGCTGGCCGGAGTGCCTCGACCGCGACGACGACCTCGACCTGACCGTGCCGGTGCGCAGCGTGCGCGACGCCGCCGGCGCAGCCTGGGTGGACGCGCTGCTGCGCGGCGAGGTCGCGGAGGCGCGCGCCATCGCGGACGCCGCGCCCGCCCTGCCCTTCCTGGTCACGCGCGAGCTCGATGCGCTGCGACGCGCATTGCGTCGCCTGGCGCGGGGCCGCCGCCGTTCGGGGCTGGTCGCCTCCGCGGGCGCCAAGCGCCTGCGTGCCGACGGCCTCGGCGTGCAGGCGGAGGATGTTGCCGACTGGTTCCTGCGGCGATGGCCGGACGACGTGCGGTCCTCCGAGGCGCTGGAGACCTTCGCGACGGAGTATGACTGCCAGGGGCTGGAGCTCGACGTGGTCGGGTTGGCCTGGGGCGGCGACATGCTGTGGCGGCAGGGCTGGGAGCAGCGGCGCTTCGCGGGCACGGCCTGGCAGACTGTCCGCAACGCGGAGGAGCGGCGCCACATCCTGAATACCTATCGCGTGCTGCTGACCCGGGCGCGCTACGAGACCGTGATCTGGGTGCCGCGCGGCAGCCGCGCCGGGGATTCCTTCCATGACCCGACGCGCGACGCCGCCGCGTTCGATGAGATCGCCGACCTGCTGCTGGCCGCCGGTGCAAGGTCTGTCGAGGACACCCAGGAGCCCGTCGCGGCCGAGGCCCCTGCGCTGCTCTGACGCCTACTTCCCGCCCGGAGCCCCCACCAACGCCCGCACCACCGCCGCGCCGAAGGCCGCGACCTCCGCGTCGCGCGTCGCGGGCACCGGCGGCTGCGTCACCCGCAGCTTCAGAAGCCGCCCCTGCAGCACGCCGAGGCAGAGATGGCTCTCCGCGGTCTCGCCGTTGTCGAGCAGCATGCCCCAGCGCTGGCAGCGCATCGCGGGCTGGCCGGTCGGGCCCGGCGCGGCAGCGACCTCCACCGGTCCCGTCAGCTTCGTGCCGCGCTGCTGCGCGGCCTGCACGATCTCGTTGCCGGCACTGCGCAGATGCGCCGCCACCTCCTCGGCCCGCACGCCATCGGCCAGGCGCCGCGGCGGGGTGTAGCCGTCATAGACATAGACCGTGACCAGCCCCGCCCCGCCGATCCTGCGGTAGTTCACCGATGCGCCGAGGCCCGGCGAGCGGCTTTCGTAGTCCACGGGATCGCCATCGCGCCGGAAGCCCAGGATCTCCTGCGGAAGGGCCGTGACGATGGCCATCGGCGTGCGCTGGCCCGGCGCCGGCGCCGGTGCCTGGGCCTGGGGCTGGGACGGCGGCGCTGCCTGCCCCGGGGGCGCGTCCTTCGTGCCCTGTGCCAGGGCCGGCAGGCCGAGCGCCAGCAGAACCGCGACGAGAACAGCGCGCATGGCGGGATCCCCCTTCGCGGCGCAGCCTCGCATTGCCAAGCCGGCCGGGGAAGACGAGAAAGCCGGGGTGCCTCCGATCCGATTGCTGCCGCTGATGCTCTGCCTGCTGCTGGCCTGGCCGGCGGCGGCCGAGATCAAGCTCGCGACCTGGAACATCGCCTGGGCGACGCTGCGCCCGACCGGCGATCCCGACCTGCCGCGCGAGTTCCGCGCTCGATCCCCCGGGGATTGGCGGCTGCTGCAGGGCTATGCGCGGCGGCTGGACGCCGATGTCGTCGCGATCCAGGAGATCGACGGGGAGCGCGCGGCCGCGCGCATCTTCGACGCAAACGCCTATGCCTTCCACCTGACCGACGAGGATGACGTCCAGCGCCCGGGCTTCGCCGTGCGGCGCGCGCTGCGCTTCACCGCGAACCCCGACCTGGCGGAGCTCGACATCCGCGCCGGCGCGCGGCGGAGCCTCCGACGCGGCGCCGACATCACGGTGGAGCTGCCGGGCGGCGCGCGGCTGCGGCTGCTGTCGGTGCACCTGAATGCGGGCTGCCGCGAGGATGCGCTGGATCGCGGTCCCCCGGAATGCCAGGGGCTGCGGCGCCAGGCCGAGATCATCGCGCGCTGGGCCGAGGCGCGGCGGCGCGAGGGCATGGCCTTCGCGATCCTCGGCGACTTCAACCGCCGCATGGCGCCGGGCGACGACTTCCTTCGCGTGGTCGAGGACGCCGCCCCGATCGCACGTCCGACCGCGGGCTTCTCCACACCCTGCTGGTCCGATGCGCGCGGCGGCCGGGCCTTCATCGACCACGTCCTGCTGGGCGGCGCGGCGCGGGAGTGGCTGGTGCCGGGCAGCCTCTCGGTGCTGGTCTATGCCGAGCGCGAACGGGCCTGGCGCGACCGGCTGTCGGACCACTGCCCGACCAGCGTGCGGCTGCGGATTCCGTGACGACGCCGTCCTTCGCACGCCTCACGCTCCCTCTTTCGGGCCAGAACTTCGTCAACCAGGCCTCGCGCACGCTCGTCGCGACGATCGGGCCGCTGCTCGCGATCGAGTTCGCGCTGTCGGCCAGCGGGCTCGGGCTGCTCGCCGCGATGTTCTTCGCGGCCTATGCGGCGGCGCAGCTGCCGGTCGGCGTGGCGGTTGATGTCTGGGGCGCGCGGCGCGTGCAGGCGACGCTCTCCCTCGTTGCCGCGGCGGGCTTCCTGCTCTGCGCCGCTGCGACGGGGCCGCTGATGCTGGCAGCGGGGCGCGTCGTTACGGGCGTCGGCGTCGCGGCGGGGCTGATCGCGATGCTGAAGGTGAACTCGCAGTGGTACCCCAGGGACCGCGTCGCCGGGGTGACGGGATGGGGCGTGTTCTGCGGGTCCTTCGGCTCGCTCGCCGCGACGATCCCCGCTGCCTTCCTGATCCCCGCGATCGGCTGGCGCGGCGTCTTCGTGCTGCTGGCGGCGCTGGCGGCCTGCGTCGCGCTGTGGATCTGGGTCTCGGTGCCGGATCGCGGGCCGGGGCCGCGCCCGGCGCCGCGCCGCCTGTCGCAGGAGGCGCTGGAGTTCGGGCGCATCTTCCGCCACCGCGCCTTCCTGAGGCTGGCGCCGGCGATCGCCCTGCTGTCCGCGATGAACTTCACCTACCAGGGGCTCTGGGCCGGGCCCTGGCTGCGCGACGTCGGCGGGCTGGACGAGCCGGGGCGCGCCACGACGCTGTTCTTCTACGCGCTCGGGCTGATGGCGGGCAGCGCGGGGTTCGGCCAGGCGTCGTCCATCCTGCAGCGGCGGGGCTGGCCGCCCATGGCGATGCCCGCCGTCGCGATCGCGGGGATGATGACGGTCCAGGCGCTGCTGATCCTCGATCCCTCGCATGGCGGGGCGACGCTCTGCGCGCTGTGGTTCGCCTTTGCGCTGTTCGGCTCGGCGGGGCCGACCGGCTATGCCGTGATCGGCCAGCGCTTCGGGCCGGAACTCGCGGGGCGTGTCGCGACCGCGATCAACGTCGCGATGCTGGCCATGGTCGTCCTGCTGCAGAACGCGATCGGCTGGATCCTGGATCTCTGGCCCCGCGCAGCGGCAGGCGGCTGGGCCAGCGCGGGCTACGGATGGGCGCTCGCGCTCACGCTGGCCTTGCAGGCGGGAACCGTCGCCTGGATGCTGCGCCCGGACCCGGAACGGCAGGTGAGGCGCTGATGGACAAGGCGACGGAGAAGCTGCTCGCGCGCTACCGCGTGGAGCACGGCAAGGGCTTCCGGCTGAAGGACCACAAGCCCGGGGACACCGGCGGGATCGAGCTCGAGAAGGACGGCGCGGCCGAGATGCTGGCCAAGGGCGTCCAGTACCTGGCTGACATGCAGGACAAGCTCTATGCCCAGGACCGCTGGTCGGTGCTGTGCCTGTTCCAGGCGATGGACGCGGCGGGCAAGGACAGCGCGATCAAGCACGTCTTCTCCGGCGTGAACCCGCAGGGCTGCCACGTCGCGAGCTTCAAGGCGCCGAACTCGACGGAGCTCGACCACGATTTCCTCTGGCGGCACCAGCAATGGCTGCCCCAGCGCGGCCAGATCGGTATCCACAACCGGTCCTGGTACGAGGAGGTGCTGGTGGTGCGCGTGCATCCCACCATCCTGGCGAAGCAGAAGCTGCCGCCCTCGCTGGTCACCAAGCGCATCTTCGACGAGCGGCTGGAGGACATCGCGGCCTATGAGCGCTACCTCGCGCGGCAGGGCGTGGTCGTCCTGAAGTTCTTCCTCCACGTCTCGCCGGAGGAGCAGCGCAAGCGCTTCCTCGCCCGCATCGAGGAGCCCGAGAAGAACTGGAAGTTCAGCGCCGCGGACGTGCAGGAACGCGAGCATTGGGACGAGTACCAGAAGGCCTACCAGGAGGCGATCCGCGCCACCGCCGCGCCGCATGCGCCGTGGTACGTGGTACCCGCCGACCGCAAGTGGTTCACGCGGCTCGTCGTCGCCGCGGCCATCGCGCGCGCGATGGAGGGGCTGAACCTGTCCTACCCCGAGCTCAGCGACGCCGACCGCCGCGGGCTGGTGGAGGCGAAGGAGAAGCTCCTGGCTTGAGCCTTTTCGGGCGCCTGCTGGCCTCCGGCCTGCCGATGCGGCTGGCCGGCCTGGCGACGCCGCGCGCGGGGCGCGAGTTGCGGGGGCTGCGCTATGCCGGGCATGGCCGGGCGAAGCTCGACCTTGTGCTGCCGAAGCGCGCGACGCCGGCGACGCCGCTGGTCGTCTTCTTCCACGGCGGGTCGTGGCAGGTGGGATCGCGCCGGCACTACGGCTTCCTCGCGCGGTCGCTGGCGCAGGAGGGAGTGGCGGTCGCGCTGCCGGACTACCGCCTCTGGCCGCAGGGGCGCTGGCCGGATTTCCTGCACGACGGCGCCGCCGCGATCGCCTGGCTGCGGGGCGAGGCCGCGCGCGATGCGGGCGTGCCGCAGGGGCCGCTTTTCGTCATGGGGCATTCGGCCGGCGGCTTCATCGCGGCGGCGGTCGCGCTCGATCCGCGCTGGCTGGCGGCGGCGGGGTGCGCGCGCGATGTGCTGGCGGGCGGCGTGCTGGTCTCGGCGCCGATCGCCTGGCAGCCGGATGACGAGCCGGTGCGCAGCATCTTCGCCGCGGCGCCGGGTGGCATGATCCAGGCGATGCCCGATCCCGCGATGCTGGCGGGCGCGCCGCCGCTGCTGCTGGTGCATGGGACCGCGGACACGGTGGTCGGGCCATTCCACAGCGAAAGGCTCGCCGCCGCGATGGCGCGCGCGGGGCGGGAGGTTCGGCTGGTGATGGTGCCGGGCGCGGGGCATATCGCGCCGATGCTGTCCTTTGCGGCGCCGGCGCGGCACTTCGGCCCTGGCGCGGGGGCTGCCTGGCACGCCGCGCTGGACTTCCTGCGTCGGGGGTGAAGCCCGCGCGCCTGGCGGACGCGCGGGCCCCCGTTCAGGCACTCTCCCAGCCATCGTCCGGGTCGGGCGGCGCCTCCGGCGCCACCCACCGGCCGCCGCCCGGGGCGCCGCGCCCGCCGTCGCGCGGCGGCTCCGGCTGCGGAGCCGGCCCGCGGCCCTTCGGCAGGCCGGCCCGACGCAGCACGATCACCGTCTCCGCCCGGAGGTCCGGCATCACCCGGATGTCCGCGCGGCTCGGCTGGAAGCCCGGCGCATGCACCGTCAGCAGGTAGCGACCGGCCTCGAGCGCGCCGTAGTCGAAGCGCCCATCGTCGCCGGTCTCCATGCCGAGGTCGGCATGAACGGGGCCGGAGGCGATGATAACCTGCGCCCCGGCCACCGGCCGGCCGGCCTCCTCGATGACACGGCCGAGCAGGCGCCCGCGGCCCGGCGACGGCCGCGGATCGTTCGCCGGCGGCCCGCGGCGCGACGGGTCAGGCCGCTGCGCGCCCGCCATGCCGCGACGCGTGTCGGCCACCGCGGCTCACTCCCCTTCCTGGCGCCAGGCCATGAGGTTGCCGAAGACGGGCCGGGTGATCCGCGTGGCGGAGTTGCCCGACACCGCGCCGTTGGTGTGGATGCCCACCACCGTCCGCGCGCTGCCCGAACGTACCCAGACCGGCGAGCCGGACTGCCCGCCGGCGGTGTCGATGTCGTAGGTGATCACGCGGTCCGAGACCTTCGTCGCCACGCGGCCATGGTACCACAAGGTCCCCGAGGGCTTGTCACCGGGATAGCCCGCAAGGTTGAGCTTGCGCCCCCGCAGCTCGGAATCGCCAAAGGCGGCAAAGCCGAAGCTGCTGGCGCGCTGGGTGTAGCTGCGCGGCAGGATGATCGCGCCATAGTCGTATTCCCGCCTGCGCCCGACAGCCCAGCCGCGCACCGTGCGGAAGCTGTTGGCGGTGACCGTCCCGTAGGGGGTCGCGGCGGCATCCCGGCCCTGCGTCACCGTGATCTCCTTCGCCCATCCGCCCTGGCTCGGCATGAAGACGCAGTGTCCGGCCGTGGCGATGGTGCGCTTGTTGATGAAGAAGCCGGTACCGAGGAAGAGCTGCCCGTTGGACGCGCGGATGCGCAGATGGGCGACGCGGTTCCAGGGTGTCGAGGTGGTGGGCGTGACGCGGCGGCGGTCGTCCACGCCGATCACGACCTCGGCGACCTGCGCGGCACGCTGGAGCGCATCGACGGGATCGGTCTCGTCCGCACCGCCCATCGCCTCCGCCTCGCTCACCTCGCGCCGTGCGAGGATCTGCTGGAGCAGCGGCTTGAGCGCCGGCGGCAGGCCCGGCGCGTTCAGCAGGAGCCGCGCGGCCTGGCTGAGTTGCGCCAGCGCCTGGGGCGGCTTGCCGGCCATGGGCGGCCGCGGCGCGCCGGGCGGGCGAGGTGCCGGCGCGCCCTTGTTGCCGAAGGCGCCGATCAGGGCCGGCACGGCCGAGGCGATGACCGGGGCGAGGGCGGCGAGGATCGGGAGGAATTCCTGCGCTTCCTCGGGATTGGACGCCGCCTCGGCGAAGAAGGCGTCCACCACGGCCTCGGCGGACTCGTTCTCCGTGCCGGGGAAGCGGCTTTCGGGGCTCCATTCGGTGTCGGTCTCGAACTCCGATTCCTCGCCGGCCTCCAGGGCGGCGGATTCGGAATCGAGGCCACCCTCGTTGCCTTGCGCGGGGGATCCGCCGGTCGTGCCGGCATTGCTCATGCGCTCATGGCCGACGCGGTCATCCGCTTCCGAGGCAGCGCTCTCGTCGCCGGTTTCGGAGGTGCCGAAATCGGCGGCCGCTTCAGGCGCCGTGGTGTCCGCGGCTTCCTGATCCGTTTCGAATTCAATACGTTCACGCGCATAGGTCGTGCTCATCCGCATTCTCCTCTGCACTCGCGAAAGCTGTGCTTCCGGCATCGGCACAACTTCGGCGGGCGGGACGCTACGCCTCGATTGTATACGGTTTCAACCGCGATCTTGCGAAGGAACGGCGAAAACCGGCGTTCGGAAATTCCCACACGCCATGCGGCTCCGCCCTTCCGTCGCTTCGCTCGCGGGAGCCGTCAGCCGGTCCCTATCGACCACTCGCGGCGGCGAGGCGCGTCATCGGTTGCCGGGCCCGGCAAGGCGGTGCCGGGAGCCTCCGCGGCACCGGCATGCGCGCCCGGTCAGCCCTGCCCCGTCCCGTCCACCGCATCCAGCACGTGCAGCGAATAGGTCAGCGCCGCGCCGGCATTCAGCGCGATGGCGACGCCGAGCGCCTCGGCGATCTCCTCCTTCGTGGCGCCCGCGGCCTTCGCCTTGCGCGTGTGGGCGTCGATGCAGCCTTCGCAGCGCGTGGTGATCGCGACCGCCAGCGCGATCAGCTCCCGCGTCTTCGCATCCAGATGCTTCGTGGTCGCCGCGCCGCGGGCCAGCGCGCCGTAGCCCTTCATCAGCTCGGGGTGCAGCGCGGAGAGCTCCTTGCCACGCGCACGCAGGCCGGCGTTGTAGTTGTCCCAGTCCTCGATCCGCGTGTCGGTCGTCATCCCGGTCCCCTTCATGAAGAAGGCGCGGCCCCCGCGGGAGCCGCGCCTTCCAGGTCTTCGCGGCAGGCGCCGCGGGGTTACTCCGCCGTCTCGGGCTCGCGTTCCGGTGCGTCGCCCTCGCCCTCCTCGGGCTTCGGCAGCGCCGGGGGCGGCGTCTCGATGTAGTCGAAGGTCAGCGCGCCGTCCTTCAGCCCGACCTTCACCGCGCCGCCCTTGGTGAGCTTGCCGAAGAGCAGTTCCTCCGCGAGCGGCTTCTTGATGTGCTCCTGGATGACGCGGGCCAGCGGGCGCGCGCCGTAGAGCGGGTCGTAGCCCTTCTCGGCAAGCCATTCGCGCGCTGCGCTGGACAGCTCGATCGTCACGTTGCGGTCGGCGAGCTGCGCCTCGAGTTGCATGACGAACTTGTCCACGACGCGCGCCACGATCTCCGGGCCGAGGCCGGCGAAGGAGATGACGGCGTCGAGCCGGTTGCGGAATTCCGGCGTGAACAGGCGCTGGATCGCCTCCTGGTCCTCGCCCACGCGCGTCTCCCGCCCGAAGCCGATGGTGGGCTTGGCGAGGTCCGCCGCGCCCGCATTGGTCGTCATGATCAGGATGACGTTGCGGAAATCGACGGTCTTGCCGTTGTGGTCCGTCAGCTTCCCGTGGTCCATCACCTGCAGCAGGATGTTGTAGAGATCCTGGTGCGCCTTCTCGATCTCATCGAGCAGCAGCACGCAATGCGGATGCTGGTCGATGCTGTCGGTCAGAAGGCCGCCCTGGTCGAAGCCGACATAGCCCGGCGGCGCGCCGATCAGTCGGCTGACGCTGTGCCGCTCCATGTATTCCGACATGTCGAAGCGGATCAGCTCGATGCCGAGCGTCTTGGAGAGCTGCTTCGCGACTTCGGTCTTGCCGACGCCGGTGGGCCCGGCGAAGAGGTAGTTGCCGATCGGCTTCTCGGGGTCGCGCAGGCCGGCGCGGGAGAGCTTGATCGCGGCGGACAGCGCCTCGATCGCCTTGTCCTGGCCGAAGACCATCGCCTTGAGGTCGCGCTCGAGGTTCTTGAGCGTCTCCTTGTCGTCGGCGCTGACCGACTTCGGTGGGATGCGCGCGATCTTCGCGACGATCTCCTCGACGTCCTTCAGCGTGACGGTCTTCCGGCGCTTGTTCTCCGGCAGAAGCATCCGCGACGCGCCGACCTCGTCGATCACGTCGATCGCCTTGTCCGGCAGCTTCCGGTCGTGGATGTACTTCGCGCTGAGCTCGACAGCGGCCTTGATGGCCTCCGGCGTGTAGCGGACCTTGTGGTGCTTCTCGTAGTTGGTCTTGAGGCCCTGCAGGATCTTCACCGCATCCTCGACCGTCGGCTCGTTGACGTCGATCTTCTGGAAGCGGCGGACCAGGGCACGGTCCTTCTCGAAGTAGTTGCGGTATTCCTTGTAGGTGGTGCTGCCGATGCAGCGCAGCGTGCCCTGGGCGAGCGCGGGCTTCAGCAGGTTCGACGCATCCATCGCGCCGCCCGAGGTCGCGCCGGCGCCGATCACGGTGTGGATCTCGTCGATGAAGAGCACGGAGCCCGGCTGGTTCTCCAGCTCGTTCACCACGGCCTTCAGCCGCTCCTCGAAGTCGCCGCGGTAGCGGGTGCCGGCGAGCAGGCTGCCCATGTCGAGGGCATAGATCGTGGATTTCAGCAGCACCTCGGGGACGTCGCCCTCGACGATGCGCTTGGCCAGGCCCTCGGCGATCGCGGTCTTGCCGACGCCGGGATCGCCGACATAGAGCGGGTTGTTCTTGGTGCGGCGGCAGAGGATCTGGATGGTCCGCTCGATCTCGCTGTCGCGGCCGATGAGCGGATCGATCTTGCCCTGCTGCGCCTTCTTGTTGAGGTTGACACAATAGTTGGACAGCGCGTCCTGGCCGCGGCCGCCGCGCTGGGGCTTCTCTTCCTTTTCCTGGCTCTCCTCCTGGCTGGAGGTCGGCGTGCCCTGCACGGGGCGCGTGGTGCTACGGCCCGGCGCCTTGGCGATGCCGTGGGAGATGAAGTTGACGGCGTCGAGCCTGGTCATGTCCTGGAGCTGCAGGAAATAGACGGCGTGGCTCTCGCGCTCGGAGAACAGGGCGACGAGGACGTTGGCGCCCGTCACCTCGTCGCGGCCGGAGGACTGGACATGGATCGCGGCGCGCTGGACGACGCGCTGGAAGCCCGCGGTGGGCTTGGCGTCGCCCGCGCGGTCGCTGACCAGGCCGGCCAGGTCCTTGTCGAGGAATTCGGAGAGATCGCGCTTCAGCTTCTCGGCATCCACGCCGCAGGCCCTGAGGACCGTGGCGGCGTCGGTGTCGTCGGCGAGGGCAAGGAGAAGATGCTCGAGCGTCGCGTATTCGTGCCGGCGCTCGTTGGCGAGGCCGAGGGCGCGGTGGAGCGTCTGCTCGAGATTGCGGGACAGCATGGGTAGACGCTCCCTAACGGATGGCCGGGGCGGTCAACGGACCGCCCCGACCGGGGTTGCCCTCATGTGGTCTCTCCCTCCCCCCTGCGACAGGGGGCCTGCCATCATTCGTGGCATTCGCCCCGTGCACGCCCAGACGGCGAGTCGCTGATATCCTAGCAAGTCGTGGACCGCGCGGGTTGAACCTTCCGCGCGTCACTCCTTCTCGATGGTGCACTGGAGCGGGTGCTGGTTCTGCCGCGCCAGGTCCATGACCTGGGTCACCTTATGCTCGGCGACCTCATAGGTGTAGACTCCGCAGACCCCGACGCCCCGGCGGTGCACATGCAGCATGATGCGGGTGGCTTCCTCGCGGGTCTTCGCGAAGAAGCGCTCCAGCACGTGAACGACGAACTCCATGGGCGTGTAGTCGTCGTTCAGCATCAGGACCTTGTACATGGACGGCTTGCGGGTCTTCGGCCTCGCCTTGACCACGACGCCGGTGTTGGGGTTCTCGCCCCCGCCGCCCGTCCCGTTACGCTTGTCGGTGTCGCTCATGCCCGCCTGGCTGCGCCCCGCTGGTCGCCCTTGCCCGGTTGTCGGCCGCTGGCGGCCGGGCCGGAAGATGATCGCCCCCCGAGGGGCCATGACGCAGGATATCGGAGCGCCGGGCCCCGAGTGAAGGCCTTGACGCGATCTTCCACACGGAAGGTGACCGCGAGCTTTCCCGTGGACCTGCCGGAAAAACAGAAGGCCCGGCCAGCCACCCCGTCAAGGAGCGGCCGGCCGGGCCCTGTTCGGCATCCCCGGGCAGAGCCGGGGTGAGGCGTCAGGCCGCGAGCGGCTTGGCGAACTTCTCGACCGCGAGGGTGTAGCGCGCAGTGATCGGGGCGGAGACCGTCTCGGCGAGCTTGAAGGTCGCCTCCTGCAGCTTCGCCGCCTCGCTCATCGAGCGCTCCAGCGAGGCCTTGGCGAAGGCGGCCTGGATGTCGGCGGCCTCCTTGAGGGACTTCACGGCGGCGAGCGCCTTGGCGCTCTCCAGCGCGTGGTCGGTCAGGGCCTGCGTCACCGCGAAGACCTGCTTGCCGATGTCCTGGAAGCCGACGGCGAAGAGCTGCGCCGACTTCGTCACCGCCTCGACATTGCCGCGGCCGAACTCCGCGGCCTCTTCCGCCGCCTTCATGAAGGTCTCGGTCTGCTTCGTCACCTGTTCCATGCCACTCTCCATTGCCTTGCGCGCCGTCTGGGCGCCGTCTTCCATGAACTTCTGCGCCGGCGCTGCCGCCTGCGCCGCCGTCGAGGCGACCAGGGCGATCGCCTTCTTGCTTTCCGTCGGCTTCGAGGCCATCGCTCTGCTCCATTCGACTGGCGGCGGGCCGGTCTGGCCCGCCGGGAGCCTGGCTACCCGGCTCCTGGGTCTTTGCTGCGGTGCAGCACAGCGACCTTCTAACCCTGTGGCCCGATCGGATGCAAGCAGATTTTTTTGCAGTGCAGCAAAGTGGAGAATAATCCATGTCTGCGCAAATTGTACGCAGCAAGGCCAGGTTGCGAGCGGTCGGGTGGTTCAGGGCACGGGACAGGCACCGCCCGTAAGCCCCTGCGGAGACATTCTGTTCCCCATACGGACACTGGACAGAAGACCCTGCGATTCAATAGGTTGTCTTGCCGGTCGCAGCACGGGGGGTGCGGCGACGGGGGGAAGACATTTCGATGGCTCTGGGACCGCGCCTCATGCAGGCGCTCCGGCCGGGCGCGCTGATTCGGCTCGCGCTGGCCTGTGCCGCGTTGGCCAGCCTCGCTGCGCCCGCCAGGGCCCAGATCGGCAGCGACCGCTACAGCGCCATGGTGGTGGACCAGCGCAGCGGGGCCATCCTGGTTTCCGCCAACGCCGACGAGCAGCGTCACCCGGCCTCGCTCACCAAGATGATGACCCTCTACATGCTGTTCGAGGCGATCCGGGAAGGCCGCGTGTCCCTCGACAGCCGCATCACCTTCTCCGAGGAAGCGGCGTCGCGCCCGCCGTCCAAGCTCGGCATCGCGCCCGGGAACTCCATCACCGTCGAGCAGGCGATCCTGGCGCTGGTCACGCGCTCGGCCAACGACGTCGCGGCCGCGGTGGGCGAGCGGCTCGGCGGGTCGGAGGCACGCTTCGGCCAGATGATGACCATGCGCGCCCGCTCTATCGGGATGAGCCGCACCACCTTCCGCAACGCCTCCGGCCTGCCCGACCCTGACCAGGTGACCACGGCGCGCGACATGACGACGCTCGGCCGCCGGCTCTTCGCGGACTTCCCGGACCGCTGGCACTACTTCTCCGTCGCCACCGCGCAGTTCGGCGGCATGCGCATCCGCAACCACAACCGGATGCTCGAGACGTATGAAGGCGTGGACGGCATCAAGACCGGCTACATCCGCGACAGCGGCTTCAACATCGTGACCTCCGCCAGCCGCGGCGGGCAGCGCCTGATCGGCGCCGTCTTCGGCGGGATGAGCTGGGTCGAGCGCGACGCCCACATGGCAAGCCTGCTGGACCAGGGCTTCTCCCAGCTCGGCGTCAACGTCGCGCGCAACAACCCGGGCGTCCTGCGCACCGCGCAGGCCGGCACGCTGAACACCGCCGCCCGCGCCCAGGCCGCCGCCGCCCCGGCGCCGGCTACGCGCAGCGCCTCGTCGAGCCGGACGACCAGCGTGCCGACGACGCGGAGCGCCGCCGCCGTGCAGCCGCCCCGCACCCCGCAGGCAGCGCCACGCACCGCGGCCACCCGCCAGGCCAGCCAGCCGGCGCCGGCGCGAAGCACCTCGCCGACGCTGCGCACGGCGTCGTTGCGGTAGGACCGCGCAGGTTGCCCCTCGGGAGGGACGCTGTCCCTCCCGAACCCTCCCTGCCAGGGGCCCGCGGGCCCCTGGACCGCGATCAGTTCAACGACGAAGCGGGAGGGGGCCAAAGCCCCCTCCCGCTTCGTCGGTCAATTCATGGGTTCAAAGGGCCCACTGGCCCTTTGCGGGTGGGGTACGGGGAGGGCAGCGCCCTCCCCGGGCCATCAGCCCCGCCCTACGCCATGCCGCCCCGGGCCGCGATCGGCCAGACGCATTCGACGCGGCCGGCGCGGGTGCCGACGTACCAGTCGTAGCGGTCCACGGTGGGGTCGCAGTGGCCGGGAACCAGGCGGACCTTCTCTTCCAACCGGGGCAGCGCTTCGCCCTTCACCGTGCCGTGTTCGTCGGCGGCGGAGGTGTAGCTGACGCCGGGGTAGCCGTGCACCAGCGGGAAGCCGCTGTCGGTCGGCATCGCCTTGTGCCCGGCGTCGAGCACGACGGTGCCGGGCCGCGGCGCGGACATCACCTGGCTGAGGACGAAGAGAGCCTGGCGGAAGGGCGGCGGGTCTTGGTTGCGCGCGTAGTCCGCGTCCATGAAGGCGTAGGAGCCGGCCTGGATCTCGGTCCAGACGCCGGAGGCGGCCTCGAGGGCGAAGGTGCCGGTGCCGGCGCCGCCGACGATGGCGCAATCGAGGCCGCGCTGCCGGCACTGCTCGACGGTCCGACGGGTGCCCTCGGCGGCGAAGGCGATGGCGGCCTGGCGCTCCTCCGGCGTGCGGCGGTGCTGGGCGCTGCCGTGATAGGCCTGCAGGCCGCCGAAGATCAGGTGCGGGCTGGCGGCGATGCGCTCGGCCAGCGCGACGGCCTGCGGGCCGGGCTCCACGCCGCAGCGGCCGGCGCCGACGTCGATCTCGACGAGGACGGTCATGCGCAGGCCGGCGGCCTCGGCGGCCTGTTCGATCAGCGCGATGCCGCGCTCGTCGTCGGCGCAGACCGCGACCCTGGCGATGGCGGAGAGCGCGGCCAGGCGGGCGAGCTTGCGCGGCGCGATCACCTCGTTGCTGACGAGGATGTCGGGCACACCGCCCCAGGCCAGCGCCTCGGCTTCCGCGACCTTCTGCACGCACTGGCCGATCGCGCCTCGCTTCATCTGCTGGAGCGCGACGATCGACGACTTGTGGGTCTTGGCGTGGGCGCGGAGCTTCGTGCGGGTGGGCGCGAGGAGGCCCGCCATGAGATCGAGGTTGTGCTCGAAGGCGTCGAGGTCGAGGAGCAGCGCGGGGGTGTCCACCTCCTCCTCTCGCATGCCGGGTTCGGCGGGCGGGCGTTGCAGCATTGGTCAGTCGTCCTTCAGGGCGGCCGTCAGCGCATCCATGATGCGGTCGAGCTGGGCCAGGTCGTTGTAGCCGTGGAAGCTGAAGCGGATGCGGCCGCGGCCATTCCAGGCGAGCACGCCCCGGCGCGCCATCGCCGCCACCATTGCGGCGGCGCGGGGATGGGCGATGCAGACATTCGCGCCGTGGCGGGCGGGATCGCGTGGGGTGGTGCTGGCGATGCCGGCAGTGGCTAGGCGGTCGAGCAGCGCGGCGGTCAGCGCGGTGACATGCGCGGCGAGCGCGCCGCAGGGCAGCGATTCATGCACATCCATCGCGGCGTGCAGCGCATAGGCCGCAGCATGCGCAGGATTGCCGCGCGTGAAGCGGCGGGCATCGGGGACCAGCGCGAGCGGTCGCGCGTAGTCCGGCCGGCCCTCGGCGGCGATGGAGTACCAGCCCGCCGTCGCCGGCGACCAGCCGGGCTGCCGCGCGCGGTTCCAGTAGGCGACCGCGGTGCCGGTCAGGCCGAGCATCCATTTGTAGCAGGAGGAGAAGGCGAAGTCGGCGATCGCCGCCTCGATCGGCAGCCAGCCGCTGGCCTGGGTGAAGTCCACGACGAGCATCGCGCCGGCCGCATCCGCCACGCGGCGCAGGGCCGCCAGGTCGTGCCGGCGCCCGTCCACCATGGAAACGGCGCTGACCGCGATCATCCGCGCCCGGCCGCCGGCCGCGCGCGCGACGTCGGCAGGGTCCAGCATGTCGGCGAAGCGGAGTTCCACGCCGCTCAGCGACAGCGGCGCGACGACGGAGGGGTATTCATCGGCCGCGCAGACCACGACGTCGCCCGCGCGCCAATCCAGGCTCTCGACCAGGATGGACATGCCCTCGGCGACCGAGGCGACCAGGCCGATATCCTCGGTCGGGACCGACCAGAAGGCGGCGAGGCGGGCGCGCAGCCGGTCGGCTTCCTGGTCAACCAGCGGGCGGCTGGCGGGGCCGCAGGACTTGTCGTCGAGGTAGCGCTCGAGCGCGGCGGTGATGCTGCGCAGCACCGGCGTCTCGCCGCCCGCGCAGACATGGACGCTGCCCCGCGGAATGCGGAACAGGGCGGGATTGAGCAGCGGAGAGCGGGTTTCCATCGGGCGGCGAGACTGGCACGGTCGCGCGTCCTGCCCAACCCTGCCGAGGCCCATGCGGATACTGGACGAGCTGGACCGTGAAGCGGCACGCGTGAAGACGCCTTGCGGCGACGGCGCCATGGTGTGGCGCATCTGGAACGACGGCGAGGTGCCGCTGGTGATGCTTCACGGCGGCAACGGGTCGTGGCGGCACTGGGTGCGGCAGATCGAGCGTCATCGCGCGACGCGCTGCCTGGTCGCGCCGGACCTGCCGGGCCTCGGCGAAAGCGCGACGCCGCCGGAGCCGCATGAGCCGCCCCATTCGGCGCGCATCGTGGCGGAGGGGCTGCGGCGCGTGCTGGACGGCCGGCGTTGCGACATCGTGGCCTTCAGCTTCGGCGCGATCCTGTCGGGGTCGGTGGCGGCGGAAGTTGGGGAGGCCGTGCGGACGCTGACGGTGGTGGGCGCGGGCTCGCTGGGCGTGCCGCGCAATCCCGTGCCGCTCGAGAAGATCAGGGACAAGCAGGGCGAGGCGCGGATCGCCGCGCATCGGTTCAATCTGAAGTCGCTCATGATCGCGGATCCCGCCGCGATCGACGACCTGGCTGTCGCGATCCAGGAATGGAACACGGTTCATGCGCGCTTCCGCAGCCGCGGCTTCGCGAATGCGACGATGCTGAAGGACGCGCTGGCGCGGACGCGGGTGCCGGTGACGGCGATCTGGGGGGAGCGGGACCAGATCGCGGTCGGGCACATCGAGCAGCGCGCGGCGGCGGTGCGGGAGGTTCGGCCGGATGCGCGGGTCGAGATCGTTCCGCGCGCCGGGCACTGGACGATGTACGAGGCGCCGGAGGCAATCGATGAGGCGCTGGGGCGGGCGTTGGCGGCGGCGGGCTAGGACCCGCCGTCGCCATGCAGCTACGCCGCCCGCGGCAGCGGAACCTCGACCGGCATCGCCTCCGGCATCTCCATCTCGCCGGTTGCGAGCCAATGCGCGCAGGCCTCGCCCAGCTTCTCGCGCGCCAGCGACTCATAACTCCGGCACTCCGCCGCGTTGAGGCTGTCGCGCCAGCGACCATTCACGCCGCGATGGACGAAGGTCTCGGCGCCGCCATCCCACAGCGCGCCGCCGAGCGGCACTGCCTTCGACCCGTTCGCCTTCATCCAGGCGAAGCTGCAATGCTCGACGATGGCGGGGAAGCGCGCCTCGTCGATCCCGATCTCCAGGAAATCCGCGATGCGGCGGATGCTGCCGGGCAGGTCGCGCTTCAGCTCCGCGAAGTGCAGCAGCATCAGGTTGGGCAGGCCGCGCACGTCCCACCAGCTCCGGATGTTCTCCCAGAACGGCCAGAAGGGGGCGCCGTCATTTTCCAGCCAATGCAGGAACCACTCGCGGGGATCGGGGCCGGGACGCTCGATGGGCGGGCCGACGCGGTCCGGCGTGTCGTTCAGCAGCTGGTAGAGAAGCTCGTTGCCGTTGAAGAAGTGGTTGTGCAGCGACCACATCACGTCGCGACCGTCGCGGCCGATGTAGAGGTATTTGGCCTTGGGCGACCAGACCAGCGCGTCCACCGGCAGATGCGTCTTGAGGAAGCGGCGATGCTGCTGCGCCTCCACCGCCGGCAGCTTCACCGAAGCCGGCGGGACCCGCAGATCGAGCCAGGGGGACATGTCGGCGACGGGGATCTCCGGGTCGCCTTGGAAAATCAGCTGGCCCACGATCTGCTGGACCCAGGTCGTGCCTGACTTGCCGTAGGTGCCGATCACGACGTCGCCGTCGCGGAAGGCCAGGTCGTTCCAGATCCGGCTGTCCATGTGGTGGTTGCGGATCTCGCGGGTCTTGATCGGCCATCCCGCTTCGTCGGTGTGGATCGGCATCGTGTCCTCCTTGGCCCCGGTTCGGGCGCGGCGGAGGGAGTAGGACCAGCGCGTTTCAGGCCGATGTCGCGCCAGGTTTCACGTGTGCCGCCGCTGTTTCACGCCCCGGCACGGCCGGTGCTAGGATGGTCTCAACCGTCCGGAACACTGGGATGACCGAATGATCGCCCGCCGCGCCCTGCTCGCCTTGCCCTCGCTTGCGCTGCCCTTCGCGGCACGGGCGCAAGGTGCATTGCCCGGCGGCTGGCCGGCGCGGACGGTGCGCGTGATCGTGCCTTTCCCGCCGGGCGGCACCACCGACTTCATCGCGCGGCTGGTCACGCAGCGGCTCACCACCGTCCTCGGCCAGACCTTCGTGATCGAGAACCGCGCCGGCGCCGGCGGCACGACGGGATCGGACGTTGTCGCGAAGTCGCCGCCCGACGGCTACGCGCTGGTGATCTCCAACATCGCGAGCTTCGGCGTGGGGCCGAGCGTCTACCGCACCATGCCCTATGACAGCGTGCGCGACTTCAGCCATATCGCTGTCATGGCGGAGATCCCCTCCGTCCTCGCGGTGAACGTCAACAGCCCGATCCGGACGCTCGCCGATTTCATCGCCGCGGCAAAGGCGCGGCCCGGGCAGGTCACGGTGGCCTCGCCGGGCAACGGCACGTCGAGCCACGCGAAGCAGGAGATCCTGAAGCGATCCGCGGGGATCGACACCATCCACGTTCCCTATCGCGGCAGCGCGCCGATGATGAACGACCTGGCCTCGGGCGCCGTCGATGCGATGATCACGACGCTGGTGGAGGCCGGGCGCAACGACCGCTACCGGCTGCTCGCCGTGACCTCGGCGCAGCGGATGGAGGGCTGGCCCGACCTGCCGACCTTCGCCGAGCTCGGCCATCCCGACCTGATCGCGACCACCTGGTTCGGCCTGTCGGGTCCCGCGGGAATGAACGAGGGCCTCGTGAACGGCCTGAACCGGGAGGTGCTGGCCGCCCTCGCCCTGCCCGAGATCCATGCGCGGCTCGTCGAGACCGGCGCCGTGCCGCGGCCGCTGAGCGCGGCCGAATACAGCGCCTTCATCGCGTCGGAGGTGCGGCGCTGGGCGGCGGTGGTGCAGGCGGCGGGCATCCGTGCGGACTGACGCCGTCACGGCGGAGAAGCTCGCCAAGTGGTACGGCACGCGCGACGCGCCGGTCCATGCGCTCGCGGAGACCGACCTGGCGATCGCCGAGGGCGAGTTCCTGGTGCTGCTGGGGCCGTCGGGCTGCGGCAAGACGACGCTGCTGCGCATGATCGGGGGCCTGCTGCCGCCGACGTCCGGCAGCCTCGCCGTCATGGGCCAGCCGCTCTGGCGCGACGGGCGGCGCAACGACGCGGCGCTGAGCGAGCTCGGCATGGTCTTCCAGGACGCGAACCTGTTCCCGTGGCTGAGCATCGAGGACAACATCGCGCTGCCGCTGCAGCTTCGCGGGTTGGGCCGCGGCCAGCGCCGCGAGAAGGCGCGGGAGCTGATGCGCCTGGTCGGCCTGAGCGGCTTCGAGCGGCGCTGGCCGCGCGAGCTATCCGGCGGGATGCGCCAGCGTGCGGCGATCGCGCGCGCGCTGTCCTATGGCCCCGACATCCTGCTGATGGACGAGCCCTTCGGCGCGCTGGACGCGATGACGCGCGAGGCGATGAACCTCGAGCTGCAGCGCATCTGGATGGAGACCGGAAAGACCGTGGTGCTGGTCACGCATTCCATCAGCGAGGCGGTGTTCCTGGCCGACCGGATCCTGCTGCTCTCGCCGCGGCCGGGGAAGGTGGATAGGGAGGTCGCCGTGCCCTTTGCGCGCCCGCGCGCGCCGGCGGTGCAGGCGAGCGCCGAGTTCCAGTCGATCGCGGCGATGCTGCGCGAGAGGCTGAGCGCCATCGCATGAGCGACGTGGCCGTTCCGACGGGGCTGAACCCGAAGAGCCGGGCCTGGCTGCCGTGGGTCACGACGCCCGCACTGACGGCGGTGCTGGTGGTCGTCTGGCATCTCTACGTCACATGGTCCGGCGTCTCCGCCTTCATCCTGCCGGCACCCAGAGCGGTGTGGGACGCCTGGATGGAGATGCTGGTCACGCCACGGGTCTGGCAGCACACCTGGATGACTGTCTATGCGACGCTGGCGGGCTTCGCCTGGGCGCTGGTCGCCGGCGTCGCGCTCGGCGTCGCGATCGGCCGCCTCCGCTGGCTGGAACTGACCCTTAACCCCTTCATCGTGGCAACGCAGGTGCTGCCGAAGGTCGCGCTGGTGCCGCTCTTCGTCGTGTGGTTCGGCTTCGGGCTGACAGCGAAGGTGCTGGTCGCGGCGATCCTCGCGGTCTTCCCGATCCTGACCAACACCGCGCTCGGCGTGAAATCGATCGAGGCCGGGCACCGCGACGTCATGCTGTCGATCAACGCGACGCGCTGGCAGGTCTTCCGCCGGCTCGAGCTGCCGTCCTCGCTCCCCTACATCGTGACGGGGATGGAAGTGGGCATCGTGCTGGCGCTGATCGGGGCGATCGTCGGCGAGTATCTCGGGGGGTCGTCGGGCCTCGGCTACCTGCTGATCGCGCGGATGAACGCCTACGAGACCGACGGGCTCTTCGCCGTCATGATCCACATGACCTTGCTCGGCTTCGTCTTCTATGCCGCGATAGGGCTGACGCGCCGGCTGCTGATCCCCTGGCATGCCAGCGCCGGAACGCAGGGATAACGGGAGAACGACCATGATCGCGCGCCGCGCCCTCCTCGCCGCCGGCCTCGCCATGCCCGCCGTCGCGCGGGCGCAGCAGGGCGAGCCGCTGGCCTTTGCCACCCCCTTCGGCTTCATCCCGGCCTTCCTCGAGATGATGAACATGGTTTCGGGCGGGCATCTGCAGCGCCAGGGCTTCGCGCCGCGCCTGGTGGGCGCGCAGGGCACGGCGCCGGCGGTGCAGCAATTGCTGGCGGGCCAGGTGTCCTTCATCCGCGCGACGTCCATCGACCAGTTCCTCGCCGTCAGCCGCGGCAACGCGCCGCTGGTCTCGGTCGCGACGTTGTACCAGGCCGGCGCCTTCAACGTGATCAGCACGCGCGACAAGCCGGTCCCGGACGCCGCGGCGCTGCGCGGCAAGACTATCGGCATCGTCTCGGTCGGCGGCTCCACCGAACTGCTGCTCGACATCATACTGAAGGCCGCGAACATCCCGAAGGAGGAGGTCAGGCGCGAGGTCACGGGAAACAACCCCGGCGCGCTGCAGATGGTCCGCCAGGGCCGCGTGGACGCCTTCATCGCCGATATCGGCGTGCTGGTGACGCTGCAGCGCGCGAACGAGCCGATCGAGGCCTGGAACACCGACCGCTACGCGCCCATGCCCGGCCAGTGCTACATGACGACGCGCGAGATCATCGCCCGCAACCCCGAGGTCGTGGTGCGCTTCCTCCGCGCGCTGAAGGCGAGCACGGACGAGATGCGGACCGGCGACCTCCGCGCGATCTTCACCCGCGCCGGCCGCGACTTCGAGATCCCGGGCATCCGCAACCTCGATCCGCTGGTGGACCTCATCCAGGTCTCGATCAAGGACCTCTGGATGGCGCAGGGCGAGGCGAACTACCTGCGCAACGTGCCGGCGCTCTGGCAGCAGGCCGATGCGGGGATCCGCGGCAGCGGCATCGCGGCGGTGCCGGACTGGACTGCGCTCTGGACCAACGACTACATCGACCGCGCGAAGTCCTGACATGTTCGCCCTCGACCTGACGGGCCGCGCGGCCATCGTCACCGCGGGATCGCGCGGCATCGGGGCCGCCGCCTGCGTGGCGCTGGCCAAGGCCGGCGCCGATGTCGCGATCAACTACAAGGCCAGCGAGGCCGAGGCGCAGCGCGTCGCCGACGCCGTGCGCGCCGAGGGACGCCGTGCGCTGGTGCTGCAGGGCGACGTCGCGGACAGCGCGGCGGTCACCGCGATGGTCGCCGCGGCGCAGCGCGAATTCGGGCGGCTCGACATCGTCGTCAGCAATGCCGGCGCGGGCACGCGCGTGCCGATGCACGAGATCACCGACGACGAATACCGCCGCGTCTTCGACATCAACGTGAAGGGCTTCGTGGCGCTGTCCCGCGCCGCCCTGCCCGCAATGCGCGAGGCCCGCGCGGGGCGGATCATCGCGGTCAGCTCCATCGTTGGGCGGTCGGGCAAGGCCTTCATGTCGCCCTCGCCCACCTATGCCGGCGCCAAGGCCGCGCTGATCGGCTATGTCAGGGGCCTTGCGCGCGAGGTCGGCGGGTTCGGCATCACGGTGAACGCGGTCTGCCCGGGCTGGGTGGACTGGGGCAGCAAGCACGCCGCCGCGCCGGCCGAGGTCCGCGCCAGCGCGATCTCCCAGATCCCGCTTGGGCGGACCGGCACGGCGGACGACATCGCGAACGCGATCGTGTTCCTGGCGTCCGACCAGGCTGCGTACCTGACCGGCGTGTCGCTCGACGTGAATGGCGGCCTCTACATGGCGTGACGGCGCCGCGCCTGCCGAGGGAGAATGCCTTGCGATGACGATCAGCAACCGCCTGACCGAGGTGCTCGGCATCGAGCATCCCGTGCTCCTCGCGCCGATGGACGACGTGGCCTGCGGCCGCCTCGCCGCGGCGGTCAGCAACGCCGGCGGCCTCGGCCTGCTCGGCGGCGGCTATGGCCGGGCCGACTGGCTGGCATCGGAACGCCACGCCGCGGGCAACGCCCGGATCGGCTGCGGCTTCATCACCTGGAGCCTGGCGAAGCAGCCGGCGCTTCTCGACCAAGCGCTGGCGCACCGCCCGGCCGCCATCATGCTCTCCTTCGGCGATCCCGCGCCCTTCGCGCCGGCGATCCGCGCCGCGGGTTCCCGGCTGATCTGCCAGGTGCAGACCGTGGCCCAGGCGCGGGAGGCCGCGGCGGCCGGCGCCGACGTCCTCGTCGCGCAGGGCACGGAAGCCGGCGGCCACGGCCTCGGCATCCCGCTCAACACGCTGCTGCCGCTGGTCGTCGAGGCCTGCCCGCAGATCCCCGTCGCCGCGGCCGGCGGCGTCGCGGATGGCCGCGGCCTGGCGGCCGCGATGATGTTCGGCGCCGAGGGCGTGCTGATGGGCACGCGCTTCTACGCGACGGAGGAAGCGGCGGCGCACCCCGAGGCGAAGCGCCGCATCCTCGCGGCCGGCGCGGGCGAGACCATGCGCTCCATCGTCTTCGACATCACGCGCCGCAATGTCTGGCCAGGCGGCTACACCGGCCGCGTGCTGCGCAACGCGCATGCCGAGCGCTGGCTCGGCCGCGAGGACGAGCTTCAGTTGGCGGCGGAGCAGGTCAACCGCGACTACCTCGCGGCCCGTGAGCGCGGCGATTTCGACGTCGCCGCGGTGATCGCGGGCGAGGCCGCCGCCCTGATCCACGACCTGCCGCCGGCGGGCGAGATCGTGCGCCGCGTGGTCGCCGAGGCCGAGGCCGCGCTGACGGCGCCGCGCGGGATCGTCTGACGGCTATCCCAGCAGCGGCCTGACGCGTCGCGCGATCGCGGCCGCCGTCTCGTTCGGCGCGGTGCCGCGGACCAGCATCGCCTCGACCTCGTCGCGGAAGATGTCCTCGGCGCGGGCAGCGTTGTCGAAGCCGGGCAAGGGCGGGCGCGCGTCGCGCAGCGCCGCGGCCTCGACCGCCGCCCAGGGCACCGCGGCGGCGTAGCGCGGGTCGTCCAGCGTGGAGAGCCGTACGGGGCCGTTGCCGTTCAGCGCCGCGCGCAGCGACGCCTGGGCATCGCCGATGCCCCGCAGCGCGCGGACGCCGTTGGCGCGGCTCCGCGCGTTGCGCGGGATCGTCAGCGCCCAGATCTCGCTCTTCACCGGCGCGACCGGGAAGCGCGCGGCGATCTCCGGCGCCGAGGGCACAGGCGCGACCGCGATCTTTCCGGGATAGCGGCTCGCGCCGGGGTTGTTCAGCACGGTGAAGCGGCTGATGGGCGAGATCGCGAAGACCGCGCGGCCCTGCTGCATCGCGGTCGTCACCTGCTCCGTCGTGAAGCGCGGGAAGGTGCGCGGCAGCACGCCTTCCTCGAACAGCGCCTTCAGCAGAGCGAGCGCATTGACCATCGCCGGATCCTCGACGCGGAGCCGCAGATCCTCGGTCAGGAAGTCGCCGTCCCACATGCGGGCGAGGTCGATCATCTGCGACGGCCCCGGCCCGTCCAGCACGAGGCCGTTCACCGGCGGGCCGTCCCGCCGGGACGTCGCGGCGCGCACCGCCGCGATGAAGGCCTCGGGCGTCGCGGGCGGCGCGGTCGGCATCCCCCGCTCCTCCAGCAGCGCCTGGTTCAGGAACAGGCCCGAGGTCGCCTGGCGGAAGGGCAGGCCGTAGAGCCGGCCGTTGAAGGTGAAGGGCCGCCTCATGCCCGGCGGGATGTCGTCTAGCGCCATCCCCTCCAGCACGCCCTCGGGGCCGTCCAGCGGCAGGAAGAGCTCCGCGATGCGCGGCGAGACGTAGCGGTTCAGCAGGAAGGCCAGGTCGAAGGCGCCCTGCTGCAGGCTGGCCTCGCGGAAGAGCCGGTCGTGGATCTCCGGCACGCCGAGCGTGACCCATTCCGCCCGCCAGCCCGCGGCGGCGGCGACCTCGCCCAGGATGTCCCCGCCCGGCCCGGTGCTGACGGAGGCGCGGTGCACGGCATGGCCGATCACGCCGAGCCGGTCGGCACCCTGGCCCCGCGCGGGGGCGGCCAATGGGGCAGACATGGACGCGGCGGCAGCGCCGAGCAGGCCGCGGCGGGTCGGGGTCATGGCGGTTCCTCCGCCGGCGATCCTGGCGCGGGGCGGTCCGCCGCGCTAGACGGCGGCCATGGCCGAGGATTCGAAGCCCAAGCCGCGCCCCGCCCCGGCCTCGGCTGCCGAGCGCGAGGCCAGGCTGGCCGCCGCGCTTCGCGAAAACCTGAGGAAACGCAAGGTGCAAGCGCGCGCCCGGGACGCCGCGACAAAGCCGGACGAGAAGCCGGCCAAGGGCTGAATGGACGACCCCGGCGGCATGGGCTAACCGGACCGCGAAACCCACGAGGTTACCTGCCCCATGCCCATCATGCCCGACACCTGGATCCGCCGCATGGCGACCGAGCACGGCATGATCGAGCCCTTCGTCGAGAGCCAGCGGCGGAAGGGCGTGATCTCCTTCGGCCTGTCCTCCTATGGCTACGACGCGCGCCTGGCGGACGAGTTCAAGATCTTCACCAACGTCGACAACGCGATCGTCGACCCGAAGGTCTTCAACGAGCAGGGCTTCGTGACGCGCAAGGGCGAGACCTGCATCATCCCGCCCAATTCCTTCCTGCTGTGTCACACGGTCGAGTATTTCCGCATCCCGCGCGACGTGCTGGTGATCTGCCTCGGCAAATCCACCTATGCCCGCTGCGGGCTGATCGTGAACGTCACGCCGCTGGAGCCGGAGTGGGAAGGCCAGGTGACGATCGAGATCAGCAACACCACGCCGCTGCCCGCGCGCATCTACGCGAACGAGGGGATCTGCCAGTTCCTGTTCCTGAAGGGCGAGGGCGCGCCGGAGGTCAGCTACGCGGATCGGAAGGGCAAATACATGGGCCAGCGCGGCGTCGCGCTGCCGAAGCTGTGACGATGATTCGCCGTCTCGCCGCTGTCGGCACAATTCCCTCCCCCGCTTGCGGGGGAGGGTCAGGGTGGGGGTGCTTCGTTCAGCGCGCCCCTCATCCTCGCCCCCCCACCCCATCCCTCCCCCGCTTGCGGGGGAGGGACACGCCGGCGCGGGTCAGGGAGCGCCGCTGAGATGGACCGCATCCGCATTCGCGGCGGCCGGCCGCTGCATGGCATCATCCCGATCAGCGGCGCGAAGAACGCGACGCTGCCGCTGATGGCGGCGGCGCTGCTGTCGGACGGGCCGCTGACGCTCCAGAACGCGCCGGATCTCGCCGATATCGCGACGATGCACGCGCTGTTGTCGCAGCATGGCCTGGTGATCGAGCACGACCGGCGCGCGCGCAGCCTCACTCTCTCCGGCGCCGCGACGAACCTCGAGGCGCCCTACGACATCGTGCGCAAGATGCGCGCCTCGGTCCTCGTCCTCGGCCCGCTCGTCGCGCGCTTCGGGGAGGCGAAGGTCTCGCTGCCCGGCGGCTGCGCGATCGGCACGCGGCCGGTGGACCTGCACCTCAAGGGCCTCGAGCAGATGGGCGCGACCATCTCGCTCGACAGCGGCTATATCGAGGCGAAGGCGCCGCCGGGCGGGCTGCGCGGGGCCAAGATCATCTTCCCCCAGGTCAGCGTCGGCGCGACCGAGAACCTGCTGATGGCGGCGTGCCTGGCGGATGGCGTCACGGAACTGGTGAACGCTGCGCAGGAGCCCGAGATCGGCGACCTCGCGATGTGCCTGATGCGCATGGGTGCCAGGATCGAGGGCATCGGCACGGCGAAGCTGATGGTGGAAGGCGTGAAGTCGCTGGGCCCCGCCACCCATCCCATCATCCCCGACCGCATCGAGGCCGGCACCTTCGCCTGCGCCGCGGCGATCACCGGCGGCCAGGTGATGCTGGAAGGCGCGCGGCTGACCGACCTCGGCGCCGTCGCCCGCGTGCTGCGGGACGCCGGCGTGGATGTCGCGGAGCGGAACGACGGGCTGCAGGTCAGCCGCCTGAACGGCCTGCACGGCACCGACGTCATGACGGAGCCCTTCCCGGGCTTCGCGACCGACATGCAGGCGCAGTTCATGGCGCTGATGTGCGTCGCCGACGGCGCCTCCATGATCACCGAGACGATCTTCGAGAACCGCTTCATGCATGTGCCCGAGCTCATGCGCATGGGCGCGCGCATCAAGTATCACGGCCAGAGCGCGATCGTGCGCGGCGTGCCGAGGCTGTCGGGCGCGCCGGTGATGGCGACCGACCTGCGGGCCTCCGTCTCGCTGGTGCTGGCCGGCCTCGCCGCGCAAGGCGAGACCATCGTCAACCGCGTCTACCACCTCGACCGCGGCTACGAGGCGGTGGAGCGCAAGCTCGCCGGGGTCGGCGCCGACATCGAGCGCGTCGCGGACTGATCGCCGCCGTGCGGATCGCTTGCCTGCACCCGGCGGCGCGCACATGCTCCGTTGCGCGAGGAGCGATGCGCGATGCCCGACCCGGTGGACCGCCTGGACATCCAGGTGCTGGTGGACAACGTCACGGACAGCCTCTCGCGCACGCCGCCCTTCGTCACGCGCGAATGGAACCGGCTGCGCCAGGTCGGGATGAAGCGGCTCGCCGGCGGGTCGCTCTGCTGCGCCAATCACGGGCTGTCGCTGGTGCTGACGCTGCATCGCGGCGGCCGCTCGCGCAGTTTCCTGTTCGACGGCGGCCCCGATCCCCAAGCGGTCGAGCGGAACGGCCCGCGGCTCGGCGTGGATTTCGGCGCGATCGAGGCCGCGATGCTCAGCCACGGGCATTGGGACCATGCGGGCGGCATCCCGGCGGCGCTCGCGATGATCCGCGCCGCCAATGGCGGGCGTCCGGTCCCGCTGTACCTGCATCCCGGCATGTTCCGCGAGCGCGGCAGCCGCCAGCCCGATGGCGGCGTCTTCCCGATGGACAGGGTGCCCGATCCCGTGGCCTGGCACGCGATGGGCGCCGCGCCGGTCGTGACCACGCAGCCCCTCTCGCTGTTCGACGGCACGCTCTTCATGAGCGGCGAGATCCCGCGCCGCACGCCCTATGAGCGCGGCCTGCCCGGCCAGGTCGCCCGCGCGACGGAGAGCGACCCCTGGGAGAGCGACGAGTTGCTGATGGACGAGCGCTTCTGCGCCGTGCATGTCCGCGGCCGGGGCCTGGTCGTCTTCAGCGCCTGCTCGCATGCCGGCATCGTCAACGTGCTGCATGCCGCGCGGGAGGCCTTTCCCGACATCCCGCTCTTCGTCGCGATCGGCGGCTTCCACCTCTCCGGCGAGAACGAGGACGTCATCCCCGAGACCGTCGCCGACCTCGCGCGCTTCGACCTGCCGCTGCTGATCCCCGCGCATTGCACGGGCTGGCGCGCGGTGAATGCGCTGGAGCGCGCCTTTGGCGAGCGCGTCGTGCCCGCCGCGGTCGGCAAGCTCTTCACGCTGGAGGCGTGACCGCCGCCCGCCGCCAGACCGTCTGCGTCCCGCCCGGCGCGCTCATCGTCAGCACGCCGTCGCGCACGGCATAGGCGCGCGTGGCCTGCAGCGCCTGCGCGACGCGGGTGTCCAGCGATCCCGGCGGGCAGGCCGCGCGCGTCGTCGCGATGGGGTCGAAGGCGATCTCGCCGGCGGTCACGCGCGGCGTCACGGTGGCGCGGCCGCTGCCGCGGTTGCAGTCCAGGCGCAGCGCCAGCTCGTGATATTGGTTGAAGGCCATGGTGTAGCGCGTGGGGTCCTCGACCCGCGTGACCCGGCCGTCGTCGCGGAGCTCGGTCAGCTGCCAGCTCGTGCCGACGAGCTGCGCGGGCACGAGCAGCCCGCTGCACGCCGCCAGCACCGACGCCAGCGCCGCGGTGCCGAGAGCCGCGGCACGCCTCATCGGAACATCGCGCCGCCGTCCACGTCCACCACGGTCCCGTTGACATAGGCGCCGCGCGGCGAGGCGAGGAAGGCCGCGAGGTCGGCGATCTCCCGCGGCTCGATGGCGCGGCCGAAGGGCAGGCCGGTCAGCGTCTCGGCCCAGCGCTCGGGATCGCCGAACTGCTGCTGCGCATTGGTGCGCGCGAGCGTCATCATGCGGTCGGTGCGCGTGCTCGCGGGGTTGATGCCGAAGACCCGCACGCCGGAGGCCGCCGCCGCGCCGCCGAGCGCCGAGGTGAAGGCGATCAGCGCGGCGTTCGCCGTGCAGCCCGCGATGTAGCCCGCGCGCGGCGTGCGGCCGGCCATGCCGATGATGTTGCAGATCACGCCGGATTTGCGCGCCTCCATCGTGGGCAGGAAGAGCTGGCACAGATGGACATAGCCCAGCAGCTTCAGGTCCCAGGCCGCGCGCCAGCGGTCCATGGTGATATCAGCCAGCCGTCCGCCGGGGATGGCGCCGGCGTTGTTCACCAGGATGTCGGGATCGGGATGCGCGGCGTGCAGGCGCGCGCGCTCCTCGTCGCTGGAGAGGTCGGCGGCGAAGGTGGTCACGTTGACCTGTGCCTTGCTGCGGATGGTGTCGGCCGCGGCGGCGAGCGTCGCGGCGTCGCGCGAGACCAGGATGATGTCGCAGCCGGCCTCGGCGAAGGCTTCGGCGCAGGCGAGGCCGATGCCCTTCGAGCCGCCGGTGACGAGAACGCGCTTGCCGGTGAGGGCGAGGTCCATGTGTTTGTCTCCGTAGAGGCTCCCTCCCCCGCAAGCGGGGGGAGGGATTTGGGGGTACCGAGGAACAGGGTGCGCTCATCCTCGAACCCCCACCCTGACCCTCCCCCGCTTGCGGGGGAGGGAAACAGAAGGGCGGGGGAGGGAGTCGCTCCCGGGGTAGCTCAGATCTCCAGCTCGATCAGGAAGGGCCCGTCCTTGGCGAAGCTCTGCTTCATCAGGTCGCCGCAGCCTTCCAGCGTCGCGGTCTTCGCGGCCTCGACGCCCATGCCGTTCGCGATCTTCACCCAGTCCAGGTCGGGATTGCCGAGGTCCATCATGTCCATCGCCGTCCGCCCGGGATTGGCGCCGACGCCCTGATACTCGCCGAGCAGGATCGCGTATTTCCGGTTCGACAGGATCACCGTCGTCACCGGCAGCTTCTCCCGCGCCTGGGTCCAGAGCCCCTGCAGCGTGTACATCGCGGAGCCGTCGGCCTGCAGGTTGATCACCCGCCTTCCCCCTGCCCCGATCGCCGCGCCGGTCGCCAGAGGCACGCCGCAGCCGATCGCACCGCCGGTGATCTGCAGCCAGTCGTGGCGCGGCGCGGCATGCGTCTCCCTGAAGAAGCCGCGGCCGAAGGAGACGGACTCGTCGGCGACGACGGCATCGTCCGGCATCAGCGCCGCCAGCGTGCGCGCCAGGCCCTCGGGTGTCGGCGCGCCGCGCGCGATGTCGGGGCGAGGGCCGGGATCGGGGATGGCGGCCTTCGGCGCGCCGAGCGCCTCGGCCAGCGCGGTCAGCGCCTGGACGGGATCGGCGTCGTAGCGCGTCAGCAGCACGGCCTCGGCGTCCTCGCGGCAATGCAGGGACGGCTTGCCGGGATAGGCGAAGAAGCCGACGGGCATGCGGCTGTTGACCAGCACGATGGTGGTGAAGGGCTTCAGCGCCTCGATCGCGACATCGGCGGGATAGGGCACGCGCTCCAGCTGCGGGCAGCCGCGGCCGCGCTCGATCCGGCCGTTGGATCCCTCGCCCAGCAGCGCGGCGCCGGTATGGGCGGCGATGCGGAAGGCGAGTTCCTGCGCCTCGGCCGTCAGCGCCAGCCCGCCGAGCAGGATCAGCACGTTCTTCCGCTCGCGCAGCGCGCGCGCGGCGTTGCGGATGGCCATGGGATCGGCCTGCGGCGCGGCGGGCACCGGCAGGGCGGCGGCGGGCCCGGCCGCAGCCTCGTCCCAGCAGGTGTCCGACGGCAGGATCAGGGTGGCGACCTGGCCGGGCGAGGTCCGCGCCGCCTGCACCGCGACCGCCGCGTCGCGGCCGACATCGTCGGCGCGGCGGACCGTGCGCGTCCAGGCGGAGACGCCGCGGGCGAAGCCCTCTGTGTCCGCGGTCAGGGGCGCGTCGAAGGGGCGGTGATAGGTCGCCTGGTCGCCGACGCAGTTCACCATGCCGGATCGCGCGCGGCGCGCGTTGTGGATGTTGGACAGGCCGTTCGCCAGGCCCGGGCCGCAATGCAGCAGGGTCGCGGCGGGCTTGCGGGCCATGCGGAAATAGCCGTCGGCCATGCCGGTCACGACGTTTTCCTGCAGGCCGAGGACGCAGCGCATCCCGGGGATGCGGTCCAGCGCAGCGACGAAATGCATCTCGCTGGTGCCGGGGTTGGCGAAGCAGACATCCACGCCCGACCCCAGCAGCGTGTGGACAAGACTTTCTGCGCCGTTCACCCCGGACCTCTCCCGATCTGCCATGGTACTGCGACCCTGCGCGGGGCGGGGCGGCACGACAAGAGGGGGGCGTTCCGGGCGATCCCTCCCCCGCGTGCCGCGTCGCGTCGGGGCGCGGGCGCGTCAGGCCGACAGCCGGCTCCGCCGCATCGTCAGGGTGACGATCAGCCCCTCCGCCGACCAGTCGAAGGCGATGCCGCCGTCGAGCTGGCGGGCCATGCTTCGCCGGACCAGTTCGCTGCCGAAGCCGGCGACCGTCGAAGGCTCCTCGACGGGTGGGCCGCCGCGTTCCGTCCAGACGACGACGACATCGTCGCCGGGGGCGTCGCAGGCGACGTCGAGCGTGCCCCGCTCCACCGAAAGCGCGCCGTATTTCAGCGAGTTGGTCGCGAGTTCGTGCACCACGAGGGCGAGCGTCGTGGCGGCGGCCTCGCCGATGTCCATCCGCGGCACCGAGACGCGGATGCGTCCCGAGCAGCCATCGGCGTCGTCATAGGGTTCAAGCAGCACCGTCAGCAGATCGCCGAGCAGCGCCGCCACGATCGGGCGGCCGCCCCGCGGCCGCACGAGATCATGGGCGCGCCCCAGGGCCGTCAGTCGCTGCGTGAGATCCTGTGCCATCTCCACGGTCGTCGCCGCCGAGCGCGAGGTGATTCGGGCCAGCTGGGTGGCGACGAGCAGCAGGTTCTTGACCCGGTGGCTCATCTCGCCGGCCAGCAGCTGATTGGCTTCCTCGGCCTGCTTCCGCCCGGTCACGTCGAGGAAGATGCCGCGCATGACCTGGTGCCGGATGTCCGCGTCGCTGCCCTGGCCGCGCGCCGACACCCACCGGATGTCGTCGCCGGACAGGATGCGGAAGTCGATCTCGTAGGGACCGACGATGGCTCTCGTCGCGGCGAAGGCGGCGCGCACGCGGTCGAGATCCTTCGGATGGATCTTCGCGGAGAGCGCGGCGAAAGTCGCGGCAGCACTCTCCTGCACGTCCCACAGGCCGTAGGCGCGCGGGTCCATGGCGATCTCGTCGGTCTCGACGTTCCACGACCAGAGGCCGACGCCGGCAGCGGCGATTGCCGCGCGCAGGTCAACCTCGGGCCAGTTCAGGAGGCTCGACGGGACGGATGCCAATTCGTGGGGATTCCCTGCGACACGCAACAATATCGGGCGCGATAAACGGTGTTCGCGACCGTGACGAATACACCGTGCAGACGAGTTCCCGTCGCCAGACATCAAATACAGCAATGCAGGCTTGCCGCATATCAAAAGAGGGATATTTGGCGTGATTTGCCAGCGGCCAGGCTCGTTTTCGGGATGAATGTGGAAGCAGTCCCGGCGCATGTCGGATGTAGCAATCCGGTGCGGCACGCGCGACGGCGGCTGGGCGCCGCGTCTGTCTCTCGCCTGAAGCTTTCATTTGCGTCATCTTGCCGCAATCTTGCCGCGAGGCTAGGCGAGAGGACCGTGCCTGCATGCCGGAAGGGCGGTGGGCTTGCCGGGGGGCGGATCCATGCAACGACTGGCGGTCGCATTCTTCTGCTCGGGCTTCGGCGCGCTGCTCTGCCAGATCGTATGGCAACGCATGCTCGGGATCTTCGCGGGCTCCGACACGGTCTCGGCCGCGCTGGTGGTGGGCGCCTTCCTCGCGGGCCTCGGGCTCGGCTCCATCATCGGGGCCAAGGTGGCGGACCGGCTCTCCCCTTATCGCGCCATGATCGGATTCGCGGTCGCCGAGGCCGGGGTGGCGGGCTTCGCGCTGGTGTCGAAGTTCTTCCTCTACGACTTCCTCGCGACCGACCTCGCGGGCGTGGTGGACGACTCCGTGACGATCTTCGCGCTCTGCTTCGCGGGGCTGGTGCTGCCGACGACCTTGATGGGCGCGTCGCTGCCGCTGCTGGCGCGCGCGATCGCCACCAGCCTGGACACGGTGGCCGAGCGGATCGGCACGCTCTATGGCCTCAACACGCTGGGCGCCGGCCTCGGCGCGCTGCTCGGCGGCTGGCTGCTGGTCGGCAATCTCGGCTTCGTCGGCGCGCTGGTGCTGGCGGCGGGGCTCGACCTGCTGGCGGCGCTGCTGGCGCTGACGCTGCTGCCGCAGCTCAGGGGCACCGCTGCTCCCACGCCGTCCCGCGTTGCGGCCGCCGGCGCGGCCGAGCCCTTCGGCAGCCTCCGCCTTTGGTGCGTGCTGGTGTTCCTCTCGGGCTACGTCATCGTGGCGCTGGAGATCGTCTGGGTCCGGCTGATGGGCCAGGTCGGGCAGTACCACGCCTATCTCTTCCCGACCGTGCTCGGCGTCTTCCTGCTGGCGGACGGTCTCGGCATGGCGCTGGCCGCGCGGATGGTCCGGCGCATGGCCGACCCGCGGCCGGCCTTCTTCATGACGCAGGCCGGCGGCTTCGCGCTCGGCGCGGCGCTGATCGTGGCGATGTTCTGGGCGCTTCCCTATTGGCCCATCAACCCCTCGGTCTCGGCCGACGTGCAGCGCATCCGCGGCGAGGGGCTGCTGACGACGGTGCTGCTGACCGCGCTGGTGGTGGGCCCGCCGAGCTTCCTGATCGGCATGACCTTTCCCTTCGTGCAGCGGGCCGTGCAGCAGGACCTCGCCTCGGTCGGGGCGCGCGTCGGCTGGGTGCAGCTGGCGAACATCCTGGGCAATGCGGCGGGGTCCATCGGCACGGGGATCGTGACCTTCCACCTGCTCGGCACGGCGGGGACGCTGAAGCTGCTGGCCGCGCTGTCGGTGCTGCTGATGCTGTTCTGGCTGTGGAAGGGCGGCTGGCGCCGCTGGCCGGAGCTGGCGCTCGCCGCCGCCTGCGCCGCCGCCTTCGTCGCGCTCCCCGGCAATGCCGCGCTGTGGGCGCGGCTGCATGCCGAGCAGCCCGGACAGCGCGTCGCCTGGGCCGAGGACCGGTCCGGCGTCGCCTTCTTCCGCGACGATTTCGCCTCGGGCGATCCGCACGGGCCCTTCTTCATCCAGGGCTTCAGCCAGGGCCGCATCCCCTTCCTGCCGATCCACCAGTTCCTGGGCGCGGTCGGGCCGCTGATCCATCCCGATCCGCAGCGCGTGCTGTGCATCGGCATCGGCTCCGGCGGCACGCCCTGGGCCGCCGGCGTCTCCGCCGCGACGCGGGAGGTCCGCGCGATCGAACTGGTCGGGCCGGTGCTGACCGCGCTGGAGGAGCTCGGCCGCCGCCATCCCGAGGGGCCGATCGCCGAGATGTTCCGCAACCCCCGCTGGCGCCTGGAATACGGCGACGGGCGGCGCGCCCTGTCGAGGGGCGAGGAGCTCTACGACGTCATTCAGGCCGACGCGATCCTGCCGGAGGGCTCGCATTCCGGCCTGCTCTATTCCGAGGAATTCCTCCAATCCGTCCGCCGGCGGCTCGCACCGGGCGGGATCTACGTGCAGTGGGGCCCGACGCGGCGGACGGTCGAGACCTTCGCGGCGGTCTTCCCGCACGCGATGCTGCTGATGCCGGGATCGGTGCTGATCGGATCGGACAGCCCGATCCCCTTTGACGCCGAGGCCCTGGCGCGGCGCTTCGCTGACCCTTCGGTCGCGGCGCACCTCGCGCGCGGGAATGCCGGATTCGGCGACTACGCCTCGCTCTTCGCGCGCCCGGCCCTGGTCTGGCAGCCCGGCAGCCCGCGCGCAGCGGCGTCGCTGACCGATGTCTTTCCGCGCGACGAGTTCTACCTGAACAACCCCGTCGCCGGAACGCAGGGCCTGGCACGACCGCAGGATGCGATGGCGCGGGCGGTCACACCCTGACAGGCCAGCCGTTGATCACGGAATCGCGAACAATCCGTTAGCCCAGCGGGATGGATTTGCAGCGAGGGCCCGTTAGCGCTTAGTTTCGCCCCAGGACGAACGAAAGCATGTTCAAGGGCATTCTCACCGGACTCAGCTGCGGCGCGGCGGTGGCCCTCGTGCTCCACGGCGTGGCACTGGCGTTCGAGGAAACCGCGGCGCGGCAGGGGGTCTTCCTGCGGCAGAACTTCGCGGTGTTCCCGCTCGAGCCATGGGTGCGGGTCGGCGCCCCGCTGTTTCTCGACCGCATGCTGTCCGGCGCCTTCTGGGGGGCGGCCATCGGGCTGCTGGTCTATTCCGGCCGCATGCCGCACCGCATGACCGGCTTCCTCTTCGCCGCCGTCGTGTGCACCGCGATCGGCTATTCCGTGGTGATCGATTCGACCGTCGGCCAGTCCTTCCGCTTCAGCCTGGTGAATTCGGGCGCGCTCGGCGCGCAGATCATGGTGAATGCGGCCTGGGGCTATCTGACGGGCGTGATGATGCTGTTCACCGACGCGCTGCGCATGTCGCTGCGCAACGACCTGCACAGCGCCCAGGGCACCGCGATCTTCTAACCCGCGATCGCTGAACGGCAGCACCGGCTCGGCCTTGCGCCGGCAGCCGGTCTGCGCCGCCTTGCCGCCGCGCCGGCGCATCCCCACCCTTGCCGACATGGACATGCCCCTTCTCCGGGTGAAGCCGGACCCGTCCGATCCCCGCCTGACCCGCCGCGTCGCGGGGCTCGATCACACCGGCGCCCGCATCGAGACCGCAGTGACGGTGGAGCGCCCGCTGACGCTCTATCTCAACGGCCAGGAGATCGTGACCATGATGACGATCCTCGACCGGCCGGAGGACCTGGCGCTGGGCTACCTGCTGAACCAGGGCATGCTGCGGCGCGAGGACGGCGTGACGGGCGTGGACTACGACGAGGATCTCGGCGTCGTCGTCGTCAGGACGGAGAGCCAGACCGATTTCGAGGCGAAGCTGAAGAAGAAGACGCTCACCTCGGGCTGCGCGCAGGGCACCGCCTTCGGCGATCTCATGGAGGATTTCGCGACGGTGCGGCTGGCGCCGGAGGCCAGGCTGCGCACAAGCTGGCTCTATCGCCTGCTGCACCGCATCAACACCCTGCCGAGCCTCTACCTCGAGGCTGGGGCGATCCATGGCTGCGCGCTTTGCTTCCAGGACCAGCCGGTCGCCTACATGGAGGACGTCGGGCGCCACAACGCCGTGGACAAGATCGCGGGCTGGATGTTCCGGGAGGCCGTGCGGCCCGAGGACAAGGTCTTCTACACGACCGGCCGCCTGACCTCGGAGATGGTGATCAAGACCGTGCGGATGGGCATCCCGATCCTGCTGAGCCGCTCCGGCTTCACGGCCTGGGGCGTCGAGCTCGCGCGAGAGGCGAACCTCACCCTGATCGGGCGCTGCAAGGGCAAGCGCTTCGTCGCGCTGGCCGGGGAGGAGCGGCTGATCCTCGACGCCGAGCTCGACCATGTGCCGGAGGAGAGTGCGAAGCACTGGCGCAAGAACAGCGCGGAGGCGCTGTCGGCCGATGAGGGCTGACACGGTAGCGCCGCAGGCGGGCGGAACCCTCGCCGTCGTCCTCGCCGGCGGGCTGGCGCGGCGGATGGGCGGCGGCGACAAGCCGCTCCGGACGGTGGGCGGGCGGTCGCTTCTCGACCACCTGCTCGACCGGCTGCGGCCGCAGGCAGCGGCGATCGTCATCAACGCCAATGGCGATCCCGCGCGCTTCGCGGCCTATGGCCTGGAGGTGATCGCCGATACCCTGCCCGGCCATCCCGGGCCGCTGGCCGGCATCCTGGCCGCGCTCGACCATGCCGCGGCGGCGCATCCCGCCCTGCCCTGGGTCGTCTCCGTCACCGGGGATGCGCCCTTCATCCCCTCCGACCTCGTCGCGCGCCTGCACGCGTCCCGCGCCGCCGAGGCGGTCCCGCTGGCCTGCGCGCGGTCGGCCGGCCAGGCGCATCCGCCGATCGGGCTCTGGCCCGTCGCGCTGCGGGGCGCGCTGCGCGCCGCGCTGCTGGAAGGCGAGCGCAAGATAGACCGCTGGACCGCGCGGCATGGCTGCGCCCATGCCGACTGGCCCGCCGAGCCCTTCGACCCCTTCTTCAACGCCAACGCCCCGGAGGACCTGGCCGAGGCGGAGCGCATCTTGCGCCTGGCCACCGCCCCCTCTACCTGACGAGGCAACGACCTCGGGGAGGCCAGCAAGCCATGAAATCCATCCTGCTCGGCGCGATAGCGGCCCTGATCATCGCCGCCTGCGCCTTCGCGGTGCTCGACACCAGCATGCAAGTCACGGCGGAGGAGCGCTTCACCACCGAGGGCGTGCGCCTCTGACGGCGTGACGGCAAGCCGTCGCATCCCGCCGGCGGAACGGCGGGCCCCGCCGGTCGTTACAGCAGCGTGAACGGCCATACCGATCCCCGCCGCAGCGTCGCCGCCCGCTTCGCAGCCTGGGCCTCCGGCGCCGCGCATGCGGTGGGGCGGCCCTGGGCCTTCCTGCTATCCCTCTCGGTGCTGGTAGTCTGGGCGATCACCGGCCCGCTCTTCCGCTGGTCCGACACCTGGCAGCTGGTCATCAACACCGGCACCAGCGTCATCACCTTCCTCATGGTGTTCCTGATCCAGAACACCCAGAACCGCGACGCCGCGGCGATCCAGGCCAAGCTCGACGAGCTCATCCGCACCAGCGCCGCGCAGAACGCCTATATCGGCATCGAGCGCCTGACCGAGGAAGAACTCGACGAGATCCGCAAGCGCTGCGAGGCGCGGGCGAAGGTGCTACGCAGCGTCGCCGACGTCGCGGAGGCCGCGGCGAACGACAAGGCGCAGGCCGCCGCGGAGCGCGCCACCTCCTGACCCGCGCTTGCCGGGCTTCTTCTCCCCGCGCATCCTCCGCGCCGGCGGCCGCGTCGCGCGCCGCACCCTTGGAGGAAACACCCGTGACACATCGCGTCCGCCCCGCGGCGCTGCGCCGTCGTGCCCTGCTGGCCGCCCTGCCGGCCGTCGCCCTGGCCGCGCCGCGCGGCGCCGGCGCGCAGCCTGCATCTGGGCGCCCCATCCGCTGGATCCTGGGCTTCGCCCCCGGCGGCGCGGGCGACATCACGGCGCGCCTGCTCGCCCCGAAGCTGCAGGACGCGTTGGGCCAGCCCGTGCTGATCGAGAACCGGCCGAGCGCCGGCGGCATCGTCGCCGCCGAGGCCGTGGCGCGCGGCGAGCCCGACGGGACGATACTGCTGCTGGTCACCAGCACCTCACCCACCGCGGCCGCCTTCTACAAGTCGCTGCCCTTCGACACGGAGCGCGACTTCGCGCCGGTCGGCATGATCTCGACCTTCGGCCACGTGCAGTTGGTCGCGCCGAACGCGCCCTGGCGAAACCTGACGGAGGTGATCGCGGCGGCGAAGGCGCGGCCGGGATCCATCAACCTCGGCTCCATCGCGGTCGGCACGGCGCAGCACCTCTCGGCCGAGCTGTTCCGGGTGATGGCGGGGATCCAGGCGGAGGTCGTGACCTATCGCTCGACGCCCGACCTGGTGAACGCGGTCGCGGCCGGCGACGTGCACCTGGCCTTCGAGACGCTGCCGCCGGTGATCGGCCAGATCGGGCCGGGCGGGCGGATCAAGGCGCTGTCGATCTCCTCGCCGCAGCGCTTCCCGGGCCTGCTCGACGTGCCCACCGCGATCGAGGCCGGCCTGCCCGGCTATGTCGCGGAATCCTGGAACGGCATCCAGGCGCCGGCCCGCACGCCGCCGGCCGTGGTCGAGCGGATCAACCGCGAGCTCAACCGCATTTTGGCGCAGCCCGACATCCGGGACAGGCTGCTGGCGCTCGGCCTGGTGCCGCAGCCCGGCACACCGCAGGCGCTGCAGTCGCGCCTGGTCGAGGAGATCGCGACCTATCGCCGCGTCATCGAGCAGGCCGGCATCGAGCGGCAGTAGGATCCATTACCCCCACCCCGACCCTCCCCCGCTTTGCGGGAGAGGGAGCGCTCGGCGCCACTGAACCCTCTCCGGCTTGCGGGGGCCGACGCACCGCGTCGGCGCCGGAGCGGTTGGCTTCAGCCAACAACGCGTAGGCTGGTGCCCGAGCGGAGCGAGGGCGGGTGGGGGTCCACGCGACAACCGAAACCGCATTACGGCCCGACGGCATCACCCCACCGCCGGCGGCGGCTTCACCCGCACCGGCATCCCGCGCAGCTCCGCCACGAAGTCGGCGAGATTCGCGCCGATCGCCTCCACCATCGCGCGGCCCTTCGCGGCCGTGGCGGTGGTGGGATCGCCGTCCACGCCCTGCCGCGCCTCGGTCCGCGCGCGGAACTCCTCGGGCAGCGCGGGCAGGTAGACGCTGTCGCCGTCCTGGCGCGGGTCCACCCCGGAATGGCCGCGCCGCGGCCTGCCGGTCTCTCGCGGGAGATGGCCGGGGACGAAGCCGCCCGGCGCCTTCGCCAAGTCGGTCAGATGCGGATAGTAGGCCAGCACCATCGAGATCTCGCTCTCGCCGGCATGCCCGTTGGTGTTGACCGGCCCGTCGCTGAGCGCGGCCACCGCATCCCTGGCGATCTGCCCGCAATCCGCGACCGCGACCAGCGCGCCCGTCGAAAGCCGCAACTTCACCGCCGCGATCTCCATCGGCGCCAGGTTGGCGGAGCGGTTGCCGTTCACCAGCACGATGCGTCGGAAGCCCTGGTGCAGCAGCGATTCCCCGATATCCACGGCGACGGCCGTCAGCGTCTCCGCCTTCAGCCCGATGCAGCCGGGATAGGCCATGTGGCCATGCGACCAGCCGTAATGCAGCGGCGGCGCGACCAGGCAGCCCGCGCGCTTCGCCGCGTCCTCCGCGACCTGGATTGCCCATCCCGTGTCGAGCAGCAGCGGCGCGAAATGCCCGTGCTGTTCCGTCGCGCCGATCGGCACCAGCACGACGTCGTCGCGCGAGAGCTGGTCCGCGACCTCGTTCCAGGAGAGTTCGTGCAACCAGACGCTGGGCCTGCCGGGCATGCGCTTCCTCCGCTCGATCTCGCGGCAGGAAAGCCCAGAAGTCGCCCGCCAGCCAGGGGGCGTCAGAACACCGCGCGGAAGGGCAGCACGCGCACGCGGTCGCCGGGGGCGACCTGCGTCACCGCCTCCGGCAGTTCGGCGAAGGCGTCGGATTCCGTCAGCGAGGTCAGCAGCCCCGCGCCCTCCCGCGGGTATTTGCGCGCGACGGGCAGGTCGTCGCCGAAGGCCAGCGACACCCGCAGGTATTCGCGCCGCCCGGCCTTCTTGCGGTAGGCGAAATCCGCTGTCGCGGCGAAGCGCGGCAGCGTCTCCTCCCCCGCGCCGGCGAGCCGCAGCACCATCGGCCGCGCGAGGTGGAGGAAGGTGACGACGGCGGCCACGGGATTGCCGGGCAGGCCGATCACCGGCGTCCCGAACCCCTCCCCGCCGCCGGCCGGGCGGACCACGCCCATCGCCGCCGGCCGGCCCGGCTTCACCGCGAGGCGCCAGAACACGAGTTTCCCGCCGGCCTCGATCGCGGCCTTCACATGGTCGGCCTCGCCGGTCGAGACGCCGCCAGAGGTGAGCAGCAGGTCATGCGCGGCGGCGGCCTCGCGCAGCGCGCGCGCGGTGGCGTTGGGGTCGTCGGGCAGGATGCCGAGGTCGGTGACCGCCGCCGGCAGGCCGCGCAGCAGCGCCATCAGCGTGAAGCGGTTGGAATCATAGGTGCGCGCGACGCCGAGCGCGGCGCCTGGCTCGGCCAGCTCGTCGCCCGTGCTGAACACGCCGACGCGCACACGCGGCCGCACGCCGACCGAGGCGAGGCCGAGCGCCGCGGTGAGCCCGATCTCCGCCGGGCCGAGCCGCCTGCCCTCCTCCAGCGCGACCTCCCCGAGGGCGACGTCCTCGCCCGAGGGGCGGCAATTCGCGCCGCGCTTCAGCCCAGGCGGCAGGATGACGGCGCCGGCTTCCTCCTTGGCGTCCTCCTGCATCATCACGGTGTCGGCGCCGTCGGGCATCGGCGCCCCGGTGAAGATGCGGATCGCGGTGCCCGGCGTGATGCCCGATGCCGCGGCGCCGGCCTGCACGCGGCCCGCGATCGCCAGGCGGGTCTCGCCGGCCGGCGATAGGTCGGCATGGCGGAAGGCGTAGCCGTCCACGGCAGCGTTGAAGAAAGGCGGCAGCGGGATCGGCGCGCGCAGATCCTCCGCCAGCACGCGGCCCGCGGCGTCACGCAGCGCGACGGGCTCGGCGCCCGGCAGCGGCGGCACGCGCTCCGCGATCAGCGCGAGGGCCTGTTCGACGGCGAGGAGCGGGCCGCCGAAGGCGAAGCAGTCGTCGCTGAGCTGGGCCATCGGTCGCTACCCCGCTGCCAGGAAGGCTTCCAGCGGCATCGCCCTGGCCAGCACGAGATCGGCGATGGCGGCGATGTCGTCGAGATGCGCGCGCGGCAGCGGACCGGGCGGCGGCGCGACGTCGGAGGCGATCGCCAGCACGAAGGGATCCTCGGGATGGATCCAGGGCTTGCCGTTGGCGCCGCGATGGACCTCGAGCTTCGGGTGGGAATCCCGCTTGAAGCCCTCCACGATCACGAGATCAACGGGATCGAGCCTTCGCAGCAGCGCCGCCAGCCCCGGCTCCGGCGCGCCGCGCAGCTCGCTCATCAGCGCCCAGCGGTTCGCGCTGGCCACCAGCACCTGGCGCGCGCCGGCGGAGCGGTGGGCGTAGCTGTCCTTGCCGGGGCGGTCGATGTCGAAGGCGTGATGCGCGTGCTTCAGCGTCGAGACCGCGATCCCGCGCGCGGCGAGCTCGGGGATCAGCCGCGTCATCAGCGTGGTCTTGCCGGCGCCGCTCCAGCCCGCGAGTCCGATCAGCCGCAAAGGGTTAGACCTCACTTCGTTGCTGGTGCCTCGGGAGGGGCGTTGCCCCTCCCGAACCCACCCCACCAAGGGTCAGTGGACCCTTGGAACCCATTCGCTTTAACGCCGGAGAGGGAGGAGGCACTACGGCCCCCTCCCTCTCCGGCGTTGAACTGATCGCGGTCCAGGGGCCCGCCGGCCCCTGGCGGGTGGGGTATCGGGGAGGGCAGCGCCCTCCCCGGGCCACCCCGCGCCGAAGCTAGTCCGCCCCCTGCGCCCGGGCGCCACGCGGGGCGGCGGCGCCGCGCGCCTTGCGCGTCTCCTCCTCGACCCAGCGGCCGTGGTGCTGCTTCGCCCAGTTCAGGTCCACCTGGCCGGAGCCCATCGCGTCGAAGGCGCCCTCCATCCCCGCGGAGCCGATATAGATGTGGCCGATCATCGCGGCGATCATCAGCACGGCCAGCAGCGCATGCACGATGTAGGCGACCTGCATGCCCGCGATGTCGGTGAACCAGAAGGGAAACAGCAGCACGAAGCCCGACGCCGCGACCAGCGCGCCGCCGAGGACGGTGATCCAGAACACCATCTTCTGGCCGCCGTTGAAGCGCCCGGCCTCGGGGTGGCCGTGGCCGACGAGCCCGCCGCCGGCCTTGAACCAGGCGATGTCGAGCCTGTTCGGGATGTTGTCCTTCACCCAGAGCAGGAACAGCAGCACCACGCCGAGGGCAAAGGGGAAGGCGAGGAAGTTGTGGGCGAACTTCCCCCACAGCGAGAGCGCCGCGAAGGACTCCGGCCCGATCAGCGGCAGGATCAGGAAGCGACCGAAGGTCAGGTTCAGGCCGCTCAGGGCCAGCACGACGAAGCTCCCCGCCGTCATCCAATGCGCGCCGCGTTCCAGCACGTTGAAGCGCTGGATGCTGTGGCCGGCCTTGCCACCATCGATTGGGATGCGGCCCTTGCCGAGGTAGAAGAGCGTGACGATGCCGAGCATGCCGAGCACGGCGATGCCGCCCACCCAGGACAGCACGGTGGTGCGGAACTCGCGCCACTCGCGGCCCTCAGGCTGGATCAGGCTCGCCGCGCGCTCGTCGGGGATGGAGATCCGCCCGGCGATGCGCCCGCCGGTCAACGCCTTCTGCAGCTCGAGCTCATCCGCGGTCGCGGTGGCCGGCACCGGGTTGGTCGGCGTGCCGCTGACGGGCCCGCCGAACTGCGCGGCCGCCGGCAGCGCGGCGACCAGGCCGAGCGCCAGCGCCAGTGCGGGGAGGAGGCGTGCGATCATCGCGATCATCCTCACACGCTGTCCGAGGTCTTGTAGGCGGTCCGCCAGCCCCAGGCGCCCGAGCCATAGCCGCGGGTCTGGACGCGGGTGCGGTAGATCTCGGCGATGATGTCGCCGTCGCCCGCCAGCAGCGCCTTGGTCGAGCACATCTCCGCGCAGAGCGGCAGCTTGCCGTCGGCGAGCCGGTTCGCGCCGTACTGCACGTATTCCGCGCTGGACTGGTCGTCCTGCGGGCCGCCGGCGCAGTAGGTGCACTTGTCCATCTTGCCGCGGCTGCCGAAGTTGCCGACGCGCGGATACTGCGGCGCGCCGAACGGGCAGGCGTAGAAGCAGTAGCCACAGCCGATGCAGGTGTCCTTGTCGTGCAGCACCACCGCATCGGCGGTCGTGTAGAAGCAGGACGTCGGGCACACCGCCGCGCAGGGCGCATCGGTGCAGTGCATGCAGGCCATGGAGATCGAGCGCTCGCCGGGCTTGCCGTCGTTGATGGTCACGACGCGGCGGCGGTTGATGCCCCAGGGAACCTCGTGCTCGTTCTTGCACGCGGTGACGCAGGCGTTGCACTCGATGCAGCGGTCGCTGTCGCACAGGAACTTCATGCGGGCCATGGTCAGGCGCTCCTGATCTGGCAGAGCGTGACCTTCGTTTCCTGCATGAAGGTCACGGGATCGTAGCCGTAGGTGGTCACGGTGTTGACGCTCTCGCCGAGCACGATCGGGTCGGTGCCCTGCGGATACTTCGCCCGCTGGTCCACGCCCTGGAACCAGCCGGCGAAGTGGAAGGGCATGAAGGCGACGCCCGGCCCGACGCGTTCGGTCACCAGCGCCTTCACGCGGGCCTTGCTGTTGCTTTCGGGGCCGGTGACCCAGACCCACTGCCCGTCGCGGATGCCGCGCGCGGCGGCGTCGCGCGGATTGATCTCGACGAACATGTCCTGCTGGAGCTCGGCCAGCCACTTGTTGGACCGCGTCTCCTCGCCGCCGCCCTCGTATTCCACCAGGCGGCCGGAGGTGAGGATGATCGGGAAGTCGCGCGCGACCTCCCGCGAGCGGTTCTGCACGGTGACGCCGAGATGCGGCAGGCGGAAGCCGCGCCGGTCGGGCAGCGTCGGGAACTGCGCGAGCAGATCCAGGCGCGGCGTGTAGATGGGCTCGCGATGCACCGGCACGGGGTCCGGCAGGTTCCACGCGACGGCGCGCGCCTTGCCGTTCCCGTAGGGCACGCAGCCATGCTCCATGGCGACCCGGATGATGCCCATCGACAGGTCGGTCGCCCAGGAGAAGTTGCCCCCGTTCGCCTCGATCCAGCCCTTCTCCTCGGCGGTCAGGTCGTCGTACCAGCCGAGGCGGCGCAGCACGGCCGTGGTGAATTCGGGATAGCCGTCGCGGATCTCCGAACCCTCGGACCAGGAGCCCTCGGCGAGCAGCGTCTGGCCGTTGCGCTCCACGCCGAAGCGCGGGCGGAAGGTGCCGCCGCCCTGCTTCACGTGCAGCCGCGTGTTGTAGAGGACGTGGCTGCCGGGGTGCCGCCACTCCGCCTTGCCCCAGCAGGGCCAGGGCATGCCGTAGAAGTCGCCGGCGACCGGCGTGCCCTCGCGGCCGCGCAGGGTCACGATGTCGAACTTGTCCTGGTGCTCCATGTGGAGCTTGAGGCGCTCCGGCGACTGGCCGGTGTAGCCGGTGGAGAGCGAGCCGCGGTTGATCTCGCGCAGGATGCTCTCGGCGGTCGGCGCGTCGTTCCTGATCTCCATGTCCTTGAACATGTCGTCGCGGAAGCGGATCGGCATGTTCCGCCGCGCCGCCGCGCGGTCCATGGCGGTCACCAGGCGGTACATCGCCTCGTAGTCGTTCTTCGATTCGAAGATCGGATCGACGATCTTCGCCCCCCACTGCACCGAGCGGTTGGACGCGGTGCGGCTGCCATCCGCCTCGAACGACGTGCAGATCGGCAGGAGGTAGGTGCCATTGCGCCGGCCCGACAGCACGGAGAAGGTGGTGGGATGCGGGTCGGCGACGACCAGCAGCTCCAGCGCTTCCAGCCCCTTCACGGCTTCGGGCATGCGGGTAACTGTGTTGCCGCCATGGCCGAAGACCATCATGGCCTTCAGCCGGTCGCGCTGCTGGATCTGGTCCTTCGGCAGGGTGACCGCATCGAAGTAGCGCGTGGTCGGGATGCCGGGTGCGGCCATCATCTCCGCGCTGTCGAAGCGGGCGCGGAGGTTCTCGTAGGGCACGCCCCAGACGCGCGCCCAATGGCGCCAGGCGCCCTCGTCGAGGCCGTAGTAGCCGGGCAGCGTGCCGACATCGAGGCCGAAGTCGGTCGCGCCCTGCACGTTGGTGTGGCCGCGGAAGATGTTGGCCCCCGTGCCCGGCGCGCCGACATTGCCGGTGGCCAGCAGCAGGATCGAATAGGCGCGGACGTTGGCCGTGCCGACGGTCTTCTGCGTGGCGCCCATGCACCAGATCAGCGTTGCCGGCTTCTGCGTCGCGAACAGCTCCGCGACCTTGCGGAGCTGGTCGCCCGGCACGCCGGAGACGCGCTCGACCTCGGCCGGCGTCCACTTCGCGACCTCGGCGCGGATCTCCTCCATGCCGTAGACACGCTGGGCGATGAACTCCTTGTCCTCCCAGCCATTCTGGAAGATGTGCCAGAGCATGCCCCAGATCACGGGGATGTCGGTGCCCGGGCGGATGCGCACATGCTCCGTCGCGTGGGCCGCGGTGCGGGTGAAGCGCGGGTCGATGACGATGAGGTTCGCGCGGTTCCTCTCCTTGCCCGACAGCACGTGCTGCAGGCTGACCGGATGCGCCTCCGCGGGGTTGCCGCCCATGATGATCATGGTCTTGGCGTTGCGGATGTCGTTGTAGCTGTTGGTCTGCGCGCCGTAGCCCCAGGTATTCGCGACGCCGGCGACCGTCGTGGAGTGGCAGATGCGCGCCTGGTGATCGACGTTGTTGGTGCCCCAGAAGGCGGCGAGCTTGCGGAAGAGATAGGCGCCCTCGTTGGTGAACTTGGCGCTGCCCAGCCAGAACACGCTGTCGGGGCCGGAGGCCGCGCGGACCTCCATCAGCTTCTCCGCGATCTCGGCCAGCGCGGTGTCCCAGGTCGTCCGCTGCCACTGGCCGTCCACCAGCTTCATCGGGAACTTCAGCCGCCGGTCGCCATGGACGAGCTCGCGCACCGCGGCACCCTTGGCGCAATGCGTGCCGCGGTTGATCGGGCTTTCCCAGGTCGGTTCCTGCCCGACCCAGACGCCGTTCTGCACCTCGGCGGTGACGGTGCAGCCGACCGAGCAGTGCGTGCAGAGGTTCTTGATGCGCGTGACGGGCCGGCGGTGGTCCTGCACGCCGGTCGCGGCACCCGCCGCCATCGCCCGTGTCGGCGCGATCGCACCGAGGGCGGCGAGCCCCGCGCCGGCCAGGCCGGCCTGGCGGAGGAAGCCGCGGCGGTCGAGCCCGCCGGAGGAAAGGCCCGCATAGGCCGAAGCGAGGCGCTGCCGCGCGGCGCGACCCTCGGAGCGCTTGATCAGCATGGTCCCTGCCCCCGCTTCAGGTTTCGTAGCGGTTGGTGCGGTAGAAGGCCTGCACGTCCGCGGCGTCGGCGCGGTAGCGCGCGGCGATGCGCTGGCCCTCGTTCTCCTTCCGCGCGTCGCGCGCGGGCACGCTGTCGGCGCGCTGCGCGATCGCCGGCGCGGCGGCCGCCGCTGCGGTGCCGATGCCCAGCGCCTTCAGGAACCCCCGTCGCAGCGATGCACGATCCCCCCTCGCCATCGTCGTCTTTCCTTCTTGGTGGTGGTTCAGGTCACGCCGGCAGGTCCGCTGCCGCCGATTCGATGTCCATGGCGATGCGCCCGAGGCGCCCCACCGCGCGGTAGAAGCCCGCCGCTTCCGCCTTCTCGAGGTCGGCGAAGAGCCGGCCTGCCCAGGGACGGAGGTGATGGGCGAAGAAGGGCCCGGCTTCCTCGGCGCCGCCGGGGAAGGCCCCGGCGATCAGCCCTGCATAGGTCTCGCAGAGGAAGGCGATGTGGTCCTCGGGCTCGGCCACGCCCTCGGCCCGCGCGATGCCGATCTCGGCGAGGTCGCCGCGCAGCTCGGCCAGCGGCCGCTCGTGCAGGAAGCCCGTGAGGTAGTAGGACGCAAAGGGCAGCAGCTCGCCGCGCCCGACGCCGATGAAGAGATTGAAATATTCGCGCTCCGCCGCGTCCGGCGTCACCGAGGCCGCAGCGGCGAGGGCGCCATAGGCCTCGCCGAGCTCGCCGCCAGCCGGGCGGAGGAGGCGCAGCCGGGCGAGCAGCGGGGCGTCCGGCGCGCCGCCCATCAGACGACCGAGAAGCGCGAAGAGCCGCGCGCGTTCGGCGTCGAGCTGTTCCTGCGTTTCCGTCCCCGTCATTCCTCGCCCACCTTCCGGACGCCACCGCGGCATCTCCCGCGGCTTGCAGCCCAGATGGCACGATAGTTCAAGTTGCCAAGCCGATGCCGTATGCGACCGAAACGCCGGCGGATGCAAGACCCACCTGACGGATTGGACATGTAACTACTATTGGTTGGGGCGGTGCGCGTGGAGAGGCTGTCAGGCGGGCAGCGCGCCGCCATGCCGCCGCCGGGACGGCGGCGCGGGCGTGTCGGGGGGCGACGGCTGGATCGGCATGACGTCCGGCATCGGGGCCGTCAGCGCCTCCGGCGCGGGGGGCGCCAGCGCCTCCGCCGTCGGGGCCGTCAGCGCCTCCGGCACCGGTGCCTCGATCCCCGGCAGGGGCGATCCGGCCAGGCGGGCTTCCCGCGGGGTCGCCTCGGCCAGCGGCGCCTCCGGTTCCGGCCCGGCGAGTTCCTCGACCTTCCCGATCGCCTGGGCCAGCAGCTTCGCGACATCGCCGCCGAGTTCGCTGGCGAAGCCCGCGGGAAGGCCGCCCGGCGTGTTGAAGTCCCACTGGTACTCCACCGGCCCGATGTAATCGCGGATCGCGGGATCGAGGCTCCACATCCGCCGCAGCGCGGCGTTGCGCAGGACCTGCGGAACGCCGGGGCGCAGGAAGAGCGAGAAGTCTGACTGCGCCGTCAGCTCCTCGATGCTCGGCAGGGCATCGAGGTCCACCGGCGGCAGCTTCGGGATCGGGCAGGCCGCGCGCGCCGGCGCCTCGGGCAGGGCCGGCGCCTCGGGCGCCGCCTCGGCGGGCGGTTCGGGCAGTGCGTCCGCGGCGGCGCGCTTGCGGCGCGACCAGCGGGACAGGAAGCCCTCTTCCTCCGGCGCCTCGGCGCTCATTCCTCCTCGTCCCGCGTGCGGCGGGCGAGCGCCTCGGGGTCAGCCCGGTCGCGCTTGCGCTTGTGGAAGGCGCGCTCGACGTGGTGGCGGGCGACGAAATCGGCGGTCGCCTCGCGCAGGCCGGGCGGCATGGGCAGCGCCTCCAGCAGGTCGTTGCCGGCATCGGCGTGCAGATGCGCCTCGCCGGGGTCCACCGTGACCGTGTGCAGCGCGATGCCGGCCGCCGTCCCGGCATGGCGCAGCACGACCCAGACCAGGGGCTGCGCGGCCTCGAGGTTGTGCTTGTAGTTGCTGGTGTCGGTGGGGTGGAGCATGACCTCGCTCTCCCCGGCGAAGAACAGCGTGCGGCCGGCTTCCTCGCGGAGCCTGGTCCAGGGCTCGACCGGCAGCGCGGCTTCCAGCACCTCCACCACGCGCCAGACCTCGTCCGACCATTTCGTCGTGCCGGGGCGGCGTTCGGCGATCACCGCGACCGGGATGCGGAGCGACTTGGGGTTCACGCCGCGGCCTCCTTCCCCAGCAGCGGCAGCCCCGCCAGCAGGTTCTGCGGCTTCAGCCGGACCTTCTGCGCGGCGTCCATCGCCAGCGCCAGGTAGACCGGCTTGCCCGCGACGCGCGGCAGCACGCGCGAAGCATCCCCGAACTCCAGCACGCCGAGCCAGAGGATCCGCGCCAGCCTGGCCTGTGCCACGGTCTTGCCGTGCCAGAGGTCGTTGGCGATCGCCGTCGCCTCGGCGTCCAGCCCGACATGCCAGGTCCAGTCCCGGTCCTCGATCACCGGCACGGGGCGGATCGTCACCGCCTCGCCCAGCATGTGGCGGATAAAGACGGCGATGGCGGTCCCGAGCGCCTGCTGCCCGAGGCTGCCCTGGACGATGTCGAGGGCGAGGTCATGCGCGTCGGAGCGCGCGAAATAGCCGGGCGCGTTGGCCTCCGTCAGGACATCCAACTCGACCTCGCGCGGGGGCATGCCGGCCTCCACCAGCAGCTGGCCGAGCGCGCCGAAATCGCCGTCGCGCGACGCCGCCTCCAGCACCTCTTCGTCGGCGAGCAGGGTGGAGCCCTGGTGGATGCCCGCCCGCTGCGGGCGGAACAGGCATTCCGCGGCGCGCAGCACGAAGGGATCGCCGGTGCCTTCCATGGCGGAGCGGACGACGAGATGCGTCAGCATCTGGAGGAACAGCGGCGGGATGCCCGCCACCCCATCGGCATAGAGCCGGACCCACGCCGCTTCCAGGTTGGGCGCGGCGGCGACGCGGTCGCGGAAAGACAGGAAGACCTGCCAGTTCTCCCGCGCATCCGGATCGGCCATCTGAGCGATCTCCGCCGGCGCGACGGCGCGCAGCGGGTCGGCGAGCAGCGAAGCATGCAGCGCGCGCTCGGCGTCGCAGGCCTCCTCCGGCGGGATCAGTTCCGGCCGGGCGCAGAAGGCGCGCCAGAGGTCCGGCGTCGCGTGGATCCGCCCCTCGACGTCGCGGTCGCAGAGGTGATGGCCGCTGGCGACCCAGAAATCGCCAGGGGCGAGAGCGGGATGGCGGTGATGGTGATGGCTCATCCGCCGCCCCCGAGGCGCGTGAGGTCAGGCGTCTCCGCCGCGTCCTCCTCGACGATCTCGATGCCGAAGACCGGCAGCCCGCCGAAGTCGCGATGCGGCGTGTCGCGCCGGTGCAGCGTGCGGAAGCGCTCGCGCTGCGCGCCGTCCTCCATGCTGCGCGACAGCGCCAGCACCGTGCCGGGCGGGTGGTCGCAGAGCGATTGCGCGAAGCCGATCTCGTCCTCGGCGGCGGCGCGCGCGGCCGCGTCGTCGGGCGCGCCATGCGCGGCGCGGATATGGGCCGCCAGCGCCGCGACGGCGGCGTCGCGCTGCTCCGACGTGATCTCCGCGACCTCGACCAGCGTGGACCAGCCGAAGGAGCCGAGGCCGAGGAAGCCGCCACGGAATTCCTGGCGCCGGCGACCGGACATAGAGGCGGGATCCTCGTCCCAGAAGGCGAAGCCGCCGGGGACCGCCCATTCGCCGGGCTCGGCCGCACGGTCGAAGATCAGCGTGTCGGAAGGATCGAGACGGATGGTGCGCGGCAGCTTCACGCCAGCGCCTCCGTCAGCGGGAAGCGCGTCCGCGCGCCGTCGCGATCCACCATCAGGTCGCCGGTGGCGGGATCAAGGCCGCGCTTGCCGTCCAGGGCTTCGACCTTCTCGAGACGGGCGAGATAGCGTTCCGCGAGCCGCCGGAAGCCGCCGGCGGGGTCGGTGCGCTGCCATTCCGCGAGGCCTGCCATCAGGTGCCGCGCCCAGGCCGCGGTGAGTTCCTCCGCCGTCGCCTCGGCCAGGTCCCAGCCTTCCTCCTGCAGCGCGGTCTGGCCGAGACCGTGGCCGGGCTCCCACCCCTGGGGGAACATCAACCGCGCCTCGGCGCCCACCACGATCCAGTCGGGAATGGCGTCTTCCGCACAAGCATCCGGCCAGGCGATCCGGACGCGGCCAATCTCGCCGCCGTTCACCACGACGCGGTCCGGCCAGCGGAAGGTCAGCGGCACCTCCGGCGGGCCGAACGCGGCCAGCGCGTCGCCGAGCGCGGAGGCGCCGGCCAGCAGCGCGGCGCGGGCGGCGGCCAGCGTCATCTCGGGCTCCAGCACCACCGCGGCCTCGATCCGGGCGGCGCTGCGCACCCAGGCAAGGCTCCCGGCGCCGTGCTGGGGGGCCAGCGCGACGGCGCGCGCCATCGCATCCCCGGCCTCGCGCAGCGGCACGACGGGGGTGAAGACGGAAGGCAGTTCGGGCAGCACGGCGGACACGGCCGGAAAGACGTCCTCCCTCCCTCGCAACGGCGCGGCGCCGGGGATATATGCGCCCGCAATCCCCGAGCCTAGTGGTCGGGGGACAAGGGAACGCCGGCCCCCGCGCATGACCACCACTTTCGTCTGCACCTGCGAGGACACGATGCCGCTGGACGGCCGCGTCATTGCGCGCGGCTGCAAGGGAGAGCTCCGCACCGCGGAGCAGCTCTGCCTCGCGCAGCTCGACCGCTTCACCGCGGCCTTGGCGGAAGGCAACCCCGTTACCGTCGCCTGCACCGCCCAGGCCCCGCTGTTCCGGCAGGAGGCCGAGGAGGCCGGCTTCGCCGCGCCGCTCTCCTTCGTGAACATCCGCGAGACCGCGGGCTGGTCGGACGAGGCGCGCGCCGCCGGCCCCAAGATGGCCGCGCTGATCGCTGCCGCCGCCGCGCCGATGCCAGCGGTGCCGCTGGTGCCGATGCGGAGCGAGGGCGTGACGCTCGTCCTCGGCCGCGACGCGACGGCGCTGGAGGCCGCGCGCAAGCTGGCCGATACGCTGGACGTGACGGTGCTGCTGGCCGGCGCCGAGGAAGTGCAGCCGCTGCGCGAGGCGGAATTCCCTGTCGCCCGCGGCCGCGCCCGCGGCGCGACGGGCTGGCTCGGCGATTTCGAGGTGACGGTGGACGGCTACGCCATGCCGCGGCCGTCCTCGCGCGCCGCCTACCACTGGGGGCCGACGAAGGACGGCGCGGTCAGCCGCTGCGACATCGTGGTGGACCTCTCGGGCGGCGCGCCGCTCTTCCCCGCGCATGAGGTGCGTCAGGGCTATCTCCGCGCCGATCCCGCCGATGCCGCGGCGCTGGAGCGCGCGGTCGCCGCGGCGCGCGACCTCGTCGGCGAGTTCGACAAGCCGCGCTTCGTGACCTTCGACGCCGGGCTCTGCGCGCACAGCCGCAACCGGCGGACGGGATGCTCGCGGTGCCTGGACCTCTGCCCGACCGGCGCGATCACGCCGGGGGTCGCGCCGGGAGGCTCGCGGGGCAGCGACAGCGTGCAGATCAGCGCCGAGATCTGCGCGGGATGCGGCGCCTGCGCCGCGGTCTGCCCGACCGGGGCGGCGGCCTACGCGCTGCCGACCGCCGAGGCGATGCTGCGGCGCCTGCGCACGCTGCTGCTGACCTATCGAGAGGCCGGCGGCGAATATCCGCTGCTGCTGGTCCACGACGAGGCCGGCGAGGCCATGATCGAGGCGCTGGCCCGCCAGGGCGAGGGCCTGCCCGCCCGCGTCCTGCCGCTGCGGGTGAACGAGGTCTCCTCGCTCGACCTCGGCTTCCTGCTCTCTGCCTTCGCCTGGGGCGCGGCGCAGTTGCGGCTGCTGACGAAGGGCCGGCGCGCGCACGGCACCGAGGGCGTGTTCCGAAACCTCGATTACGTGCAGCGCGTGCTGGACGGCCTCGGCATCCCCGACCACGGCGCGCCGCGCGCCGCGGCGATCGAGACCGATGATCCCTTCACCCTCGGCGAGGCACTGCGCGCGATCCCGCGCCGCGGCCTGCCCTTCCCGCCGTCCGCGCATCTCGCGTTGGGCGCGTCGCGGGAAATCCTGCGCCAGGCCGCGCGCGCGCTGGCCGAGGGCGCGGAGAAGCGGACGGGCGAGATCGCCATGCCCGCCCTCGCGCCCTTCGGCGAGGCGCGGGTGGAGGTCTCGGGCTGCACGCTCTGCGTGGCCTGCACCAGCGTCTGCCCGACCGGCGCGCTGTCGGCGAACCCCGAGACGCCGCAGCTGCGCTTCCTCGAGGATGCCTGCGTGCAGTGCGGACTTTGCGCCGCGACCTGCCCGGAGGAGGTGATCACGCTGGTGCCGCGCCTCAACCTCGATCCCGCCGCCGCGCAGATCCGCGTGGTGAAGGAGGAGGAGCCCTTCTGCTGCGAGCGCTGCGCCCGGCCCTTCGGCGTGAAGTCGCAGATCGATCGCGTGACGTCGAAGCTGACGGCCTCGCAGCACTGGATGTTCAGGGATCCCGCGCGGCTCGCGGTGCTGCGCCTCTGCGAGGATTGCCGCGTCTTCGCGGCCACGGATGGCGGCGTCGATCCCTACGCCGGCGCGCCGCGGCCGGTGACGAAGACGAGCGAGGACTGGCTGCGCGAAGCCGAGCGCGCGAAGAAGGCGAGCGAATAGACGGCATGCCCGACATGAACCCCCGCATCCTCCTCGCCCGCCGTCCTTCCGGCGCGCCGGTCCCCGAGGACTTCCGCTTCGACCAGGCGCCGCTGCCCGATCTCGCTGATGGCGAGGTGCTGGTGCGCCACCGCTTCCTCTCGCTCGACCCCTACCAGCGCGGCCGCATGGACGACGCGAAATCCTACGCGAAGCCCGTCGCGATCGGCGGCGTGATGGAATGCCAGGCGGTGGGCGAGGTCGCGGCCTCGCGCGACGGCCGCTTCCGGGAAGGCGACTGGGTGCTGGGCGGCTTCGGCTGGCAGGCCTTCTCGGCGCGGCCGGGCAAGGCGCTGATCCCGATCGACCCGAAGGAAGCACCGCCGTCGACCTCGCTCGGCGTGCTCGGCATGCCGGGGCTGACCGCCTGGGTCGGGCTGAAGGACATTGGCGAGCCGAAGCAGGGTGAGACGCTGGTCGTCTCGGCGGCGTCAGGCGCCGTCGGCCAGGTCGTGGGGCAGCTCGGGAAGATCGCGGGCTGCCGCGTCGTCGGCATCGCCGGCGGCCCGGCGAAATGCGCCTTCGTCAAGGACGAGCTCGGCTTCGACGCCGCGCTCGATCATCGGCAGCCGCTCGAGGCGCCGCTCGACGCGGCCTGCCCGGACGGCGTGGACATCTACTGGGAGAATGTCGGCGGCGCGGTGCAGGCCGCCGTCTTCCCGCGCCTGCGCGACTTCGGGCGCATGGTGATGTGCGGCATGATCGCGCAGTACAACGGCGCGCCGCCGCCCGGGCCCAATCTCGGCCCCGTCGTGCGCAAGCGCCTGCGCATCCAGGGCTTCATCGTCAGCGACACCGGCTGGGCGCGCTACGCGCAGTTCCGCGCGGAGATGCTCGGCCACATCGCGGCCGGCCGGCTGACCTGGCGCGAGGACGTCGTTCAGGGCCTGGCGAACGCGCCCGCCGCCTTCATCGGCCTGCTGGAAGGGCGCAATTTCGGCAAGCTGGTCGTCGCCCTTGACTGAGGCCGCGGACGCCGCGCTTGCCGCGCGGCTCGACGGCGCCCGAGTGCTGCTCTGCTTCGGCCTGTTCGGCGAGGTGATGGCGGGGCTGCGCCCGATCGGCGTGGACTACATGGCGAGCCAACTCGACTGGCTGCGCCGCATCGGCGTGGATGCGACGCGCGTGAAGTTGCCCTCCGCCGCGCCCGTCGCGCGCAACGCCGCGGTGATCGCGGACGCCGTGCTCGGCGCGCCGGGCGGCGTGCTCGTGGTCGCGCACAGCAAGGGCGGCCTCGAGGCGCTGTCGGCGCTGCTCATCCCCGATGTCGCGGCACGCTGCCGCGGCTTCCTCGCGCTGCAATCGCCTTTCCGGGGCTCGCCCGTCGCCGACCTCGCCCTCGGCATCGGGCCGCTGCGCGAGATGTCGGAACGGCTGGTCGCGCTGGCGAAGATCGGCGACGGCGAGGGGCTGCGCGACCTCACTGTCGCGGTGCGCGGACCCTGGATGGCGGAACGCGATGGCGCGATCGCCGATCTCGCGTCGCGCGTGCCGGTCACCTCGCTGGCGAGCGACGTGACGGACCAGACCAGCCTGGTCGAGCACGCCTATGTGCCGCTCTCCCGCTGGATGCGGAAGATCGGCGCCGGGCCGAACGACGGCCTGGTGCCGGTCGCCTCCACCGTCCTGCCGGGCGCGCGGCATGCGGTGCTGCCGGGCGGCCACCGCGCGCTCGTCGCAGCCGCGCCGGGGCGCGATCCCATCGGACTGCTGCGGCGGGAGATCGCGGCGCTTCTCGACCGCGCGCCCTGAAGGGCGCGGTTAAATAGACCCCAACGCGGCGAGGATCCGCGGGCGATCCGGCTTGCCGGCCGCCGTGCGCGGCACCGCGGCGGCGATCACCACCTGGCGCGGCAGCTTCCACGCCGCGAGCCTCGCCCGGCAGGCTTCCTCAACATCCTCGACGCTGACGCCGTCTCCGGCGACCAGCGCCGCGACGCGGTCGTCGCCGGCCGGCGTCGGGATGCCGATCACCGCGACGTCGCGCACCGCGACACCGGCGCGGATCGCCTCCTCCACCTCGGCGGGGTCGAGCTTCCTGCCATGCACGTTGATCTGCAGCGCCCGCCGCGCCGCGAGGAACAGGCGGCCTTCCCCGTCGATCCAGCCGCGGTCGCCGGTGCGCAGCACGCGCGATCCCGGCGGCTCCAGCGCGCCACCGACCAGGCCGCTCGCGGCGGAGGGCGTGCGCACCACGATCTCCTCGGCCTCGACCGCGATGGCAACGCCGGGATAGGCACGGCCGGCGCAGCCGGGTTCGGGCCGGTCCTCCAGGTCTATCGCGACGGGTCCGCATTCCGACATGCCGTATTGCCGAGCGACCGGCCGGCCCCAGGCGCGCGTGAAGGCGGCCGCGATGGAGGGCGGCAGCGGCGCGCCGGAGCTGATGCAGAGCCGCGCGACGCCCGCTGGCGCCACGCCCGTGCCGCGCGACCAGAGGTCATAGAGCGCGGGCACGCCGATCACGATGTCGGGCCGGTGCGCCTCCAGGCAGCGTGCGAAGGCGCGCGGCGTCTGCGGCTGCTCGATCACCATCGTCGCGCCGCCCGCGAGCGGCCCGAGCAGTCCCATGCCGAGGCCGTAGGCGTGGCTCAGCGGCACTGCGGCCAGCACGCGCACGCCCGGGCGCAGGCCGAGCATGCCGACGATGCTGCGGGCCTCGGCCAGCAGCGCGGCTTCCGCTCGCACCACGCCCTTGAGCTTTCCTTCGGTGCCGGAGGTGTAGAGGTGCAGCCCCGGCCCGCCCGGCGCGGCGGCATGCGGGCCAACCAGGCGCAGCGCGATCGGCTGGCCCGCAACCGACAGCGTCGCGCCGTCGCGCCAGGGCAGGCCGGGCCGCTCCCTGTCGTGCAGCACGGCACGCGCGCCCTCATGCGCGGCGATACGCGCGAGCTCCGCGTCGGTCGCCCCGTCATGCACGGGGAAGACGCTGGCCTGCAGCGCGTTCAGCGCGAGCAGCAGCACGACGAAGCCCACGCCCGAGGCGGCACAGAGACCGACGGCGTCGCCGGCCTGAACGAAGGGCGCGAGCTCCGCCTCGGCCTCGGCCGCGCGCGCGAGAAGCTCCGCCCAGCCGAACTGCGTGCGATCGGCAGCGAGGGCGGGCTCGTCGCGGCCGAGCCAGCCGCGCGCGAGCTGCACCAGGCCGCCGCGCGGCTCCGTCACGCCGCGTGGCCCAGCAGCCGCTCGACCGAGCGGACGACGTCGGCGACGGTCTCCATCGGCGCGTCGAGCATCTCGCCGGGCTCGACGACCAGGTCGAAGGCTTCCTCGAGCCCGACGATCATCTTGACCAGGTCCACGGAATCCATCGCGAGCGGCATCGCGTCCAGCCGGGATGCCGGGCCGATCTGCTCGGGCCGCACCGGCGCCACCTCGGCTTTGACCGAGGCGATGACGTCGCGCACCCGCTCGTACACGTTGCCAGGCGCCATCGCCGTCACCGGGCCTCCCGCACAGCGGTCACGACTGCGTCCCGAGCACGGGCACGCCGAGCCTGCCGCCGGCTTCCTGCGCCAGGCGGCGCGCGCGCAGCGTCGCAAAGGGCATGGCGTCGTCGGCGCGGAGATAGCCGGCATCGATCAGGGCGGGCGGCGGCGGCCCGTTCTTCTGCCACCAATAGGCCGGCCTCGGCCGCGTCCTGACGAAGCCCGCCTGTTCCAGCGCCGCCACCTTGGCGGGCGTCGAGGCCAGGCAGCGGATCATGCCGACGCCGAGCGAGGCGAGCCGCGACGCGGTCTCCGCCACCACCCAGCCTGCCAGCGTAGCCGAGGTTTCCGCGAGCTGCAGATGCACGAGGCACGCCTCGAGGCCGCCGAGCGACGGCTCAAGCTGCGAGAGGGAGAACCCGACGGGCTCGTCGCCGCGCAGGAAGACGAGGCCGAACGGATGCGCCAGCCAGGGCGGGATGCGCGAGAGATGCTCGAGCTCGGCGGGCCCGGCCAGCGCCACCAGACCGGCGCCCGCCGGCTTGGGCAGCGCCATGCCCGACCGCCATTCCACCACGCGCGCCCTGCCATGGGGCGGATCGGCCTGGGCCGGGCGGCGAAACGGCAGCACCCGCGGGACGGCGCGCGCCCAGCGTTCATGCGCCGGCCGCCAGAGCCGAAGCAGGTTCGCGACGAGATCACGCGCGCGCAGCGGCAGGATCATCTTCGTCACCGACGGCAGCGGCGACCAGCGCAGCCGCGGCAGGATGGCCTGGGTCGCCTCGGTCCCGCCGATCGACAGGACCGGCTCGGGATAGGCCATCATGCGCCGCATCAGGTGGACGCCGACGCCGAGCGGTCGGTAGCGCGGCAGGCAGTACCAGTCGCAGGCCTCGCGCACCGCGACCTCGCGACCGTCGAGGAGATAGGGCCGGACATAGGAATCGAGCATCGCGACGCAGGCCGTCCCGTCTGTCGCGACCCAGGTGTCGCCCGGCGTGGCGCGCTCGTAGTAGCGCCACGCCACCAGTTCCGCCGCGCGGGCCGCGCCCCAGTTCTCGCCCCAGGCCTCCGCAAGCAACCGCTCGAAGGCCGGGCGCATCACCTCATCGAGTGGGGCGAGGCGCAATGCCATCCACCGCTTCCCCTTCAATCCTCGCCGGCGCGGCGTCGGTGCGGGGCGACAAGGCCCGCATCGGCGAGGCGACGGATGGCGTTTTCCTCCGGCAGGACTGGACGATCCCGAAAGACAAGCGGGCGTAACACGAGCGGCAACATTCCTGAATGCCGCCGCCGGCTCAACCTCGCGCGTCCGAATTCCCGCATTGGGCGAGTCCTACCACCGCGATTCGCCGCGCAGGCTCAATAGGTCGTGTCGGCGTTACGATCCGGACATGGAGAGCGACCCCGGAACAACGGGAGGGGCCGGCGGCCCCTCCCCTCTCTTCCGGCTACTCCTTCGCGACCTCGACCAGGACCAGCTCGGAATCCTCGGTCGCGGTGATCGCGAGCTTGGGCTCGTCCACGATGCCCGCGCCGTCGCGCGCGTTCAGCGCGACGCCGTTCACCGTCACCGCGCCCTTCGCCGGCACGAGATAGGCGGCGCGGTCCGGTCCGAGCGCGGTGGTCAGCGTCTGCCCGGCCTTCAGCGTCGCGGCCATGACGGCGCCGTTGACATTGAGCGGCAGCGCCCCGTTGCCGGCATCCCCCGGGCGGCCGGAGGCCAGGACCTCGAACCCCGCCTCGCGCAGGGCCTTCGGGAACTGCTTCGCGCCCCAGTTCGGCTTGGTGCCGCGGCGGTCCGGCATGATCCAGATCTGGAAGATCCGGGTCGTCCCGGGCTCGAGGTTGTATTCGGAATGCACGACGCCGGTGCCCGCGCTCATGATCTGCACGTCGCCCGCTTCGGTGCGGCCCTCGTTGCCCAGGTTGTCGCGGTGGGTGATGGCGCCGTCGCGGACATAGGTGATGATCTCCATGTCGCGGTGCGGGTGCGGGTCGAAGCCGGTGCCCGGCGCGATCTCGTCGTCGTTCCAGACGCGCAGGCGGCCCCAGTTCATCCGCGCGGGGTCGTGGTAGTTCGCGAAGGAGAAGTGGTGCTTCGCCTTGAGCCATCCGTGGTTGGCGCCGCCGAGGCTGGCGAAGGGCCGGACGTCGATCATGATGCTGTGCTCCCATCGCCCCGGGCTGGCCGGGGCTTGCTGTGTCGGGCGCGTAGATAGGCGCCGGCCGCCATTTCCGCGACGGGCTGCAACCGATTGCGGGCATTCACGGCGTCAATGGCCCCAGCGCGGGGCGCGGGGCCCCGCCGATCAGCTCAGCGGCACATCAGGACCGGCAGGTCTGCATTCTCCAGCACGTGGCGCGTCACGCCGCCCAGGATCAGCTGGCGCAGCCGCGAATGGCTGTAGGCGCCCTGGCACATCAGGTCGGCGCCGAAGTCGCGCGCGGCGCCGAGCAGGCCGGCGCCGACCTCGCGCGTCGCCGGCTTGAAGGGCACGAGCTCGGCGTCGATCTCGTGCCAGCGGAGATAGGCGCGGATGCCCTCGGCCTGCGGGCCTCGGCGCTGGTAGTCGTCGGAGCAAAGGATGCGCACGGCCTGGGCGCGGTGCAGCCAGGGCAGCGCGGCGGCGACGGCCGCGGCGCTTTCGGCGCTGCCGTTCCAGGCGATGGCGACGCGGGTGCCGATGGTCGCGGGCGCCTGGCGCGGCGCGATCAGCACGGGACGGCCGCTGTCGAACAGCACGGCATGCAGCGCGTCGGAGCTGCTGACATCCTCGTCGGCCTCGGGGTGAGGGACGACCGCCATGTCGAAGAGCCGGGACTGCTGCGCGACGATGTCCTCCTCGCGCCCGGCGATCGTCTCGAAGCTGATGGTGACGCCCGGCGTCTTCAGCGCGGTGTTGGGGTCGGAGGCGAGCGTCAGGTCGCCATGTGTCGCGGCGAAGCGGTCGAAGAGCGCGCGGACGCGGCCCGCGCGCTCGCCGGATTCGCGCTCGGTCGCGGCCATCATCTCCTCGATCATCGCGCCCGACAGGCCCTCGCCGGCCAGCGGCGCGACGTCGCGCGCATCCACGCGTACATGCAGGCAGTGCAGATGCGCGTTCCACACCCGCGCGACGTCGAGCGCGGTGGCAAGCGCGGCTTCCCCGGCGGCGGTCCCGGTCAGCGGCAGCAGCAGGCGGCGATAGGCCATCGCGCAGCCTCCCTTCGTTAAAGCGTTGTCGCTGAAATGTTTATGCCCGGGTTGCCGAGGTCAAGGCCAGCAGATCGAGCAGTCGTGCCCGGGGATCGCCGGAAGCATCCAACCGCGTCCAGCTTCCAAGCGGCCCGGGATCGGCCGCCGCCGCACGCTCCATCACCTCGACCGTGGCGTCGGAGGCGTCGTCGCGTCGTCCGGCGACGCGGTCGCGCAGCACCTCGACGGGCGCCGAGAGGAAGACGCCGTCGAAGCGCGCCGTGCCGGCTGCCGCCTGCGCCATCGCCCGCACCGCGGGATCGAGGAAGGTGGCGTCGAGCACCACGGAATGCCCGGCCGCCAGCGCGGCGCGGGCGGCGTCCATCATGGCGGCGTGCACGGCGGCGCTGGCCTCGGCGGAGTAGGCGGCCTGGGGCAGCCGGTCCTCCGGCGCGACTCCGGCCAGGCGCTTGCGGATCTCGTCGGAGCGGAGGTGCAGCGCACCGGGCGCCGCGCCGAGCAGCGGCGCGACGGCGCGGGCGGCGAAGGTCTTGCCGGTGCCCTGCACGCCGCCGATCGCGACCAGGCGCGGCGCGGCTGGGGCGAGGTAGCGCTCGGCGGCGTCGAGGTAGGGCAGGCCGGGCCGGCCGCGCGCGGGCTCGAGCTTCGCCCGGACCAGCGCGCGCTGCGCCATCCAGAAGGGTAGCGCAGGCAGCATTGCGACATCGGCGTTGCGGGCGAGGACGCGGTTCATGACCCGGTTGGCGGCGGCCCTGTCGAGCTTGACGTCGAGATCCATGAGCAGGAACGCGAGTTCGTAGCCGACATCCACCCGCGCCAGCGCCTCGTCGAATTCCAGCGCGTCGAAGGCGACGGGCCGGCCTTCCCAGAGACAGAGATTGCCGAGGTGGAGGTCGCCATGGCAGCGCCGCACGAAGCCCGCCGCCGCACGCTCCCGCAGCAGCGGCGCAAGGGCGGCAAGCCGCGCGCGCATGGAAGCCGCGACGGCGTCCACCCGCGCGCGGTCCAGCCCCACGGCCAGGCAGCCCTGGAGGTTGCCTTCCAGGACCGTCTCCATCCGCGCGACGGCATTCACACCCTCGGCGACCGGCGCGGCGGCCAACAGCGCCGCCACCGCATCCGCCAGCCCGTCGAGCATCCGCCCGTCCAGCCCGCCGCGCGCCGCGACGGCGTCCAGGAAATCGGCCTCCGGCACGGGCGCCATGCGCAGCACCCATTCCACCGCCTCGCCCTCGCCGCCCAGGCGCAGCCCGGCCGGGCCGCGGGTGACGGGAACGACGTCGCGGTAGATCCCCGGGGCGTTGGGGCGGTTGAGCTCGAGTTCGCGCCGGCAGAACGCCTCGCGCCGCGCCAGGCTGCCCTGGTCCACGAAGGGCAGCGTGACCGCCTTCTTCAGCTTGAAGGCGTCGTCGGGGCCGACGAAGACGGCGGAGATGTGCGTCTCGATCGGCGTAGCGGCAGTCAGGCGGGACAGCAGCGCCGCAACTTCGCCCTGCCCCGACGGGATCACGGATACAGCATCTCAGTCTCCCACCCCGACGCTGTCCGGTGGAAGACGCGGCGCTCATGCAGGCGGAAGGGCATGTCGCGCCAGAGCTCGATGCGTCGCGGCAGAAGGCGGAAGCCCGACCAGTGCGGCGGGCGCGGGATCTCCCCGATGCCGAACTTCACGGTGTACTCCGCGACGGCCTTCTCTAGCGCGAAGCGGCCCTCCAGCGGGCGGGACTGGCGCGACGCCCAGGCGCCGATGCGGCTGCCCCGCGCGCGGGAGGCGTAGTAGGCATCCGCCTCCTCCGGCGAGACCGGCTCGACCGGCCCTTCCACCCGCACGCTGCGCTGGAGCGTCTTCCAGTGGAAGCACATCGCGGCGACGGGATTGGCCAGCAGCTCCCCGCCCTTGCGGCTTTCGAGGTTGGTGTAGAAGACGAACCCCCCGCCGGGCCGGTCGCGGTCCACGCCCTTCAGCAGGACCATGCGCGCCGAGGGCCGGCCATCCGGCGTCGCGGTCGCCAGGCAGACCGCGTTGGGGTCGTTCGGCTCGGATGCCGCGGCCTCGGCCATCCAGGCCTCGAACAGGGCGATCGGGTCGTCTGCCGCCGGCGCACGCGCGGGCTGGTCCAAGGGCGCTCTCCTGGCATGGCCGGGGGTGGCTTGCCCCGGCAGGGGGCATGTGCCATCCCGCCCGGGCCTCCGCAACCAGACGCCCGGTCCTCCCCCACATGCCCCAGCCCGAGACGCCAGAACCCCAGCCTGTGCCCACGGGCACGCTGATGGCGGGCAAGCGCGGCGTGGTGATGGGCGTGGCGAATGACCGCTCCATCGCCTGGGGCATCGCGCGCGCCGTCGCGGCGCAAGGCGCGGAGCTCTGCTTCACCTACCAGGGCGAGGCGCTGGAGAAGCGCGTCCGCCCGCTGGCCGAGGAGGCGAAGGCGCCGCTGGTGCTGCCCTGCGACGTCACCGACGATGCCAGCGTGGACGCGGTCTTCGCCGCGGTGAAGGAAGCCTGGGGCGGGCTCGATTTTGTGGTGCACGCCATCGGCTTCGCGGACAAGCAGTTCTTGCGCGGCCGCTACATGGATACGCCCCGGCCGGCCTTCCTGCAGGCGATGGACATCTCGGTCTTTTCCTTCGTCTCCGTCGCGCAGCGCGCGGTGCCGCTGATGAAGCCGGGCGGATCGCTGCTGACGATGAGCTACCTCGGCGCCGAGCGCGTGACGCCGCACTACAACGTCATGGGTGTCGCCAAGGCCGCGCTGGAGGCCTCCGTGCGCTACATGGCGGCCGACCTCGGGCGGTCCGGGATCCGGGTGAACGCGATCAGCGCGGGCCCGATCAAGACCCTGGCGGCCAGCGGGATCGGCGACTTCCGCTACATCCTGAAGTGGAACCAGTACAACGCGCCGCTGGAGCGCAACGTGACGATCGAGGATGTCGGCGGGGCGGGGCTGTATTTCCTGTCCGACCTGGCGTCCGGCGTCACGGGCGAGGTGCACCACGTGGATTGCGGCTACCACGTCGTGGGCATGAAGAACCCGGACGCGCCCGACATCGCGACAGTCTGACGCGGGCTGGCCGCGACCGACGCCGGGAAAATCAGAACACTTCCCGCCGGAACCACTTCCACAGCGGCACCGTCGTCATGATCACGCCGAGGAACAGCCACCAGAAGCCCGTCCAGAAGAAGAACTCCGACTGGCTCCAGCTGCCGCCCACGACATAGACCGAGGCCACGCCGACCGGCAGGGCCAGGCAGAACGAGCCGATGATGATGCCGATGACCACGGCCTCGCCGAACATCTTGCGCAGCACGGCGAAGATCATGCAGAGGATCCAGATGACCACGCCCACCACGATCAGGGCGAAGGACGTCTCCATCTTTTCGAAATCCATGCGCGCCCTCCTCCCCGCCGGGTCGTCCAGGACAAGCTACTCGGATACGATGGCGCGACCGTTTCGTTCAAGGGCAAGGGCTGTCGGATTGCATGTCGCACAACAGCTTCGGGCATCTCTTTCGCGTGACCACCTGGGGCGAGAGCCACGGCCCGGCGATCGGCTGCGTGGTGGATGGCTGCCCGCCCCGCCTGGCGCTGACCGAGGCCGACATCCAGCCCTGGCTCGACAGGCGACGCCCCGGCCAGTCGAAATTCGTGACCCAGCGGCAGGAGCCTGACCAGGTCCGCATCCTGTCCGGCACCTTCGAGGGGGTGACGACCGGCACCCCGATCTCGCTGCTGATCGAGAACCAGGACCAGCGGTCGAAGGACTATGGCGAGATCAAGGACAGCTTCCGCCCAGGCCACGCCGACCTGACCTACGAGCTCAAATACGGCATCCGCGACCATCGCGGCGGCGGCCGGTCCAGCGCGCGGGAGACCGCGATGCGCGTCGCCGCCGGCGCCGTCGCGCGCAAGGTGCTGGACGGGGTGACCATCCGCGGCGCCCTGGTCGCGATCGGCGGGGACGCCGTGGACAGGGCGAAGTGGGACTGGGAGGAGCGCGACCGGAACCCGTTCTTCTGCCCCGACGCCGATGCTGCCGCCCGGTGGGAGGAGACGCTGTCCGCCGCGCGCAAGGCCGGCAGCAGCCTCGGCGCGGTGATCGAGGTGGTGGCGGAAGGCGTTCCCCCCGGCCTCGGCGCGCCGATCTACGGCAAGCTCGACGCCGACATCGCGGCCGCGCTGATGGGCATCAATGCGGTCAAGGGCGTCGAGATCGGTGCCGGCTTCGCCGCGGCGTCCTTCCGCGGGGAGGAGAATGCCGACGAGATGCGCATGGGCCGGCATGGCGAGGTGCTGTTCGGGTCGAACCACGCCGGCGGCGTCCTCGGTGGGATCAGCACGGGCCAGCCCATCGTCGCGCGCTTCGCGGTGAAGCCGACGAGCTCAATCCTGACGCCCCGCAAGGGCGTGGACCGCTTCGGCCAGGAGGTGGACGTGCTGACGAAGGGCCGCCACGACCCCTGCGTCGGGATCCGCGCGGTGCCGGTGGGGGAAGCGATGCTGGCCCTGGTGCTGGCCGACCACCTGCTGCGCCATCGCGCCCAGAACCCCGATGCGCCCGGCAGCGCCAGGCTGCCGCGGAACTGAGCCTCACGCCCCTGTCACGCCGATTGTTCTGGCAAATCGCGGATAAAGGGCCCATTTAGTCCGGGTCAGCTATCCGACTGGTTCGGCCTGTCCTCCTTGTTCCCTTCACCGGGTTCGTCCCGATGGGAACGCCGAGCCCGGTGTCCGCTCTCTTCCGGCCGGTCTGATCCGTTGCGCGAACCCGCGCGACGGCCTTCGTGCTTATCGAAAGAACACCACCATCATGGCTATCGGCACCGTCAAGTGGTTCAACGGCACCAAGGGCTACGGCTTCATCCAGCCCGACGACGGATCCAAGGACGTCTTCGTCCACATCTCCGAGGTGCAGCGCGCCGGCATGACCGGCCTGCAGGAAGGCGAGAAGCTGGACTACGAGGTCCAGCCCGGCCAGCAGGGCAAGAGCTCCGCGGTCCGGCTGCAGCGCGCCTGACAAGGCTCGGCTGAACGGGGGCGCGATCCCTTGGGGATCGCGTCCTTCATTTTTTCCGGGAGGAACGACCGCATGGCGCCGCACAAGTTCGCCGTTGGCCAGGACGTTGAGTTCAACCCCGGCCCCTGGGACGCCAACGTCCCGCGCGGCCTCTACACCATCACCCGCGCCCTGCCGGGCGACGACCTCGACCGCACCTATCGCGCGCGCGGCACGAAGGACGGCATCGAACGCGTCTTCCGCGAGCAGCAGCTGAAGGCTGGCGGCATCGCCGCGCGCGAGGGCACGCTGGCCTGACCGGGCGCGCCGCCCTGCAGGCGCGGCGCAATCCTTTCCCCTCGCCGCCCCGGCGCGACGGTTCTTTTTCCCGTCAAGGGCTTTTCGCGGCACGGACCGCCCCCGATACTCCCAAGCGGGGGTGACGATGCCGGATACCAATCTTCCCAGCCGCATGACCGGCAACGGCGAGGTCATCGAGACCTCGGCGCCCATCGGCGACGACGTGAAGACCACGACCTGCTACATGTGCGCCTGCCGCTGCGGCATCCGCGTGCATCTGAAGGACGGCCGCGTCCGCTACATCGAGGGCAATCCCGACCATCCCGTGAACCGCGGCGTGCTCTGCGGCAAGGGCAGCGCGGGGATCATGACGCAATACGCGCCGTCGCGCCTGCGCGCGCCGTTGAAGCGCGTGGGGCCGCGGGGCTCGGGCGAGTTCGCGGAGATTTCCTGGAACGAGGCGATGGAGATCGCGACGGGCTGGCTGCGCGATGTGCGCGCCACCGATCCGCGCAGGCTCGCCTTCTTCACCGGCCGCGACCAGTCGCAGTCCCTGACGGGCTTCTGGGCCGCGCAGTTCGGCACGCCCAACTTCGCCGCCCATGGCGGCTTCTGCAGCGTGAACATGGCCGCCGCCGGGCTCTACACCATCGGCGGCAGCTTCTGGGAATTCGGCGAGCCGGACTGGGAGAACACCAGGTACTTCGTGATGTTCGGCGTGGCCGAGGACCACGATTCCAACCCGATCAAGATCGGGCTCGGAAAGCTCAAGGCGCGCGGCGCGAAGTTCGTCAGCGTGAACCCCGTGCGCACCGGCTATTCCGCCATCGCCGACGAATGGGTCGGCATTCGCCCGGGCACCGACGGGCTGCTGGTGCTGGCGCTGATCCACGAGCTGCTCCGCACGGACCGCGTCGATCTCGATTTCCTCGTCCGCTACACCAACGCGCATTGGCTGGTGGTGCGGAACCCCGGCGGCGCGGATGATGGGTTGATCGCGCGCGACGCGGATGGCAGGCCGCTGGCCTGGGATCGCGCGCGTGGCGCGATGGATGCGGGCGCGGCCGACCTCTCGCCGCAGATCGTCGGCGATTATGGGCTGCCCGATGGCCGCAAGGCCGTGCCGGTCTTCCAGCTGATGGCGGAGCGCTATCTCTCGCCGGACTACGCGCCCGACCGGGTCGCCGCCACCTGCGGCGTCGGCGCGGACCGCATCCGCCGCCTGGCCGCCGAGATCGCGGACGTCGCCTTCAACCAGACCATCACGATCGAGCAGCCCTGGACCGACACGCTGGGCCGGCGGCACGAGACGATGGTCGGGCGGCCCGTGTCCTTCCACGCGATGCGCGGCATCTCCGCGCATAGCAACGGCTTCCATACCTGCCGCGCCTTGCATCTGCTGCAGATGATCCTCGGCGCGATCGATGTGCCGGGGTCGTGGCGCTACAAGTCGCCGTTCCCGCGGCCGATCCCCCCGGGCCCCGGGCCGGCGGGCAAGGGTGCGAAGCCGAACACGCCGCTCGCCGGCAACATCCTGGCCTTCCCGCATGGGCCGGACGACCTGCTCGTCCACGACGACGGCAGCCCGATCCGAATCGACAAGGCGTTCTCCTGGGACGCGCCGCTGGCGCTGCACGGGATGATGCACATGGTGATCGGCAACGCCGGCGCCGCCGACCCGTATGAGATCGACACGCTGTTCATGTTCATGGCGAACATGGCCTGGAACAGCGCGATGAACCCCGGCGAGGCCGTCCGCATCCTGACCGAGACGAAGGAGGATGGCAGCTACCGCATCCCCCACGTCATCTACTCCGATGCCTATTTCAGCGAGACGGTCCCCTACGCCGACCTGATCCTGCCCGACACGACCTATCTCGAACGCTGGGACTGCATCAGCCTGCTGGATCGCCCGATCGGCAGCGCGCACGGCCCAGGCGATGGGATCCGCCAGCCCGTCGTCCAGCCCGACCGCGACGTCCGCGGCTTCCAGGAAGTCCTGATCGAGCTCGGCGCGCGGCTCGGCCTTCCGGCCTTTGTCAGGGAGGACGGCAGCCCGCGCTACAGGGACTACCCGGACTACATCATCAACCACCAGCGCATGCCCGGCGTCGGCCCGCTCGCCGGCTTCCGCGGCGAGGACGGGACGAAGAGGGGCGTCGGCGAGCCCAACCAGAACCAGCTGCAGCGCTACATCGAGAATGGCTGCTTCTGGCGCCACCACCTCCCGCCCGAGCAGCTGTATTTCAAGCACGCGAACAAAGCCTATCTCGACGACAGCAAGGCGATGGGGCTGATCGGCAAGGCCGACCAGATCGTGCTGCAGATCTATTCCGAGCCGCTGCAGAAGTTCCGCCTGGCCGCGCAGGGCCATGGCGCGAAGCAGCCGCCCGACGAAGCGACGCGCGCGCGCATCGAGACCTACTGCGATCCGCTGCCGATCTGGTACGCGCCGCTCGAGCAGCAGCAGCATGACGTGTCGGGCTTCCCACTCTCCGCCATCACGCAGCGGCCGATGGAGCACTATCATTCCTGGGGCTCGCAGAATGCGTGGCTGCGGCAGATCAAGGCCGCGAACCGGCTCTACATGCACCGGCGCACCGCCGACAGGCTCGGCATCGCGCAGGACGACTGGGTGTGGGTGGAATCGCGCAACGGCCGCGTGAAGGGCCAGGTCACGCTGATGGATGGCGTGAACCCCGACACCGTCTGGACCTGGAACGCCATCGGCAAGCGCGCCGGCGCCTGGAACCTCTCGCCCGACAGCCCGGAGGCGACGCGCGGCTTCCTGCTGAACCACGTCATCTCGGAGTGGCTGCCGGCCCAGATGGAAACGGAGAAGGCGGCGCAGCGCTTCGCCAACAGCGATCCCGTCACCGGCCAGGCCGCCTGGTACGACCTGCGCGTGCGCGTGACGAAATGCGCGGCCGACGAGATCGCGCAGACGGACCCGCATCCCTCAGCGCTGCCGCGTCCCGCGGGCCTGTCGCCCGCGCCCTCGATCGTCCGGGAGCCCGGCGCATGACAGAAGTACCGCCGCCCGGCGCGCGAAAGCTCGGGCTCGTCATCGACCTCGACACCTGCGTCGGCTGCCAGGCCTGCGCGACCAACTGCAAGGAATGGAACACCGGCGGCCATCTCGGCCCGCTGACCGACATCAACGCCTATTCCGCCGGAGCGGAGGGCGTGTGGTTCAACCGCGTCCATTCCTACGAGGCCGGCGAGGGCGAGGCGGGGCGCACCGTCCACTTCCCGCGCTCCTGCCTGCATTGCGAGACGCCGGACTGCGTCACGGTCTGCCCGACCGGCGCGTCGTACAAGCGGGCCGAGGACGGGATCGTCCTGGTCAACACCGACACCTGCATCGGCTGCGGGTTGTGTGCCTGGGCGTGTCCCTACGGCGCGCGCGAGCTCGACGAGGATGAGGGGGTGATGAAGAAATGCACCCTCTGCGTGGACCGCATCTACAACGAGACGATCCCGGAGCCGCAGCGCCAGCCCGCCTGCGTGATCACCTGCCCCGTCGGCGCGCGGCATTTCGGCGACCTCGGCGATCCCGCGAGCCGGGTGTCGCAGCTGGTGGCCGAACGCGGGGGATATGAGCTGATGCCGGAGATGGGCTACCAGCCCGTGAACCGCTACCTGCCGCCGCGCGAGAAGGCGACGGTGAAGGCGGCCTCGCTGGAGGAGAGCGCGCCGACGCCGATGGATATCGGCAACCCGCTGCTGCGCTGGCTGGACCGGGCGTTGAGCCGGTGAAGCTTCAACTTGCCCCCCCGCAACCCTCCCCCGCTACCTCTCTTCCCCCTCCCCCGCAGTTGCGGGGGAGGGATGGGGAGGGGGCTTCCGCGCGCGACGCCCACCGATGAACCCCGCCCCTTCCATCGTCGTCTTCACCACCCTCTCCGGCGCCGGTTATGGCGTGCTCTTCTGGCTCGGCGTGCTGCGCGCGGCGGGGCTCGTGCCGGTATCCCCGGCCTTCGGACTGACCGCCCTTGTGCTCGCGCTGCTGCTGATCACCGCCGGCCTGCTCTCCTCCCTGAAGCATCTCGGCCGCCCCGACCGCGCCTGGCGCGCGCTGTCGCAATGGCGCTCGTCCTGGCTGTCGCGCGAAGGCGTCGCGGCAGTCGCGACCTACGTCCCTGCCCTGCTGCTTGGCCTGGCGCTGCTCGACGGCAACCAGCCGCTTGCCACCGCCATGGGCCTGCTCGCCGCGGCGGGCGCGGTCGCGACGGTCTGGTGCACCGGGATGATCTACGCCTGCCTCCGCACGGTGCGGCAATGGCACCTGCCGATGGTGCCCTGGGGCTACCTGGTCTTCGCGGCCTTCTGCGGCGCGACAATCCTTGCCGCGCTTGCCGCCCTGCACGGCCAGGCACGCTTCGTGGCCATGCTGGCCGCCATCGCCGGTGGCACCGCCATTGCGATGAAGCGAGCCTACTGGGACGCGATCGACGCCCCGCCGCCGGCCGGCACGCCGACCATCGAATCCGCCACCGGCCTCGGCCGCATCGGGCCCACCCGCCCGCTCGATCCCCCGCATACCGAGCAGACCTGGCTGACGCGCGAGATGGCCTTCCGCGTCGCCCGCGCCCATCGAGCGAAGCTGCGGCGCCTGACCATCGCGGGCTTCGCGCTCTCGACCGCGCTCGCGGTGCTGGCGCTGCCGGTCCCCGGCGCGCTGTCGGCACTGGCGCTGGTCCCCGCCGCCGCACTCGCCATCGCCGCCATGCTGGTCGAGCGCTGGTTGATGTTTGCCGAGGCCACGCACACCGTGGCCCTGTTCTACGGCGGCCCCGCCTGACGCCTCAGGCGCCCAGCGGGTAGATCCCCGCCGGCGCGTGGCGGAAGCGGAAGGACGCGATGTCGAGCGCCGCGGGCCCCGGCGCGTCCACGTCGATCATCCGCGCCATCGTCGTGCCGAAGGCCGCGCGGAAGTGGTTCTTCGCCTTCACGCAGAGCAGCCCGGCCAGCGTCACGTCGATGCCGTGCAGGTCGAAGAAGCCGGGATCGCTCGGCGAGACGCAGCGCGAGGTCACGATCACCCGCACCGTCCCGATATCCACCACCGCCGTCGGGCCGAGTTCCACCGCCATGCCGCCCAGCACCGGGCCGCGGTTGCGGAAGCGCCCATCCGTCAGCAGCGAGACGCGGCCGGCGAAGGGCACGGGATCGCCGTAGTCGCGCGTCAGCCGCGCGCCGAGCGTGCCGGAGACGACGCCGCCCACACCCGCCTGCACCGCGCGCTGCACCGTGTCGGCGTCGCTGTAGAAGGCGACCACCGTCGGCACCGCCGGCGCGCGCGCCAGCACGGCGCGCAGCAGTTCCGGCGTGTCGCCGATCCCGCCGGAATAGGGGTTGTCGCCGGCATCGATGATCGCCGCCGGGAAGGCGCCGCCGGCCAGCGCCTGGTCCAACCCCTGCGCCACGGTCGGCAGCGCGATGAAGAAGCGGTCGCGGCGGGCTTCGTATTCCGCGACCAGCCGCGCAGCCTCGGTTTCCGCCAGCGCGCGGTCGCCATCGGCGAAGACCATCACCGCCCCGCCCGCCGCCGGCGTGTCGCCATAGGAGAAGCCGCCGAAGACGCTGACATCCAGCACGCCCGGGCGCGCCTCTGCCTCGCGCGCCAGTGCCTCCATCTCCGCCATCGGGCCGTCGGCGGTGCGCATGTTGATGCTGGGCAGGATCGCACCGAGCTTCGCGATGGCGCCCACCGGCCGCGTGCGGCCCGGCAGCGCATCGCGCAGCAGTTCCAGCGCGCGGCGCCCGGTCTCGTGCATGTCCACATGCGGATGCGTCCGGTAGCCCGTGCCGATATCCAGCAGCGGCGCCAGGTCAGCGTGCATGTTCGCATGCAGGTCGAAGCTGGCCGCGAGCTTCACCCCGGGCCCGATCGCCGCGCGCACCCGCCGCACCAGTTCGAGATCCGCGAGCGGCAGGTCCTCCACCACCATCGCGCCATGCAGCGACAGCCAAACCGCGTCGAAGCTGCCGCGCGCCAGACGCTCCAGGATCTCCGCCGAGACCTGTTCGAACAGCGCGCGCGTTACTGGCCCGCCGGGCATGGCGCCGGCGAGGCGCAGGAACGTCGCCTCCCAGTCCGGATGATCGTCCAGGAAATCCAGCGCGCCACCGATCTCCGTCCGCGTGCCGCGATAGACGTCGCGCGCGGCCTCGCCCGCCACCCATTCCGAGGCCTCGAAGGCCTCGATCCCCGTGGGCACCGGGCTGAAGGAATTGCCCTCGTGCCAGAGGCGCGCGATCGCGATCCGCGTCATGCCGGGCGGCCTTGTCGCTGTTCCATGGCCGCAGCATTGTGGCGGGCGGGCCTCGATGCAATGCGGGCCGCAGGGAGACTTCGCGCATGACACGACGCCGCAGCCTGCTCGCCGCGCCGCTCGCGCTCGCCGCGCCGGCGCCGCTGCTCGCGCAGGAAGCCTTCCCCGACCGGCCGGTCCGCCTGGTCGTCCCCTTCACGCCGGGCGGCGCGGTGGACCTGACCGGGCGCGTCCTGGCGGAGATGCTGCCGCCGCTGCTCAACGGCCAGTCTATCGTGATCGAGAACCGCGGCGGCGCCGGCGGCAATATCGGCGGCGACGCCGTCGCGAAGGCGCCAAAGGACGGCTACACGCTGCTGCTCGGCACGGCGACGATCCTGGCGGCCAACAAGTTCCTCTTCCGCCGCTCCATGCCCTTCGACCCCATGACGGAGCTCGCCCCCGTCACCCGCGTCGCGACGGGCACAGTGCTGCTGGTGGTGAACGCGAACCGCCCCTGGCGGAGCTTCGCGGACCTGGTTGCCGCGGCGAAGGCGGCGCCGGGACGGATCTCGATGGGATCCTCCGGCAACGGCTCGATCAGCCACCTCACGCTCGCCGCGCTGAACCGCGCCGCGGGGATCGAGATCACGCATGTGCCCTATCGCGGCGGCGCGCAGGCCATCGCGGACCTGCTGTCCGGCCAGATTGACATGATGTTCGACGTCATCCCCGCGCTGATGCCGCATGTGCGGGAAGGCCGCGTGCGTCCTCTGGCCGTCGGCAGTGCACAGCGCGTGACCTTCGTGCCGGAACTGCGCGACGTGCCCGGCATGGCGGAGCTGCTGCCGGGCTCCGGCATCGACTCGCAATCCTGGTACGCCGTGATGGCGCCCGCCGGCACGCCGGCCGACCGTGTCGCGCGGCTGCACGGCGCGCTGCGGCAGGTCGCGCAATCCGACGCCTTCCGCGCGCGGATGGAGCCGCTGGGCTTCGCGCCGGTCTCGGACGAAAGCCCGGCCTCCTTTGCCGACTATTTCCGGGCACAGGAACAGGTCTGGCGCGCCCTGGTGGAGGCCTCCGGCGCGACGCTGGACTGAGCTTCCTGCCCGCTGGCGGCGCAGTCCGCCGCCCGCCTGCCTGCCGACGCGGCATGTCGCGGCCGCTCGCGCCGCCGCGAGGCCGTTGCCTTCTTGCCAACGACGTCAAGGCAGCTTGTCAGCGGCCCATATTCCCGAGTAGGTAGGTCGCCAATTGTTCAATGAACGGGTCGTCGCATGAACCTCGCCGACCATCGGCCGGACACGGCTCACCTCGCGCGGTTCCGCGCGCTCTGCGGCGACCGTCGCTGGACGGCGCGCCTGGCGGAGATCGCGCGCCGTGCCTCCGCAGCCTCGCTGGCCGGCCGCGCCGCGCAGCAGCGCCACGCTCTGGAACTCGCGCTGGCCCGCCTCGCGACGCCCGACGCGCTGGCCAAGGCCACGCCGGCCGAGCGTCGCGTGCTGTCCTATGCCGGCGAGGCCGTCGCCCTGGCGGGAACGCTCCCCGCCGGCCCCCGCAAGCGCCTGCGCGAGCGCATCGAGGCCGGCCTCTCCGGCGAGGCAACCCTCGTTCCCCTCTTCCACCTGCTGCGCACCGCCGCGCTGCATCGCGCCCGCGGCTTCGAGGTCGCCTTCACCGGCCTCGCGGAGGAGACTCCCTGGGACCTCACCATCACGCGCGAGGGCGATACCGCCGAGGTCGTCTGCGAGACCGTCTCGGCCGAGGAAGGCCGCCGCGTCCATCGCGGCGACTGGTGCGCGCTGGTGGACCGCATCAACCCCGAGCTGCAGACCTGGCTTGCCGCCCATCCCGGCCGCTACCTCCTCAAGATGACCCTTCCGGAAGGCATGGTCCGTGACGACCAGGTCGCCGGCCTGCATCGCCGCATCTCCACCCTGCTGGCCGAGCAACGGCGCCAGGATGCCGGTGCCGACGCCGTGCTGAAGCTCGACCCGCTTGTGCTGGCCGGCGCGCAGGCCGCGACGCGGCTGACCGGCCAGCTCCGCGCCCAGTTCGGGGAGGAAGCGCATCTCGCCGTCACCGCTTCGCCCGACAGCGGATCGGTCTTCGTGATGGCCGCCCGCGCGGGGCAGGAGAACGCGATCGCCGAGGCGCTCTGCCGCCGCATGGCGGACGCCGCCGCGAACCGCCTGTCCGGCACGGCGCCTGGCATCCTCGCGGTCTTCCTCGACGACATCGACCGCACGGAATGGCGGTCGCTCCGGGAGCGCATGGAGATCGAGGGCGCGACGCGCCGGTGGATGACCGAGGCCTCGGCCCGCCGCGTCGTCGCGGTGTCCTGCACGAGCCGGATGGAGCTGCTCGGCCTGGCGCCGCCCGACGCGGCGCCGGAAGGCGAGCTGCGCTTCCGCAACCCCGGCCATGCCGCGGCGAAGTCGCCGGCGCTGGCGCCCGCCATACTCTCCTCGAATTGACCCCGCGCGTGGCACGAAACCGCCACGACTTCCTTACGTTTCCACCGCGTAGATACCGGAGCAGCCGCCCCGCCTGGGAGGCTGCCCGGCCCTCCAAGCGGGACCTGCCATGACCGAGCGCGACATCGAGGCCAAGCTGGCAGAACTCGACCGCCTGCTGAACGACCCCGAAGTGCAGATGGATCCACACAAGGTCTGGTCGCTGCTGGCCGAGGTCAGCGGCCGCCTGGCGCCGACCTTGCCCACGCTGACCGGGGCGCCGAAGCTCAAGGCGACCTGACACCATGCCGTGACGCTTCGCCTTGCCGCTTGAGCGGCTGGCGCGGCAGGCCGAGACTCGCGCGCCGGAGGAAGCGCGCATGTCCCACGCCACGGCCCCAAAAGCGGCCAGTCACCAGTCGCGCAAGGCCGCGGCGAGCGGATGGATCGGATCGGCGCTCGAGTACTACGACTTCTTCATCTACGCGACGGCGGCGTCGCTGATCTTCCCGCAGATCTTCTTCCCCTCCTCGAACCCGACGGTCGCAATCGTCGCCTCGCTGGCGACCTATGGCGTCGGCTATGTCGCGCGACCCGTAGGCGCCTTCGTGCTCGGCCATTGGGGCGACACGCATGGGCGCAAGAATGTCCTGCTGCTCTGCATGTTCCTGATGGGCATATCGACCATGGCGGTCGGGCTGCTGCCGACCTATGACCAGGTCGGGATCCTCGCGCCGATCCTGCTGGTCGTGCTGCGCCTCATCCAGGGCTTCGCCGTCGCCGGCGAGATCTCCGGTGCGAGTTCGATGATCCTCGAGCACGCGCCCTTCGGCGAGCGCGGCTACTTCGCGAGCTTCACGCTGCAGGGCGTGCAGGCCGGGCAGATCCTGGCCGCCGCGGTGTTCCTGCCGCTCGCGCACTACATGCCGCACGACGCCTTCATGAGCTGGGGCTGGCGCATCCCCTTCCTGCTCAGCGTCGTCGTCATCGTCGCGGGCTGGATCATCCGCCGCGAGGTCGAGGAGACGCCCGCCTTCGCCGAGGAAGGCGCGCAGGGCGCCATCGCACGCTCCCCCATCGCCGAGGCCTTCCGGCTTTCCTGGGACGACATGCTGCGCGTGGTCTGCATGGCGCTGATGAACGTCATCCCCGTCGTGACCTCGATCTTCGGCGCAGCCTATGCGGTGCAGGCGGCATACGGCGTCGGCTTCCACGCCGACGTCTATCTCTGGATCCCGATCCTCGGGAATATACTGGCCGTGCTGGTGATCCCCTTCGTCGGCAAGCTGTCCGACCGGATCGGGCGTCGCCCGCCGATCATCGTCGGCGCGCTGGCTTCGGGACTGCTGTCCTTCTTCTATCTCTACGCCATCAGCACGCACAACGTCGCTCTCGCGATCGGCGTCTCGCTGCTGATGTGGGGCGTGGTCTACCAGGGCTACAACGCGGTCTTCCCGAGCTTCTACCCCGAGCTCTTCCCGACCCGCAGCCGCGTCTCGGCCATGGCGATCGCGCAGAATGTCGGCACGACCATCACCGCGCTGCTGCCCGCGCTGTTTGCCGCGGTCGCGCCGCCGGGCTCGGCGAACATCCCGCTGACCATCGGCGCGCTGACCTTCGGCATCACGGCCGTCGCTGCCATCGCCGCCTTCACCGCGCGCGAGACATACCGCATCCCGCTGCGCGACCTCGGCCGCCGCGACGCCGTGCCGGCCGACAACGACAACCAGCCCGGCGAGGCGCGCGGCGCCAGGCCGGCGTGACCGCGATCTACGCTTTGCCCGTCATCCGCGCGAAGACCTGCCGGTCGCGGTTGTCCTGCATCAGCATGCCGAGGCTCGGCACCTTCTCGAAGCCGAGCCCGCGCGGGAAGCCGCCTTCGGGATCGGCCTCGACCTCGGCATAGGCGGCGCCGGCCACCTTCTCCCACTTGCCCGCGGGCTTCCTGACCTCGAGGTTGGCGACCGTCGCCTTCAGCACGAGCCGCACGATCGCCTCCTTCGGCGCCGAGGGCTTCGTCAGGCTGGGGTGACCACCGATCATCTGCCATCCCTGGGACAGCGCCCAGGCGGTCAGGGCATCCTGGTCCATGCGGCGTCTCCCGTTATGGGTGAAGCGTAACGCATCGCGGGGGTCACAGATACTTGCCCCGCTCCAGGATCTCGAGCGTGTACTCCTTGTAGGTCATCCCGAGTTCCTCGGCCCGCTTGAGCCGGCTGAGCGCGATCTCCCGCGGTGGCGTCTTCCAGGCGCGCTTGTGCGCCCGCTTCCAGAGAAAGAGCCGCCCGCCCGCGGGGTCGTCATCCTCTTCCAGCGGCGGACCGCCATTGTGGCCGATGCCCGGGGTCATCGCGGCCAATGCATGAAGGATCGGCAATAACTCGGCATGCTCATTGCAAGGCTCCCGGACGGGCGCCGCAAGCCGCATGCCGCGACCGCTTGGCGCCAAGCACGGGGCCTCGACATGCCGATCTCACGTCGCGCGCTGCTCGCCACAGCCCCCGCCAGCCTCCTCGCCGCGCCTGCGATCGCCCAGGCGCTGACGCCGATCCGCTTCACCCTGGACTGGCGCTTCCAGGGCATCCACGCCTGGTACTACCTGGCGCGCGAACGCGGCTGGTTCCGCGACGCCGGGCTCGACGTCACCATCGACCAGGGCGACGGCTCGGCCAACACCATCACGCGCATCATGGGCAATGCCTATGACGCGGGCTTCGGCGACATGAATGCGATCATACAGCAGGCAGCCGGCCGGCCAGGCGAGCAGCCCGTGATGGTCTACCAGATCTACAACAAGGCGCCCTTCGCGCTGCTGGTGAAGAACTCGACCGGCATCCGCAGCATCGCCGACCTCCAGGGCAGGCGGATCGGCGGATCGGCGGCTCGCCGGGCTCGCCCGCGCTGCGCCTCATCCCGATCTTCGCGCGGCTGAACAACCTCAACCTCGCGCAGAACGAGGTGATGAACATCGCGCCGGCCATGCAGGAGCCGATGCTCATCCGCAACCAGTTCGAGATCGGCGCCGTCTTCACCGTGACCGCCTACATCAACCTCCTCGCGCTCAACGAGAATCCGGACCGCGACTACCGCTTCTTCCTCTTCGCCGACCATGGGATCGACATCTACTCCAACGGCGTGATGGTCTCCCAGCGGCTGGTGCGAGACCGGCCGCAGCAGGTCCGCGGCCTGGTCGGCGCGATCAACCGCGCCATGATGGAATGCCTGCGCACGCCGCAGGCCGGCGTGCAGGCGATGCAGCGGGTGGACCCGACCTTCAATCTCGACCTCGAGGCGCGGCGGATCGATTTCGCCCACCGCACGATCATCTCGACCGAGGAAAGCCAGCGCCTCGGCGCCGGCGACCTCGAGGACAACAGGCTGACGCGCGCCATCGCGCAGGTCGCGGAGGTCTTCCAGCTCTCGCGCAGCCCGGCGCCGTCCGAGGTGTTCAGCCGCGACTTCCTCCCGCCGCCGAATGAGCGGGCGCTCGCCGCCCTGCGAAGCTGAAGCGCCGCGCTTCCGTGCTATGCTCCGCGGCGCCACCGCGGAGGAGGCACCGATGCGCGCGACGGGACTGATCCTGCTGGCGCTGCTGCTGGCGAACCCGGCGCTGGCGCAGCCCGCGGCGAGGCTCGCCGCAGCCTTCGGCGGCGTCACCTTGCTCGCGCCGGCGGAGGGCCGCTTCGCGCCGGCCGCGTCCGGCAGCGCCCTTGTGCCGGGCAGCACGCTGCGCACCGGCGCCGGAGCGCGCGCGGTCCTGGTCCTTGGCGGCGCGCTGCTCGCGCTGGAGGAGGAGAGCGAGGTCGCGATCCTGCCACCCGACGGCCCGCCAGGCGGTCCCCCGCTGGCGCTCGCGCGCGGGACGATGGCGGCGCTGCTGCGCGGGGCCGGCCCGCTGGCCGCGGCGACGCCCCGCGGCATCGCGGAATTCGACGGCCCGGGCCGGTTCCTGCTGGAAGCCGGCGATGCCGGCCAGCCCACGCGCCTGGTGGTGGTCGCCGGCAAGGCGCGGCTGGCGACCGAGGCCGGGACGCTGCCGCTCGAGCCCGGCCAGGCCGGCTTCGTGCCGCCGCAGGGCCTGGCGCGGATGGCGCCGGCCGAGGGCGTGCCGGCGTTGCTGGCCTGGGTCGCCGGCGAGACGCCGCGCCAGGCCACGGCGCCGCCCCAGACGGCGATCCCCCTGCCCGCGCCCGCCCCCGTGCCGCCCCCCGCCCCGCCGACGGTCGTGGTGATCGAGGAAACGGTGCCCTACTCCTATGCCTACCCTGTCCTGGGCGGTTGGGCGGGGCGGCCGGTGCGACCGCACCTGCCACCGGTGCCGCCGGCCCGGCCGGCGCCGCCACCGGCCCATCCTTCGCAGGGCCCGCACTTCCCGCCGGCACTGATGACGGTGTTGCCGTCGCGGGGCGGTGGCGGCGGGATCACCGGGCGCTGAGGACGGCCGCCGACCACTGCAAGAACACGTCGCAGTTCCTTGTATTTCAACGAACACAGCGACATCAGGCAAGCTGGGCTGGCTGACTGGACCGTTGCAACGGCAGGTGGTCGTGACGCGGTGGTGCGGCACACGGCCTGCACGCGAATCCACCAGAGGACACAACCCGATAAATCAAGAAAATTGTGGACAATCACGGTTACGTGTGTTGAATCGCCCCCAGCAGTTGGATCGGGGGATCAGACATGCTGGCCAAGCGCTTGATGCCGCTTTTGCTTCTCGCCGGCGTATCGGCGGCACAGGCCCAGGAATCGCTTGCGGTCCGGTTGCAGTCGGTCGAAGGCAGCGTCCATTCGCGCGTGTCGCAGATCTGGATCGCCGCGGAGCCAGGCTCGACACTGGCAGCCGGAAGCGCGGTGCGGACCGGCGCGGATGGACGCGCGACCGCGACCCTCCCCGGCGCCGCCCTCGCCCTGGACCCCGGCAGCAACCTCGACCTCATCAGCGCCGAGGGAGCGACCCGGATGATCCTCGGTCGCGGGACCATGGCCGTGATCCTGGACGAGGCCGGGGCCATGATGCAGGTCGCCACCATTCGTGGCGTGGCGGAGATCGTGCAGCCCGGACGTTACCTCATCGAGGCCGGCGACATGGCGCACCCGGTGCGCCTGTCGGTGTTCGAGGGTGGCGCGCGGATGGTGACCGCCTCCGCCGCGATGCCGGCCCAGCCGGGCCAGGTCGCCTGGGTCGCCGTCGACGAGCAGGTCCGGATGGGCCGTGCGGCTGCCACCTCGCTACTGGTCGAGCGCCTTCTCGCGCCGCCCGCCGCGCCGCCGGCCCTGCTGGCCGCCGCGCCGCCGGCCTTGCCCGGACCGGACGTCCAGGCTCCCGCGCCGGTCGTGCAGATTGCCGAAGCCGCGCCAAGCCCGGGGCCGGCCGCACCGGCGCCCGTCGCCGAAATCCCCGCGGCGGCCGCGGCAGACGCGGCGGTGGCGACCGCGGTCGGCCGCACCGAGACGTCCACGGCGCGCTCCGGCGCGCGCGTGGCTTCTGCCGCGCCGGCGCGGGATCGCCGTGCCCCGCAACAGACCAGCCGCCAGGCGAACCGCCAAGCTGCCGCGCGCCCGCAGCGCGCGCCGAATCGTCCGGCCGTGACCGCCGCGCCGCCGCACCGGACCGCCGCCGCGCCGACCAATCGCCGGCCGTCCTGACCTGGCGTCGCCCCGCGGGGCGGCGCGTCAGACCTTGTGGCTCTCGAGCGTCGAGGCGTGGAACAGCGCCTCGGGCGCGAGGACGCGGTCCGACAGCCCCTGCGCATGGTGGTGGCGCAGGAAATACTCGAAGACGTGGCGGTTCGGCGCCAAGCCGTAGCTGAAGAAATCCTCGCCCATCAGCTGCCGGGCGCGGCGCAGGCTCTCCTCGACGAAGGGCAGCGTGACCTTGGTGGCGGAGGTGTCGGTCAGGCGATCGAGCGCGATCGCCTTCGACCTCTCGAAGGCCTTCATGACCGCCATCGCGAGCCAGGGATGCTGTTCCACCAGGCTCTTGCGGATGCCGAGGACGTGCATCACGGGGAAGATGCGGGTCTTGCGGAACCAGGCCTGCGCCTCCGCCGTCGGATCGTCGAAGAGCCAGCGTATCGCGGGATCGCCGCGCTCGAAGCAGGAGGGCGCGCGCGGGCCCATAACGCCGTCGAGCTCGCCCGCGGCCAGCATGCCGGAGATGGTCCTGCCCTCCGGCGCGTTCTCGACGCGCACGCCATCCGGCAGGGTGACCGGCAGCTTCTCGATCCGGCCCGGCGTCTCGTAGCCGCCGCGGACCCAGATGATGTCGCGCTGCTGGACGCCGTATTCCTCCTCGAGGATCGCGCGCGCCCAGACATTCGCGGTGAGCTGGTACTCCGGCATGCCGATCCGCTTGCCCCGCAGATCCGCCGGCGTGCGGATGCCGCGGTCGTCGCGCACCACGATGCAGGTGTGGCGGAAGGCGCGCGAGGGGAAGACGGGGATCGCGACATAGGGGCTGTCGCCGCGCGCGACGCGCAGCGCGTAGGAAGAGAGCGAGAGTTCGCAGATGTCGAAGGCCTCGTGCCGCATGGCGCGGAAAAAGATCTCCTCCGGCTCCAGCAGCATGAAGTGCGGGTCCACCGCGTCCATCCGCACCTCGCCGCGGACGAGCGGCATCATGCGGTCATAGGGGCCGATGGCGATGGAGAGGGAGAGGTCCGACATGCCTACTCCGCGGCCTGCGCGGGCGGCGCGCCGACGAAGAGGCTCCGCTCCAGCTCCGTCGTCCCCAGCGTCCGCCAGTCGAACGTCTTCGGCACCACGCCCTCGAAGCTCGCGATATCCTTCAGCGGCACGCGCCGCTCCCCGCGGCCGAGCGTGCCCGCACCCTCCGCATGCGCCTTCGCCGCCTCGATCATCAGGCGGCGCCACTGCACGATTGCGACGTCGGACGCGCCGAGCCGCTCGCCGGTGCGGTCGGCGATCTTCCCCATGCTCTCCCACATCGCCATGTCCTGCGCGGGGATGCCCCTGATGCCGGTGAAGTTGCCGGCCTTCATCAGCGCGCGGTCCTGCAGGTAGTCGTTGTCGCGCGTCCGCAGCCGCCGCCAGCCGCGCCCGGGATCCACGTCGACGCCGGGCACCAGCGCGAGGAACTTCCGCCAGGTCTCCGTGGACGGCACGTCCGGCCCGTCGCCCCAGGCGATGAAGTGGAACATGCAGGCGGTGTCGTCGATCGGGATCGTGACCTGCGCGACGTTGTAGCTGGCATTGGGCGGGATCAGGCTGATCAGCGGCGCGACGAAAGTCGTGATGCGGATGTAGTCATGCGTCGCGGCGTTCTGGATCGGACGGCGGATCGCGGCATAGCGGAAGCCGTAGCTCGTCAGCTGCGCCTGCAGCCGCGGCGCCTTGTCGGTGGAAGGCCGCGTCCAGGTCTTGGCATTCGCACTCGCCCGCCCGACGCGGGCCGGCACCATGTCGGACGAATGCAGCGACGAGGAATGCGCGCTGTCGATCTGGCCTTCCACGACCTGCGCCCAGTTGCACTCCACCCGCGCGGTGCCGATCGAGACGCGCGTCTGCGGCGTCGGCGCGAAGGGTGGCGGCTCGAAGTCCGGCATCGCGGTGCGGTCGCCCATCCAGGCCCAGACGAAGCCGCCGGCCTCGGCGGTGGGATAAGCGGGGTGGCGGAACCTGGCCGCCGCGCAGGCCTCGGGCGGCTCGGACGGCATCTCCAGGACGTTGCCGTCCGCGTCCACCTTCCAGCCGTGATAGAGGCAGCGCAGCCCGCCTTCCTCATTGCGGCCGTAAACCAGGCTCGCCTTGCGATGCGGGCAGAATTCGCCGACCAGGCCGACGCGGCCCTCGGCGTCGCGGTAGGCCACGAGGTCCTCGCCCAGGATGCGCACGCGCACCGGCTTGCCCTCGGGCTCCTCCACTTCCTCCGACAGGCACACGGGGAGCCAATGCGCGCGCATGAAGCGGCCCATCGGCGCGTCGCCCTCGACGCGGCAGAGCAGCTCGTTCTCGGCCTGGGTGAGCATGGACGGGGATCCTCCCGGCGCTTGCGGGGAAATACTTAGGAGCCTAAGTATGCCGCCGCCCAATGGCTTGGCAAGGGTTCGGGAGGCGTCTTGGCCGAGGACATCTTCACGCCGCTGCGCGTCGCGCGTGCCGCGCGCATCGCGACCGACATCCACCGCTTCGACCTCGTCTCGCCGGACGGCGCGGCGCTGCCGGAGTTCACCGGCGGCGCGCACCTCAAGGTCAGGACGCCGAACGGCCTGGTGCGGCGCTACTCCCTCTGCTCGGACCCGCTGGATACCGGCGCTTACTCCATCGCCGTGAAGCGCGAAGCCGGCGGCGCCGGGGGATCGGTGGCGCTCTGCGACACCGTGAAGGAAGGCGATACCCTGCCCTGCACCGAGCCGCGCAACGACTTCGCGCTGAAGGGCAGCCCGGTCTCGCGCGTCTTCATCGCCGGCGGCATCGGCATCACGCCCATCATGGCGATGATCGCCGAGATCGAGGGCATGGGCGGGGCGCCCTGGAAGCTCTGGTACCTCACGCAGTCGCCCGGCCACACGGCGTTCCGCGAGGAGCTGCGCGCCTTCGGATCGAAGGTCGTGATCCACCATGACGGCGGCGATCCCGACCAGGCCTTCGACCTCTGGCCCGTGCTGGAGCAGCCGAAGGGCCGCCATGTGCATTGCTGCGGGCCGCGCGGGCTGATGCAGGCGGTGCGCGACATGACGGGGCACTGGCCGGGCTCGGCCGTTCATTTCGAGGATTTCGGCTCGGCCGCGAAGCCGCGGGCCGAAGACGCGGCGTTCCGCGTCAGGCTCGCCCGGTCCGGCGAGATCCTGGAGGTGCCGGCCGGCACCACCATCCTGGACGCGCTGCGCGCAGCCGGCCACGCCATCGCCTCCTCCTGCGAGACCGGCACCTGCGGCACCTGCCGCACCCCGCTCGTTTCGGGAGTCGCGGAGCATCGCGATCTCGTGCTGATGGAGCACGAGAAGGCAGGCTTCATCATGCCCTGCGTGTCCCGCGCCGCCGCGGGATGTGGGGAACTGGTGCTCGATCCATGACGCGTCGCCTCCGTCTCGGCGTGGCCGGCCTCGGCCGCGGCTTCATGCTGATGCTGCCGACGCTCGCGCATCATCCGCGCGTCGAGCTCGTCGCCTGCGCCGATCCCAGGCCAGAGGCGCGCAAGCAATTCCTCAACGACTTCCCGGGCAGCCGCGCCTACGACAGCGTCGAGGCGCTCTGCGACGACCCCGAGGCCGAGGCGATCTATCTCGCCACGCCGCAGCAGTTCCATGCCGCGCAGGCGATCCTTGCCGCGCGCGCGGCAAGGCACGTCATGGTCGAGAAGCCGATGGCCGTCACGCTCGCGGAATGCGAGGCGATGATCGAGGCCGCGCGGCGCGCCGGGACGGTGCTGATGGTCGGCCACAGCCACGGCCAGGACGGGCCAGTGCGGCATGCACGGCGGCTGATCGCGCGCGGCCTGTTCGGCGCGCCGCGGCTGATCCATGCGCTCAACTTCACCGACTTCCTCTGGCGCCCGCGCCGGCCGGAGGAGTTCGACCCCGCTCTCGGCGGCGGCGTCGTGCACATCCAGGCGACGCACCAGCTCGACGTGATCCGCGTGCTCGGCGGCGGGCTGCTGGCCGCCATCCGCGGGCAGGCCTTCGCGCTGGATGCGGCGCGGCCGACGCCTGGCGCCTACACCGCGGTCGCCACCTTCGCCGACGGCGCGGCCGCGACCGCCACCTATTCCGGCCATGGCCGCTACGATTCCGACGCGCTGATGGACTGGATCGGCGAAACCGGACAGAACAAGCCGCCGTCCTGGCCGGGTGCGGCGCGCGGCCGGCTTGCCAGCATGACGCCGGCCGAGGAGATCGCGGCGCGCGTCGCGCGCGGCTACGGCGGCGCCGGCCAGCCGCCCGGCCTGCCGCGCGCCGAGCCACCGGACCATCACCATCACTTCGGCTTCGTGCTCATCCAGTGCGAGCACGCGGATCTCCGCCTGACGCCGGACGGCGTCGAGATCCACGACGACACCGGGCTGCGGCTGGAACGCACCCCGCTGCCGGCCGTGCCGCGTGGCGAGGTACTGGACGAGCTCTGCGACGCCGCGCTGCAGGGCGTCCCGCCGCGCCATGACGGGGCCTGGGCGATGGCCACGCTCGAGGCCTGCCTCGCCCTGCTGGAATCCACGCGCAGCGGGCGCGAGGTCGCGCTGCACCACCAGGCCGGGTTCAGGGACTGACCGATGCCGACCCTCCGCATCGAGGCGCGCCGCGATGCCGCCACCGGGCTCTTCTACCTCGCGATCCACATGCCGGCCGAGGCCGAGCAGCCCTATGTCACGACGGCGCCGCGCTACGCCTCGGCCGCTGCGGCGGAGCAGGATTTCGTCGCGACGGTCGCCGCGGCGGCGAACCGGCCACGGCAGTCGATGACCGAAGGGGGCAGCGGCGGCACGCCGCAAGCACCGGAGGTCTGAATCGGGTGCCCGGTCGCAGATGAGGCGCACGCCGCCGCTTCCGCTCGAGGAATCGCTCGGCTTCCAGGTCCGCGACCTGAACCGGCTGATGCAGCGCGCCCTGGCTGCGCGGCTCGCGCCGCATGGCGTCGCCCCCGGCGCCTGGTACTTCCTGCGCGTGCTGTGGGAGGAGGACGGGCTGACCCAGCGCGAGCTCGCCGCGCGGATCGGCATGCAGGAACCGACCGCGGTGATCGCGCTGCGCGGCATGGAGGAAGCGGGCTGGATCACCCGCACCCGCAGCGCGACCGACCGGCGCAAGGTCCATGTCAGCCTGACGCCGGCCGGCCGCGCGCTGCGCGAGACGCTGCTGCCGCAAGCCCGCGCGGTGATCGCCGAGGCCACGCGCGGCCTTGCGCCGGAGGACGCGGCGACGCTGATCGCCCTGCTGCGCCGCGCCCGCGCCGGGCTCGGCTGACGACGCCTCCGCCGCGCCTGTCCGGCGGTTCCGTGACGGATTGCAACAACCGCGTTCCGCGCCTTGTCGCCCGGCACGGCCGCGGGGAAGCTTGCCAGGGCGGATGACGACCGGCCAAGCCGGCGCGCCGCGCGGAGGGGAAGGACACCATGGATCATCCGCTGCTGCGGCCGCTGCCGGGCCGCGACTACATGCTCAGCATCACGCGCATCGTCGTCGGGCTCTGCTACCTCCAGCACGGGATGCAGAAGCACTTCCAGTTCCCGCCGACCACCGCGCGTCCGCCCGAGTTCCTCAGCCTGTACTGGTTCGCCGGCACGATCGAGATGACCTGCGGCATCCTGCTGGTGCTCGGGCTGCTCGCGCGCCCGGCCGCCTTCATCGCCGCCGGCGAGGTCGCCTGCGCCTTCTGGATCGCGCACTGGCCGCGCGGCATCTATCCCGCGGTGAATGGCGGCACGCTCGTGGTGGTGTACTGCTTCACCTTCCTGCTGCTGTTCTTCATGGGCCCGGGTCCGATCAGCCTCGACCGCCTGATCTTCGGACGGAAGGATGGGATGGATGCGCAACCGGCCGCGGCGGAGTGACCGGCATGGCGAAGCTCCTTGCCGATGCGCCGCTCGCCGGCGAGCGCATCATGCTCAGCCTGATGCGCATCGTGGTGGGGCTGCTCTACCTCCAGCACGGCACGTCCAAGCTGCTCGGCTTTCCCGTCAGCCGCGGCGGCATGCCGGAGCCATGGAGCCCACCCTGGTTCGCCGGCTGCATCGAGCTCACCGGCGGGATCCTGTTGGTGCTCGGCCTGCTGAGCCGGCCCGCCGCCTTCATCTGCGCCGGGCAGCTCGCGGTCATCTACTGGTTCTGGAACTTTCCGCGCGACGCCATGCCCTATGTCAATGGCGGCAGCGTGGTGATCGCCTACTGCTTCGTCTTCCTGATGGTCTTCTTCGCCGGGCCCGGGCCGATCAGCCTGGACGCCATGATCGTCCGCAAGGACCGCCAGGCACCGCAAGGCGCGATGGCGGCCGACACGGCGGATTGACGGCCGAGGGCTACTCCTCCTCTTCCTCCGCGACGCGGTCGGCGGGGCAGCGCTGTGCGCGGCGCTGCCCCTGCGCGCTGCGGATCACCGCATAGGGATCGAGCGAGCGGGCCTGCAGGCGCGTCAGCTCGTCATGCAGCCGGTCATAGGCGACGAAGGCGTCGCCGCCCTGCCAGGCCGCGACCGGCGTCGCGCCGAGGCCCTGCGCGATCAGGGCGCTCGTCGCGAACCCTGCCAGCGCGTCGCGCAGCGTGGTGGGCCCGAGCAGCGGCAGCACCAGGTAGGGACCTGGCGGTACGCCGAGCACGCAGGCCGCCTCGCCGGGCGTCATCGCCTGGGGCTCGAGCCCGCGTTCGGCCGCCGCGTCGCGCCAGCCCGCCCAGCCCAGCGTCGTGTTGATGCCGAAGCGCCGCACGGCGCGCCAGGCAAGGTCGGTGTCGCCGGCGACGAGCGCCGAGGCCGCGGTCAGCGGCTCTCCGAGATTGCCGACGGCGTTGCCGATGCCCTGCCGCGCGGGCTCCGGCACCTGCGCGCGCCAGAACTCCGCGAGCGGGCCGAGCGCGTAGCCCTGCGCCAGGGTATTGAAGGCGTGGACGCGACGGTTCACGCCCTCCAGCGGATCGGGCGCGGCCTGGGCGATGCCAGGCATCAGGACCGCAGCGAGGGCCAGGACCAGGCGTCGCATCGTGCGCTTGTAGCCGATCATCCCGCGGATTTCAGCACCGCTATTCCGCCCGCGATCAGGGCGATCCCCGCGATCCGACCGGCCGTCACGGGCTCGCCGAGGAAGGCCATGCCGACCGCGGCCGTGCCGAGCGCGCCGATCCCGGTCCAGACCGCATAGGCCGTGCCGACCGGCAGCGTCTTCAGCGCCAGGCCCAGCAGGAAGATGCTGCCGGCCATGACCGAGATCGTGGCAACGCTCGGCCAGAGCTTCGAGAAGCCGCCGGAGAGCTTCAGCCCGATCGCCCAGCCGATCTCGAGCAGCCCCGCCACCACCAGCATCGCCCAGGCCATGCATGCTCTCCCGCATCCGGGCGATGTGAAGCGGCCGGGCGGGGCAAGGCAAGCACCGGCGCCGGGCTCACCATCGCGCGACGCCACCGGAACCGCGGCGCCGCCTTGCTCGCTCTCGCCGGCATGCAAGCCATCGACGGCGCCCACGCCGTGACCGACAACGCCACCGGCCACCGCTTCGAGATGCCGGTCGGCGACGAAGTCGCCTTCGTCGAATACCGCCGCGACGGCGCCACGCTCGTGCTGACGCACACCGAGGTGCCGGAGGCGCTCAATGGGCAGGGCGTCGGGTCGCGCCTCGCGCGCGGCGTGCTCGATCTGCTGCGGGCGCAGGGCCGGCGCGCCGCGTCCGAATGCAGCTTCGTCAATGCGTATGTGAAGCGCCATCCCGACTACCGCGACGTGGTCGAGCCGCGCGGCTGACCGGTTGCGTCAGCGCAGCCCGGCGCGCTCCAGCTCCGGCCCGAGCCGCCCGGTGAGCATCAGCCAGGCCATCCGGAGGTCCGACGCCAGCGACCACAGGGGGTGGCCGAAGGTGGCGGGGCGGTTGCCTTCCACCAGCAGGTGCGACGCCCAGGCCAGGCCGTAGCCGACGAGGAGCGCGAGCAGCAGCCAGGCGGGATCGCCGAACAGCAGCGCGAAGGCCGCGATCAGCAGCCCCGTCACCGTGCCCACGGCATGCACGCGCCGGGTCATCGGGTTTGCATGCTGGCGCAGGTAGTGCGGCCAGAACTCCCCATAGCTCGCGAAGCCCGTGGATCGGGAGGCCATGGCCGGATTGTAACTCTGTCCGGAGCGTTCCCGCCAGCGAAGCTTTGTGCTTTCGCCCGGCGTGGGAAGCCCGCATCGTCCGGGGCGATGCGCCTCCCCTCTGCCCTGCTGCCGCTGCGCCACCCGGCATTCCGGCTGCTCTGGTTCGCCAATCTCGTCGCCAATACGGGGATGTGGATGCAGAACACCGGGGCGGGTTGGCTGATGACCTCACTTGCGCCCTCGCCGCTGATGGTCTCGATGGTGCAGGTGGCCGCGCTGCTGCCGGTCTTCCTGCTGGCGCTGCCGGCGGGCGCGATCGCCGACATCGTGGACCGGCGGCTCTATCTCATCGCGGGCCAGGCCTGGATCGCGGCCGCGGGCGCGCTGCTCGCGGTGCTCACCTTCACGGGCGCGATCGGGCCCTGGGGACTGCTGGTGCTGACCTTTGCGATCGGCGCGGGCACCGCGATCAACTCCCCGGCCTGGGCCGCGACGACGCCGGAGACGGTGCCGCGCGCCGACCTGACCCAGGCCATCGTGCTGAACGGCATCGGCTTCAACATCACCCGCGCGATCGGCCCGGCACTGGGCGGCTTCGTCGTCGCCGCGCTCGGCCCGCAGGTGAATTTCGCGCTGAACGCGGTCGCCTTCATCGTCGCGATCTTCGCGCTGGTCGCGTGGAGGCGGACCGAGCCGCCGCGCAGCCTCCCGAAGGAGCATTTCCTGTCGGCGATGCGCGCGGGCGTCGGCTTCGTCCGCGCCTCGCCGGTGCTGCGGGCCTGCCTGGTGCGCGGCATCGTCTTCTTCGGCTTCGGCGCGGCGATCTGGGGCCTGCTGCCGCTGCTGGTGCGCGAACAGTTGCGCCTCGGGCCCGAATGGTTCGGGCTGCTGCTCGGCGCGATGGGGGTGGGCGCGGTCGGCGCGGGCTTCGTGCTGCCGCAGCTGCGCGGCCGGCTGGACCGCAACGCCACCGTCACCGCGGCCTGCCTGCTGGGCGGCGTGGCGCTGGTCGCGCTCGGCAACGCGAAGCACTGGTCGATGGCGCTGCTCGCGATGCTCGCCTATGGCGTGGCCTGGCTGTCGGGGGCCTCCACGCTGCAGGCCTCGGCGCAGCTGGCCTCGCCGGCCTGGGTGCGGGCGCGCTCGATCGGGATCTACCAGCTCGCGACCTTCGGGGGGCTCGCCGGAGGATCGGCGCTGGGCGGCTGGGCGGGCGACGCGCTGGGACTGCCGCTCGCCCTCTCGCTGGCGGGCCTGGCCTGCGCGGTCGGCGGCGTCGCGACGCGCTCGCTCCGGATCGACGCCGGCGCCGCGCCGGCCGCGCCCGCCACGCCCGCCGCGGAGACGAAGCCGGAGCCCGCGGATCCCTCGCTCGCCTCGCTGCTCGCTGCCGACGATCATCGCGTGCTGGAAGTCGTGCGCTACCACGTCGCGCCGGAGGACCGAGAGGCCTTCCTGCGCGCGATGGCGGAATGCCGGCGCGTGCGCCAGCGCAGCGGCGCGCAGGGCTGGCGGCTGTACGAGGACGTCGCGCATCCCGAGCGCTGGGTGGAGCTCTGGCTGGTCGAGAGCTGGACCGAGCATCTGCGCGAGGCGGAGCGGCTGACGGAATTCGACCGCTTGATCCTCGCGCGCGCCGCCTCGCTGCATCGCGCCGAAGGCCCGCCGGAGGCCGTGCGCTACCTCAACGTCATGCCGGACATGTTGCGTTGATGCGCTGCAACGCATCCCGGCCGCCGACGTTCGCGGCCGGAGCCTTGCAGGAGCGGACGGGATGGCCACGCGCAACGACCTCGCGGACAACGCGAAGAAGACCTCGATCGGCGTGCTGCAGGGCTGCCTGACGGACGGGGTGGATCTCTACAATGCGACCCGTCAGGCGCACTGGAACGTGAAGGGGCCGAGCTTCGGTTCGCTGCACCTGCTGTTCGAGGGATTCTACACAACGCTCGCCGAGGACATCGACCTGCTGGCCGAGCGCATCGTCCAGCTCGGCGGCACCGCGAACGGCACCAGCCAGACGGTCGCGCAGGGCACGCGGCTCGCGCCCTATCCGACGGCGCTGAAGGACGGCATGGGGCATGTGAAGGAGCTGGCGGACCGCTACGCCACGGTCGCGAAGGCGCTGCGCGAGGGCATCGACGCGACGGACGAGGCGGGGGATGCGGACACCGCCGACATCCTGACCGGGGTCAGCAAGAACACGGACAAGGCGCTGTGGATGCTGGAGGCGCATCTGCAGGGCGACCGCTGAGGCTCCGCGCAGCGCTCTCCACCGCGCAGGGATAAAGACGCCGGCGTCTTCCTCTCCCGCGCGCGACGCGCATCCTGTTGAGGGTTCAACAAACCTCGCTGCTTGTCTTCCGCGACGCGGAGGTGGTTGCGTGCCGCGCGCCGCGCCCGCCGCGGCCGCGGAGGACAAGCCATGGCCACCCTCTTCACCATCGCGATGACGGGCAGTCAGGAGACGCCCCCGAACGGCAGCCCGGCGAGCGGCGCCGGCATCGTTCACTGGGATCCTGAAACCAGCACCGCAAGCTACGAGATCGTCGTCCGCGGCCTCGATTTCGGGCCGGTGCGCGGCCTGCCCGCGGACACCGCGATTACGGCCGACGACGTCACCAACATGCACGTCCACGAGGCCGCGCGCGGCGTCGCGGGCCCGGTCATCTTCGGGCAGATCACGCCCGCGCAGGACAATGACGACCTCAGCGTCGTCCGGCTCGAGACGATGGATGTCACCCAGGGCCCCGACGGCGCCTGGATTATCAGCGGCGCATGGGACCCCGCCGATCCCGCGGGCAAGTCCATCACCGCCTTTGCCGATGCGCTGAATGCGGCGGCGTCGGGCGACGACCTGCCGCTCTACTTCAACACGCACACCACCACCTTCCCCGCCGGCGAGATCCGCGGGCAATGGGTCGGCGCATCGCTCGATGATGGCGCGGCCCCGGTGGATTGGAACACGATCGCCGCGGTGGTCCAGGCCAACTTCGCCCAGACCGGCAGCTGGTTCCTCTGACGCGCGACGCGCCTGGCCGGGCGCGGCAGCGGGGGCAAGTCAATCCAGCCTGATGCCCCGCGCCCGGATCACCGCGCCCCAGGATGCCGTCTCCGCCGCCAGCCAGCGGCGGAAGCTGTCCGGCCCCTCGGCGCGCACCTCCGCCCCGAGCTCCGCCAGGCGCCCGCGTATGGCCCCCAGCGCGGCCTCGAAGGCCCGGTACTGGCGCTCGACCGTCGCCGGCGCGGTGCGCGCGGGCGCGAGCAGGCCCTGCCAGATCCCGGCCTCCGCCGCCGGCCAGCCGAGCTCCGCGAAGGTCGGCACATCGGGCAGGTCCGCCAGGCGCCGCGGTCCCGTCACGGCGATGGCGCGCAGCTGGCCTTCCTTCACGAAGGGCAGCGTCGCCGTCGCGCCGTTCACCACCATCTGGCTCTCATTCGCGACCGCCGCCTGGATGCCCAGCATGCCGCCGCGATAGAACACCTCCGTCACCTCGCCGCCCCAGTGCTGCACCACGACCAGCGCGGTCAGGTGGTTGAGCGCGCCAACGCCGGAATGCGCGAAGTTCACCTTCCCCGGATTGGCTTTCACGTAGGCGGCCAGTTCCGCGCCGTTCCGCGCCGGCACGGACGGGTGCACCGCCAGGATGTAGGGCGCGTAGATCAGCATCGTCACGGGATCGAGGTCGCGCGCGGGGTCGTAGGTCAGGCGGGAGAACAGGCTCGGGCTCGTCGTCAGGATGCCGGGGTCGGTCAGCAGCAGCGTCGTGCCGTCCGGCGGCGACTTCGCGACATTGTCGGCCCCGAGGTTCCCCGCGGCCCCTCCGCGATTGTCCACCACCATCGCCTGGCCGAGCAGGCGCTGCACCTCGGGCTGCACCAGCCGCGCCACCAGATCGGAGGTCCCGCCCGGCGGGAAGGGGATCACGACGCGCAGCGGGCGGTCCTGCGCCAGCGCGGGCGCCGCCAGCGGCGCCAGTCCGGGTGCCGCGAGCGGCAAAGCGAGCAGCGCGCGGCGCGCGATGGCAGGGCGTGTCATGGTCGTTCCTCCGTCCCGCCATGCTGCCGTCCTTCCGGCCCGGGCGGGAAGCGGGAATGACATCGCCGCCGGCCTGGCCTACCTCATCCCGCAGGGAGGGACACGACCATGCAGCCCTGCGCCACGCCAGAGGACGCCGTGGACCGGCTCGAGGCGCTGCACGACGCGGCCACCGCCGCGCTGCGCGGCGCGCTGGATCGCGTGCTGGCCGGCGGCCCGCCGCCCGATGCGGCGGAACGCGCGCTGTTCCGCTACCCGCTCCTGCGGCTGCACTACGCCATGCCCGATGCGGGCTGGCCGCGCACGCGCCGCGCCTGGGCGAAGTTCCAGGCGCCGGGAAGCTATGCCGGCACCATCACGCAGCCCGCCGCCTTCCGTCCGTATCTGCTGGAACAGCTGCGCCCGCTAATGACGGAATTCGGCGCGACGGTCGAGGTCGGCACCGGCCAGCAGGAGATCCCGTACCCCTATGTGCTGGACCATGCGCCGGAGGCCGGCGACGGCACCGCGCAGATGCTCGCGCGCCACTTCCCGACGCCGCTGCTGACCGAGGTCGGCGACGAGGTCGCGGACAACGAATGGCGCGCCATGCCCGGGGAGCCGCTGCCGCTCTCGCTCTTCGACGGGTTGCGCGTGGACTATTCGCTGCGCCGTCTCGTGCATTACACCGGCACGGACTGGCGCGCGGTGCAGCCCTTCATCCTCCTGACCAACTACCACCGCTATGTCGACCAGTTCATCCAGTGGGGCGTGTCGCAGCTGTCGCGGGAGGGCTCGCCCTGGTCGGGCATGGTGCTGCCGGGGAACGTGATGATCGGCCGCGGCGAGACCGACCGCGCCGATGCGCTGGCCGCGTCGTCGCCGTGGCACCGCTACCAGATGCCGGCCTACCACCTGACGCGCGCGGACGGCGCGGGCGGGGTGACGCTGGTCAACATCGGGGTCGGTCCTTCGAATGCGAAGAACATCACCGACCACCTAGCGGTGCTCCGCCCGCATTGCTGGCTGATGGTCGGCCACTGCGCGGGGCTGCGCGGCAGCCAGGCGATCGGCGACTACGTGCTCGCGCATGGCTATCTCCGCCGCGACCGCATCCTCGACGCGCTGGTGCCGCCCGACATCCCCATCCCGGCACTCGCCGAGGTGCAGGTCGCGCTGCAGGAAGCGGCGGCGCGCGTCACGGGCGAGCGCGGCGAGGCGTTGAAGCGGCGGCTGCGCACCGGCACCGTGGTGACCTATGACGACCGCAACTGGGAGCTGCGCTGGTCGCGCGAGCGCCGTGCCATCAACCTCTCCCGCGCGATCGCGGTGGACATGGAATCCGGCACGCTCGCCGCGCAGGGCTACCGCTTCCGCGTGCCCTACGGGACGCTGCTATGCGTCTCCGACCGCCCGCTGCACGGCGAGATCAAGCTGCCGGGCGCCGCCAGCGCCTTCTACGGCCGGGCGGTGGCGCAGCACCTGATGATCGGGCTCGAGGCGATCGAGATCCTGCGCGGCGAACTCGCCGCGCTGCATTCGAGGAAACTGCGCAGCTTCGACGAGCCGCCCTTCCGGTAGAACCGGACGGACGGCTCGTCGCCGTGCCGATCAGGTGAACCAGAGCAGCCCGTCGAACTGCAGCGGCGTCGGCAGGTCGGCCTGGGACTTCCCGGCCCAGGTCACGCTCGCATCGATGCTTCCGTTGCCGTCGAGATCGGTGTGCAGCGTGACGCCCTGGAAGCCCGGCGTCCCATCGCGGGCGATCCAGCTCAGCGTGCTCACACCGGGCCGCCAGCCAAAAAGGCTCAACTGCTCGCCCTGCTCCCAATCCGTGATGGTCGACCAGGTCGTCGTCCCGGGCGCACGGCCGTCGAGGAAGAAGACATCCCGCCCGCCGCCGCCGGTGAGGAAGTTGGAGCCGAGGCCACCATCGAGCACGTCGTTGCCGCCGCGCCCATCCGCGGCGTCGTCGCCGCCGAGCAGGTTCAGGAAGTCGTTGCCGTCCGACGCGCCGACCACCTCGCCCTTCGAACTGCCGAGGAACTGCCATTGAAGCCCCGCGACCGGGCCCGAATAGGCTGTGGCATCGACCTGCTGCACCGACCCGTCCGTGAACACCGAGAATTTGGGGGCCTGGGGCGGCGGCGGCGGGTTGTTGGGCGCGCCGCTCACGAGATTGCCCGCGGTGTAGGTCCCGTCGGCGAACTGGAAGAGCTCAATGCCCGTCACGGTATCGCGGCCGTCCGTGCTGTGGTCGGGGCGCGAGCCCCGGTTGTCCTGAATGATGAAGTTGCCGCCGCCGACTTCCGTCACGCTGTAGTCCGCGCGGTTGCCCGAATAGCCAACGGTGTTGCCGCTGCCGAAGCCCGTGATGACGTCGTTGCCGTCGAGACCCGCGAAGGTCGTGAAACCGAAGGAATTGCCGGTGAGGTAGTCGTCGAAGGCGGAGCCGAAGACACCGCTGATGTTCTGGAAGGTGTCGGTGCCGCCAAAGCCGTTGTAGCCGGTGAGCGTCCGCCCGGTGTTGAGGTCGACGCCGACCGGTCCGATCGATTCCCAGTAGGCCACGATGTCGTAGCCACCGTTGCCCACGAAGTTGTGGTCGCCGAAGCCTGCGATGAACTGGTCGCTGTCGCCCGTGCCATTGACGGTACCCGACGCGCCGGCGCGGATGTTGGCCATATCGGTACTCCCTCGGTCTTTTCCGTGTGCCCGAACGTTCCCGAAGCCGAGAATGATGCGGCGCCAACGATCACAGCCCGGCGAGACGCCGCGCATCGCAGCCAGGCTTCCATGGGAGGCGCGAGTTTTCTAAGGACGTAACAGCGCGCTTCGCGATCCCGTCGCGAACCTCACGCGCGCGCTAAACGGACTTCGTCGACCAAACGAAAGCCCGCCATCACCGGCCGAGCGGCCGGCGGGGACGATCCTGAGGAGGATGGCGGCGCCGAGGCGATAGCCTCCGGCGCTACGCGCCCTCCACGATGCGGATGTCGCGCACCGCGCCGTCGCCAAGCTTCGCGAGCGCCGCCTGATAGGCCGGGCTGTCATGGGCGGCGCGGGCCTGCTCGACGCTGTCGAACTCGATGAGCACGGTCCGTTGCATCAGCCCGCCCTCGAAGGTCAGCGCAGGCAGGCCGCGCGCCAGGATGCGCCCGCCGGCGGCGACCAGCGCCGGCCCGCCGAGCGCGGCATAGGCGGCGAGCGCCTCGGGGTTGCTGACGGAGCGGTAGGTCGCGACCCAATAGGCCTTTGCCATGACGATCTCCCTGCGAAGCGCACGCTGCGCGCGGGCACAGCCCGGGCGCAAGGCCCTAGACGTCGCCGGCCTCGACCCGCGCGAGGAAGAAGTCGAGCGCCGGTCGCAGCGCCGTCTGATGATCGCCCGGCACCACGGCCACCGTCAGCCGCGACGCCGCTGCCCTGGCCTGGTCGTTCATCGCTTCGACCTGCGGGGCCAGCCGCTCCTCGCTGCCCAGGACGGCCAGATGGCGGCGGACGAGCTGCCGCGCGCTCGGCACCATGGTGCGCAGCCGCCTCTCCCAGATGTCGTCCGGCGGGAAGAGCGGGTTGCGGGGATCGGCCGTGATGTCGTCGGGGAAATACAGCCCGCCGGCGCTGCCGCTGGCGCGGATCGGCAGGTCGTTGAACAGCGCCAGCAGGTCGCACAGCCCGCCGCCGACGCTGTGGCCGAAGACATGGATGCGGTTGCGGTCCACCGCCGGCTCCTCGGTCAGGCGGCGCACCGCGCTGGCCAGGTCGTCCACCTCTCCGAACATGAATTCGAAGAAGCCAGGATTGCCGTTCTCGCCGCGCCAGGTCGGGGTAAAGACCGCCCAGCCGCGTTCGATGAGGAAGCGCAGCCACTCGAAGTCCGAATTGGCGAAGGCGAAGCCGCCATGGGCGTAGACCAGGGCGGGTGCGGCCCGCGCGCCCGGCGCGCGGGCCGGCAGGCCAAGCAGCCCCCAGAGCGTCCGGCCCGCAGCGCGGTAGGCGATTCGCTCCGCGCCGGCGGGCACCGGCTCGCGTGTCCAGGGCTGGGGCGAGGCGCGGGGGCGGATCAGCCGGGTCGGTCGCGCGCGCCGCTCCACGAGGAAGTCGTAGGATTCGAGCGGGAGCGGCCCGGGCGGCAGGGGCGCGGGCGCGGGCGGCGCGGCCGGCAGGGCCGCACCGACCTGGGCCCGGGCAGGACCGGCAGCGCCCGCCGCTATGCCGGCGAGCAGGAATCGGCGGCGCAACCTGTGTGTCCCGGGCATACGCCCTTCTACACTGCCGCGTGGAACCCGTCGCCCCGCCAAGCGTCCCGCGTGCAGCGGTAATATGCGGAAGGAGGGGAGGGCCATGGGCGACACGCGCGAACAGGAACGCCAGGCCAAGCGCACGCAGCGCGCCGAGCATGTCTCGGACCGGCTGGTCCTCTACATGCTGATCCTGGCCGTGGGCTGCGCACTCTTCTCGGCGCTGCACCTGGAGCTCCTGCCGATGGCGGCCTGGAGCGGCTGGGGCGCCGCGGCGGCGGTCTGCGCCCTGCTCTTCGGCATCCTGCTGGTCTGGGTCTCGGAGCACCGGCGCACCGCCTGACCCCGGAAGTTCCGAGGTCAAATCGGCTGTAACGGAAGGCGGCGCCTCGCCCGCCCTCCCTGCCTGCGCGCTTCCCGCGACTCGCCGCGCCTTGGTTGTGTCCCCCCGACCCGGTGGCTATGGTGGCCGGGAACGCGAGAACACAGCATGAACGATCTCTTCGGTGCCGGGGGCGCCCGAAAGGGGCCCGCGATGTCGTCCACATCCACCCGCAAGCCCGCCGCCAAGCCGGCGCCGGCCGCCTTGCCGCTCGATTCCGGCTATTCCGCCAAGGACATCGAGGTGCTGGAGGGGCTGGAGCCGGTCCGGCGCCGGCCAGGGATGTATATCGGCGGCACCGACGAGAACGCGCTGCACCACCTCGCCGCCGAGATCCTCGACAACGCCATGGACGAGGCGGTGGCCGGCCATGCCGACTTCATCGAGGTCTCGCTGGAGGCCGGCAACTTCCTGACCGTGCGCGACAACGGGCGCGGCATCCCGGTGGACCCGCATCCCAAGTTCCCGAAACTCTCGGCGCTGGAGGTGATCCTCACCACCCTCCATTCCGGCGGCAAGTTCGGCGGCAAGGCCTATGACACCTCGGGCGGCCTGCACGGTGTGGGGTCGTCGGTGGTCAACGCCCTGTCCGAGCGGATGGAGGTCGAGGTCTGCCGCGACCGCACGCGCTTCGCCCACGCCTTCGAACGCGGCAAGCCCGTCCAGAAGCTGAAGAACCTCGGCGAGGTCCACAACCGGCGGGGGACCACCGTCCGCTTCAGGCCAGACCCCGAGATCTTCGGGAAGCAGGTCTTCTCGCCGGCGCGGCTCTACCGGCTTTGCCGGTCCAAGGCCTACCTCTTCAAGGGCGTCGAGATCCGCTGGCGCTGCGACGCCGCGCTGGTGCAGGGCACCGAGACCCCGGCCGACGCCGTGCTGCATTTCGAGCGCGGCCTGGTGGACTTCCTGGCCTCGGCGATCGAGGGCCGGACGACGGTCGTGCCCGTCCCCTTCGAGGGCACGCTCGACTTCCCGGACAAGGCCGGACGGTGCGAGCTGGCGCTCACCTGGCTCGAGCAGGGCGAGGGCTTCCTCAACACCTACGCCAATACCATCCCGACGCCGCAGGGCGGCACGCACGAGGCGGGGCTGCGCGCCGCGCTGACCAAGGGCCTGCGCGCCTATGGCGAGTTGAAGCGCGACAAGCGCGCGGCGAACGTCACCGCCGACGACCTGCTCGGCGGCATGGCGGGGATGCTCTCGGTCTTCATCCGCGACCCGCAATTCCAGGGCCAGACCAAGGACAAGCTGACCTCGCCCGAGGCCGCGCGCTTGGTGGAGGCCGCGTTGCGCGACCATTTCGACCATTGGCTCGCCGGCGATCCCACCACCGCCGACAACCTCCTGGCCTGGGCGGTGGAGCGCGCGGAGGAGCGCATCCGCCGGCGCGAGCAGAAGGACACGCCGCGCAAGACCGCGACGCGCAAGCTGCGGCTGCCCGGCAAGCTCGCGGATTGCTCGCGGGAGAGCGCGGAGGGGACGGAGCTCTTCCTGGTCGAGGGCGACAGCGCCGGCGGGTCGGCCAAGCAGGCGCGCGACCGCGAGACCCAGGCCGTGCTGCCGCTGCGCGGCAAGATCCTGAACGTCGCCAGCGCGTCCGCCGACAAGCTGCGCGCCAACCAGGAGCTGAAGGACCTGATCGAGGCCCTGGGCTGCGGGGTCGGCGAGCGCTTCGACATCGGGCGCCTGCGCTATGGCCGCGTCGTGATCATGACGGATGCCGACGTGGACGGCGCGCATATCGCGGCGCTGCTGATGACCTTCTTCTACAAGGAGCTGCCGGAGCTGGTCCGCCAGGGCCGGATCCACCTGGCCCAACCTCCGCTCTATCGCCTGCAGGCCGGCGGCAAGACGGTCTATGCGCGCGACGATGCCGACAAGGACCGGCTGATCAGGCGGGAGTTCAAGGCGAACCAGAAGGTGGACGTCTCCCGCTTCAAGGGCCTCGGCGAGATGCCGCCGGCGTCGCTGAAGGAGACGACGATGGATCCCCGGAAGCGCACGCTGCTGAAGGTCGTGCTGCCCGTGGAGGAACGCGCGCGGACATCGGACCTGATCGAGGCGCTGATGGGCCGCAAGCCGGAGCTGCGGTTCAGGTTCATCCAAGAGAATGCGGCGAAGCTGGACGAGGAGGCGGTGGACGCCTGACGCGAACAGGGGCGCCCCTGGCGGGGCGCCCCTCTTCCGGCCAGGCCGCTGTTGGGCTCAGCCGTTGCCGCTCTCGGTGTTGTAGGACCCGGCGCCCGGCACGGCCCCGCTGCCGGCGACCGTCACCGGTGCGCAGGCCACGGCACTCAAGGCCAGCAGGCCCGCGAAGACGAACGCCGCCGCACGGCTCGCGAGGCGGAAGTTCGGGTTGGTCCGAAGGGCGGCGTACTGCGAGATATTGAACATCGAAGGCTCCTCTTTGTTGACAAGCGACCATCGCTTGCCGGCCGCCTATCAATGACAGGTCAGGCCGTGACGAGCTTTCGGATCGGCTTGAGACGCCGTGGTCTTTCACGTGAGACTGCAGAGGTCCGCGGGCACCGTTCCGGCTCCGCACGGTAACCGTCGTCATGTGGCGCGACATAAGCGAAACCAGGGAAATGAGCGTGACTGCCCGGGATCGGCAACCGATCGATGGTCACCGCCTGGAGCAGCCTGCGCCGCATGCCCCGGGCAATCCCGATCGCAATCGACGCCAGGGGCCGCAGGGCCGGCCGGTCACGGCACGGACGGGCAGCCGGACCGACTTTCAGCGGCCCGCCGGTTCTCAGGCCCCCCGCGCAGCCTGTGTGATACCGACCACGAAGGGCATCGGATCCACCGGACGCACCTGGCGCTGCGGGCTCGTCACCTGGATCTTCAGGTACCGCCCCGCCGCCGAGCCCAGGCAGACCAGCGTCTGCACGGGCTGGCGCCCATAGGTCCCGTCGAGCCTGGCGCAGGACAGCGGCGCGCCGCCGGGCACCGGCACCTCGGCCCGCGCCCCCTCGGCCATCTGCTGGCTGGTGCGCGTGCCGGCCAGCGACACGACCTCGGCGACGGCCGAGGAGAACTCCGCGCCCAGCCGCGGATCGCTGGCCCCGACCGGCGCCTGCGCGCGGTCATACAGGCTGACCGTCGCGACCGCCGCGCGCTGCGGCCCGGCATATTCGACGCTGACGCCCTGGCCGGGCCGCTCGCGCTCGTGCCAGACGGCGCTGCCGCGGCTGAAGCCCGCGACCTCCGGCGGCAGCCGGGCGGCCGCGGCTTCGAGCGTCGGCGCGCTGCCGAAGCCGCCACCCGGCGCGCAGCCGGCCAGCAGCGCAGCCGCGCCGAGCGCCAGGATCCGGTGCATCTAGCGGTTCTTCCTGATGATCTGGTGCATCATGTCCATCACCACCGTCGCGACAGCCGTCAGGACCACGACCTGCATGATCGTGGCGAAGACCCAGAGGCCCACGGGGAAGGTCCCCATCGGCAGGGCCATCCAGCCCAGCGGCAGGAAGAGGTAGCCATAGGCGTAGGGCACCTCGTCGGCAACCTGGTGCGTGCCTTCCCAGATCATGTTGCCCGCGACATAGAGGATGATCAGCAGGCCGAGCCAGGCGATCCAGCGGTGCCGGTCGAGCAGCCTGGCGATGAAGGTCGCGGCGACGCCCATCAGCACGACGCTGACCGCGAGCCCGATGATCAGGATGTAGGGATGGTCCTTCGCCGCGCCCGCCACCGCGAGCACGTTGTCGAGGGACATCGAGATGTCGGCCACCAGGATCTGCGTGATCGCCTGGCGCAGCGTCTTCCTGGGCGCGCCGTCCTCGCCGACGCCGGCTTCGGTGCCCTCGGGCACCTCGTGGCTGCCGCCGTCGCGCAGCTCCCGGAACATCTTCCAGCAGACCCAGAGCAGCAGGAGGCCGCCCGCAAGGGTGATGCCGACGACCTGCAGCAGCTGCACCGTGACCGAGGCGAAGCCGATGCGCATCACCGTCGCCGCGACGATGCCCCAGAAGATCGCCTTCTTGCGCTGGTCGGCCGGCAGGCCCGCCGCGGCCATGCCCACCACGATGGCGTTGTCGCCGGCCAGCACGACGTCGATGAAGAGGACGGCGAGCAGCGCCTCAAGCTGCGGCCCGAATGACGAGAAATCCATCGGCAGGTTACCTTCCCGGTCGGTTGGGCGCTGTCTCTCCGCCAGGGGCGGGCTTGTCAACTGCCGGGGTCGGGGGCGAAGAGGGTGCCGACATGACAGGGCGCCCACGATGATCCCGCGCTACAGCCGTCCGGAGATGGCCTCCATCTGGTCGCCGGAGACCCGCTTCCGCATCTGGTTCGAGATCGAGGCAACGGCCGCCGAGGCGATGGCGGAGCTCGGTACGATTCCCGCCGACGCGGCGAAGGAGATCCGCGAAAAGGGCGCGCTGCGCGTCGCCGCGATCAGCCAGGCCGACCTGGACCGGATCGACGCGATCGAGCGCGAGACGCGCCATGACGTGATCGCCTTCCTGACCTGGCTCGGCGAGGGGATCGGGCCGGCGGCGCGCTTCATGCACCAGGGCATGACGAGCTCCGACGTGCTCGACACCTGCCTGTCCGTGCAGATGACGCGCGCGGCCGACCTGCTGATCGCGGATGTGGACCTGCTGCTGGATGCGCTGAAGGCGCGTGCGATCGAGTTCAAGCGGACACCGACCATCGGCCGCAGCCACGGCATCCATGCCGAGCCCACGACCTTCGGGCTCAAGATGCTCAACCACTACGCGGAGTTCGTGCGCCACCGCGCAAGGCTGGTCGCGGCCCGTGCCGAGGTCGCGACCTGCGCGATCAGCGGCCCGGTCGGCACCTTCGCGAGCGTCGATCCCCGCGTCGAGGCGTTCGTGGCGCAGAAGCTTGGCCTGGCCATCGAGCCGGTCTCGACGCAGGTCATCCCGCGCGACCGCCACGCCGCCTTCTTCGCGGCGCTTGGCGTGGTGGCGTCGGGCCTGGAGCGCCTGGCGGTGGAAGTGCGCCACCTCCAGCGCAGCGAGGTGCGAGAGGCCGAGGAGTTCTTCCACCCCGGCCAGAAGGGCAGCTCGGCGATGCCCCACAAGCGAAATCCCGTGCTGAGCGAGAACCTCACGGGGCTCGCGCGCATCGTGCGGGGCTATGTGGTGCCGGCGCTGGAGAACGTCGCGCTCTGGCACGAGCGCGACATCAGCCATTCCAGCGTGGAGCGCATGATCGGCCCCGACGCGACGGTGACGCTGGACTTCGCGCTGGTGCGCGCGGCGGGGATGATGGCGAAGCTGACCGTCCATCCCGAGCGGATGCGGCAGAATTTGGAATCGCTCGGCGGCGTCGTGCACAGCCAGAAGGTGCTGCTGGCGCTGACCCAGGCGGGCATGAGCCGCGAGGAGGCCTACGCGACCGTCCAGCGCGCGGCGATGGCGACCTGGCAGGCGCTCGGCACGCCAAGTGCCAAGGATTTCGCGGCAAACCTGCTGGCCGATCCCGCGGTCGCGGCGACGTTCGACGCGGGCTCACTGGCCAAGGTCATGGACCCCGCGCGCGATTTCGGGGCGGTGGATGCGATCTTCGCGCGGGTTCTCGGGGAAGCGTGATCGGGGCGCCATCATCCCGCCGCGAAGCGCCCGGATCCCGCCACGTCTGCCGACTATATACGAGACCCGATGAGGAGGTCGGGTCCGATGAGGCTCCTGTCGAAGCTTTCCGCCCTGGTTGCGCTGGGCGCCGCGCTGGCCCTGCCGGCGGTCGCGCAGGCGCAGCCTCAGGCCATCCCGGTGGACTGGGGCTACCGCCAGGGTCCGCCCGGCTATGGCTATCGCCCGCCGCCGCCGCGCTGGCATGGCCCGCCGCCGGGCCATTGGCGCCGGGCGCCGCCGCCCTATTGGGGCCCGCCGCCGGTGGTCTATGCGCCGCCGCCGCCGGTCTACTACTACCCGCAGCCCCGCTATTACCGGCCGCCTCCGCCGCCGGGCGTCGGGCTCTACTTCAACTTCTGACGGCCGGCGCTAGGGCCCGTTAGACAACGCCGCGCGGGTCGGTCCGGCGGGTCTTTTCCGCCCTGGGTTCGTCAGCCGGCTTGCCGATGGAACAACCATCGGCTGCGCCGCCTTCCTGCCCAGGCCGGAAAATCCCTCGCCGGCCCTCAGCCGCGGGCATTGTCTAACGGGCCCTGACCCGGCCACCGCCTGACCTGGACCGTGTCCCGCCGGATGCGGTCCCAGTCATAGGTCACGCCGAGCCCGGGCCTTGCCGGCACGGGGAAGCAGCCGTCGGGGCCGACCGAGTCCAGCTCGTCGCGGTAGCCGCAGGCGAAGACCTCGGGGATCGGGTTCCGGCGGCCCGGCGCCACGAGCGACAATTCATAGAAGTTGCTGTTGCGGACGGCCGCCATGACGTGGCGCTGGGCGGGGCCGGCGCCGTGGATCTCGACATCCAGGCCGAAGGCCTCGGCGAGATGCGCGGTCTTCATCGCACCAGTGATGCCGCCGTCGTATTCGGGATCGGTGCGCAGGAAATCCGTGGCACCTTCGGTGATCCAGGGCACCTTCGCTTCCAGGGTGCGGACATGCTCGGTCAGCAGCAGCGGCGTGCGGATCAGTTCCTTCAGGCGGCGATGCGCCGCCGGCGCGGTGCCCATGTCGGCGAAGGGATCCTCGAGCCAGTAGTAGTTCGCCTCGTCGCAGGCGCGGCCGACGCGCAGCGCATCGGCGAAGGTGCGCAGCGTGCAGGCGGGATCGATCATCAGCGCCATGCCGTCGCCGACGGCTTGGCGGACATGGATCAGGTTGGCGGATTCCGCCTCCGGATCGCCCTCGCCCCAGCCATGGATCTTGAAGCCCCTGTAGCCCAGCGCCTTGCAGTGCTGCGCGAACTCGCCGAAGGCCTCCTTCGACGACAGCACGCCGTTGCGGTCCGCGTGGGTGGTGCTGGCATAGGTCGGCAGCCGGTCGCGGAAGCCGCCCAGCAGCCGCGCGATCGGCTGCCCCACGGCCTTCCCCGCGAGGTCCCACAGGCAGACATCGATCGCGCAGAGCCCGACCGCGCCGAGATGCCGCTGCGACCAGCGCAGCGCGTTCCAGATCCCCTCCCGCGCGAAGGCGTCCATGCCGACCAGCCGCGGTGCCAGTGCCGCGACCTGCGAGACGATCGCCGGGTTCTTGCCGCTGTGCATCGGGATGTACTCGCCGCGATGGCCGTCCGCGGTCTCGATCACCAGGCAGAAGGCGCCGACCTTCTGCGTCGCGGTGGGATGCGGGCAGAGCGCGCCATGCGCATCCCGCGCGAAGCCCGGCGCGAGATAGGTGAATTCGTGCAGCTCGACCTTCGCGATCGCGCTGCCGCCGGTGCCAACACTCATTCCGCGCGGATCCCCTCGGCTCGGATCACCTCGCCCCAGCGCTGGAACTCCGCGCGCTGGAAGGCGCCGAACTCGGCGGGCGAATTGCCGACGGGATTGGCGCCGAGCTCGCGGATGCGCGACGCGACCTCCGGCCGGCGGATCGCGCCCTGCGCGGCGTCGCCGAGCCGCGCGACGATCGCGGGATCGGTTCCCGCCGCGACGAACAGCCCGTACCAGGTCAAGGATGTCGCGCCAGGCAGGCCGAGCTCGGCCAGCGTCGGCACGTCAGGCAGCAGGTGGCTGCGGCTTTCCGACGTCACCGCGAGCGGCCGCAGCTTGCCCTCCCGCACCATCGGCAGCAGGGCCAGGGGATCGCCGAAGGTGAGGTTCACCCGGTTCTCCAGCAGGTCCGGCACCACGGTGGCGAAGCCGCGGGCGTAGTGGATGGTGTCGAAGCGCACGCCCGCCGCGCGCTCGAACAGCACGGCCGAGAGATGCTGCGACGAGCCGAGTCCGCCGGTCGCCGCCGTGATGCTGCCCGGCCGTGCGGCCGCAGCGGCACGCAGCGCGGCGACCGAAGCAATCCCCGTCGCGGGGTTCACCACGAGCAGTTGCGGCACCGTCGCGATCAGCGTGACGGGCGCGAAATCGGCGACGGCGTCGTAGGGCGTGCGGGCATAGATGTGCGGGTTCGAGGCGTGGGTGGAGAAGGTGCCGGTCAGGATCATCGAGCCGTCCTTCGGCCCCTTGGCGACCAGCTCCGCCGCGATGCCGCCATTGGCGCCGGTGCGGTTCTCCGCGACGAAGGGCTGGCCGAGCGCGTCCGAGTATTGCTGCGCCATGAGGCGCGAGAGGATGTCCGTCGCCGCCCCCGGGGCGAAGGGCACGATCACCCGCACCGGCCGCGAGGGGTAGTTCTGCGCCCCGGCCCCGCCGGGAAGCGCGGCCAGGCCGAGGCAAGCGGCCAGGCTGCGTCGCGTGATCATGCCGTTCCTCCGATCCCCGTCTGGCGGGGTTGGCGGCATCATGCGCCGCGATCGGCACCGCCGCCATCGTCCGCGGGATGGCGCGGCCGCACGGTGGTGGCAGGATCGGGCGGTGTGCACCGTCATCCTGCTCCGCCGGCCCGGTCATGCCTGGCCCCTGCTGCTCGCGGCCAACCGCGACGAGCGGCTGGACCGGGCCTGGGATCCGCCGGCGGCGCATTGGACGGACCGGCCGGGCGTGGTCGGCGGGCGCGACCGCACCGGCGGCGGCACCTGGATGGCGATGCGCGGCGGCGTTGTCGCGGCGGTGCTGAACCGCCCGGGCAGCCTCGGGCCCGCGCCGGGCAAGCGGTCCCGCGGCGAGCTTCCGCTGATGGCGCTGGATGCCGAGGACGCTGCCGGTGCCGCGGCAGAGATCGCGGCGCTGGACGGCTCGTGCTGGCGGCCCTTCAACATGGTCGTCGCCGATGCCCGCGACGCCTTCTTCATCCGCAGCCTCGGCGAGGGCGCGCCCGGGGCCGAGGCCCTGCCGGCCGGGATCTCCATGGTGACGGCGCACGACCCCAACGACCTCGCCAGCCCCCGCACGCGCCGGCACCTCCCCCGTTTCCGCGCCGCCGCGCCGCCCGACCCGGCGTCCGGCGACTGGCGGGGTTGGGAGGCGCTGCTGTCGGATTCGCGCCTCGGCGAGGAGGGCATCGCGACAGCGCTGAACGTCCCTCCGGTTCAAGGTTTCGGCACGGTCTGCGCATCCCTGGTTGCGTTCGGCGCCGGGGGCGCCAGAATCTGGCGCTTCAGCCCCACCCCGCCGAAGCCCGGCGGATTCGCGACCCTGACGCTGGAGGAGACATGACCCTGACACGCCGCCTGCTGCTGGCCGGCCTCGCCCTGCTGCCGGTGCCGGCCCTCGCCCAGGGCCAGGGGCACGGCAATGGCGGCGGCCAGGGTCGCGGCAACGGGGGCGGCAACCAGGGCGGAGGCAACCATGGGGGAGGCAACCACGGAGGAGGCGGCAATCGCGGCCGCGGGCCGAGCCTCGGCACGCCGGAGCTGAACTCCGTCCAGATCTGGCTCGGCGCCAATCCCGGCTTCGTCGCCCAGCCTCTGCCGCCCGGCATGTACAACCGCCTGGCACAGGGCAAGCCGCTGCCGCCAGGCATCGCCCGCCGCACCGTGCCGCCCGGCCTGCTCGTCGGCCTGCCACGCTATCCCGGCTACGAATACGCCGTCGTCGGCACGAGCCTGGTGCTGGTCGCGGTGACCACCGGGGTGGTGGCGGCCATCCTGTCCAACGCCTTCGGGCGCTGACGCCCGGGCGACCGCGCAGCGGTCGTCACGCACGCCGGGCCGGCCGCCACGCGATCGCCCGGGGCGGGGCAGCCCCACGCGCCGGGCGTGGCGGTTCGGGGCCTGCACTGCTATAGCCACCCCGCCGCCGCCGGCCCCGCCGCGTGGCCGCGCGGCGCCGGCCAGACCGGCCGCCCAGATCCAGGAGTTTTCACCGCCATGGCGCGCCGCCGTCAGGTCTATGAGGGCAAGGCGAAGGTCCTCTTCGAGGGTCCCGAGCCCGGCACCCTCGTGCAGTACTTCAAGGACGACGCCACCGCCGGCAACGGCGCGAAGAAGGGCACCATCACCGGCAAGGGCGTGCTGAACAACCGCATCAGCGAATACCTGATGACGCGGCTGAGCGAGATCGGCGTGCCCAACCACTTCATCCGCCGCCTCAACATGCGCGAGCAGCTGATCCGCGAGGTCGAGATCATCCCGCTGGAAGTGGTCGTGCGCAACGTCGCGGCGGGGTCGCTGTCCACGCGGCTCGGCATCCAGGAAGGCACGCGGCTGCCGCGCTCGATCATCGAGTTCTACTACAAGAACGACCAGCTCGGCGACCCCATGGTCAGCGAGGAGCACATCACCTGCTTCGGCTGGGCCTCCACGCAGGACATCGACGACATCGTGGCACTCACGCTGCGGGTGAACGACTTCCTCTCCGGCCTCTTCCTCGGCGTCGGCATCACGCTGGTGGACTTCAAGCTGGAATTCGGCCGGCTGTGGGAGAACGAGGAGATGCGCATCGTCCTGGCGGACGAGATCAGCCCGGACAATTGCCGCCTCTGGGATTCCCGCACCGGGGAGAAGATGGACAAGGACCGCTTCCGCCGCGACCTCGGCAAGGTCGAGGAGGGCTACCAGGAAGTGGCGCGTCGGTTGGGCATCCTGCCGGAGGCCGGCGTGCGCGACATGAAGGGGCCGGAGACAGTTCAGTGAAGGCCAGGGTGTATGTGATGCCGAAGGCGGGCGTGCTGGACCCGCAGGGCAAGGCCATCGGCCACGCGCTGGAAGGCCTCGGCTTTGCCGGGATCGGCGAGGTGCGCGCGGGCAAGGTCATCGAGCTCGAGCTCAGCGAGACCGATCCCGCCAGGGCCAAGGCGCAGGCCGAGGACATGGCGCGCCGCCTGTTGGCGAACACCGTCATCGAGAGCTTCCGCGTCGAGGTCGCCTGACCCCGCATGGTCAAGGCGTCGCTCTTCATCGTCGCGTTCCTCACGGTGCTGATCGCCATGGGGATGCGCTGGCGCGACAAGCGCATGCCGCAGGTCGCGCAGAAGAGCCGGCTCGACCTGCTGACGCGCGGCAAGAAGGGGCTTGACCGGTGGGTGACCGCGGCGGCTCTGGCCGTGGTGGTGACGCTGGTCGTGCTAGGTGGCCTGAACTGGCTGCGCGTCTGGAACGGAGGCTGACGCATCCGATGACCGCAGGGCGCAGCCAGCGAAGCGCGTGAGCACCGGAGGTCTGAATCGGATGCGCAGGAGCACGACATGAAGGCCGTCGTCGTCGTCTTCCCCGGTACCAACCGCGAGCGCGACATGGCGATCGCGCTGGAACGCGCGACCGGGCGCAGGCCCGCGATGCTGTTCCACCGCGAGACCGCGCTGCCCGCGCGTACCGACCTCGTCGTGCTGCCCGGGGGCTTCAGCTATGGCGACTACCTCCGCTGCGGCGCGATGGCCGCGCAGTCGCCCATCATGCGCGAGGTCTCGGCCTTCGCCGCGCGCGGCGGCCACGTCCTCGGCGTGTGCAACGGCTTCCAGATCCTGTGCGAGGCGCAGCTCCTGCCGGGCGCGCTGCTGCGCAACGCGTCGCTGCGCTTCCTGTCCATGGACTGCCACATGCGCGTCGAGCGCGCCGGCACGCCCTACACCGCGCATTGGCAGAAGGGCGCGGTGTTCCGCGCGCCGATGGCCCATGGCGACGGCAACTGGTTCGGCGATGACGAGACGCTGGCGCGGCTGAAGGGCGAGGACCTCGTGGCCTTCCGCTACTGCACGCCCGACGGCGAGACGACGGACGCGGCCAATCGCAACGGCGCGCGCGACTACATCGCGGGCATCCTGTCGCCCAACCTGCGCGTGCTCGGGCTCATGCCGCACCCCGAGGACCTGGTGGACCCGCTGATGGGCGGCACCGACGGGCTGCCAATGTTCACCTCGCTGGTGGAGAGCCTTGCCGTGGCCTGAAGGCCGAGCGGCGTTACTCCACCCGCACCGCCTCTACGCGTCGGTTCAGCGCGCGTCCGGGTTCGCTGGCGTTGTCGGCGATCGGCTCGTTCTGGCCGCGGCCCTCGGCCAGCAGCCGGTCGGCCCCAATGCCGTTCTGGACCAGCCAGTCCCGCACGGACTGGGCCCGGCGCTGGCTCAGCGGCACGTTGACCGACGGCCCGCCCTGGTTGTCGGTGTGGCCGATCAGGCGGAGGCGCAGCGACGGATCCTCCTGCATGGCATCGCGCACCTGCTGCAGCACCGGCGCGGCGCCGATGTCGAGGTCGGCGGAGTTGGTGCGGAAGGTGACGTAGAGCGACACGCGGCCGGTCCGCCGCAACGAATCCGCCACCGGCGCCTGCACCGGCGCCGCGGCGGCGACGTTCTGCGCGCCGTCGAAGCGGTAGCTCGACCCGTAATCGCCGTATGCCGTAGACGTCACGCCGTTGCGGGTGCTGGCGGCGTAGCGCGGCTGGCCGGGCAGCATGCGGACCGTGACGCTGCCGCCGGTCACCGGCACCACCCCGGCATGGCGGGCAGCGCGGCAGACATGCGAATCGCCGGTGTAGGGCCCGCTGCCCCAGATCGCCGTGCCGCGGGCCACCGCCTCTCCGCTGCAGACGCAGGTCAGCGTCTCGTCCGTGTTGGCATAGGACAGCATGGTGTCGGGGCAGATCTGCGGCCCGGCCGAGACGTTCTGGAAGGCGTAGCTCGCGCCGTAGTCGGGGTAGTCGATGCTCTGCACGCCGTTGCGCGTCGTGCCGGGGTAGCGCGGGCGGCCTGGCAGCATGCGCAGCGTCACCTCGCCGCCGCGGCGCGACACCGCGCCGGCATGCAGCGCCGCGGCGCAGACCGCGCTGTCCGCGGTGTAGGTGTCGGTGCCCCAGACGGAGCCGCGCGGGTTGCTGACCGCCGGACAGGTGCACGTCAGCTTCTCGTCGCTGCCGGCATAGGCGGTCATGTCGTCGGGGCAGGGCTGGGGCCCCGTGGCGGTCTGCACCCCGTCGAACTGGAAGCTGGCGTGATAGGCGCCGTAGTTGATGCTCTGCACGCCGTTGCGCGTGCTGCCGACATAGCGCTGCTGGCCCGGCAGCATGCGCAGGGTCACCGTGCCGCCGCGTCGCGAGACCGCGCCGGCGTGCAGCGCGGCGGTGCAGATGGAACTGTCCGAGGTATAGGGCCCGCTGCCCCAGACCGCCTGGCCGGCACCGCCGGTTTGCGGACAGACGCAGGCCAGCGCCGCCCCCGCGGCCAGCCCGGTCGCATCGGCCGGGCAGGCCTGCGGCGGGCCGGCGACGGGCGGCGCGGCGGCGGCCGGTGGCTGCGGCGTGTCGGCGGGCTTGTCGACCTTCTGCGCCAGCGCCAGGCCAGGCAGCAGGCAAAGCATCAGCAGCGGAAAGCGCATCGCGTCAACAACCCCCGAGCAGACCGGCCGGGGCAGCTTGCCACGCATGGCGCGGTCACGCGATCGGCGATTCCGCGCCCTTCTCCCGCAGCGGAAGGCCGTCGCCGCGCAGGCGATAGCCGCACCGGACCGCTGGCACGCCGAGAAGTCGCGCGGCCTGCCCGGCCAGGCGCTCCATCGCGGCGGCGTCGCGCGAGAAGCCGAGCGTCAGGCGCGGGCCGCCGCGCAGCGCGACGGTGAACAGCATCATCCGCGCCTCGCCTTCCGGCGTGCCGTCGCCGCGCTGGTTCTTCAGCGGGACGTGATCGCCCTGGACGCGGACCGCGGTGACGGATTGCGTGGAAAGCCGGCGGGTCCAGTGCCAGCGGAAGAGGTGCCGGGTGAGCAGGATGCCGTCGGGCGCGATCCGCACCTCCCGCGTTGCCAGCAGCCTGAGCGCGATCAGGGTTGCGACGCCCCAGACGATGGGCACCGGCCAGGGCCCCTGCCCCGCGAAGCCCCACAGCACGACGGTCATGATGCCGGCGACGAGCGCGACCAGGCCGAGGCCGAGATACGCCGCGGGCTCGCGGCGGCGGCCGCCGGTGACGAGAACGCCGGGATCGGGTGTTTCCGTCGGCACCGGCCGCTTGCTCCGCCTGGGATGGGGCGGAGCATAGCGCAGGCCGGCGGCGTCAGCGCAGCGGCGCGTCCAGGTTGCCTGGGTTCAGGCCGAGCGCCTGCGCCGTCATGGGATTGATCTGGCCCGTCGCCTCCAGGCCCCGGCCGCGCTGGAAGCGCTCCAGCGCCGCCTGGGTGCCCGCCCCCCAGACGCCGTCCGCCCCGCCCTGGTAGAAGCCGAGCGCGCGCAGCCTTTGCTGCACGTTGCGCACCGCACGCGGCGACAGGCCCGCCGCCGGGCCGGCCGCCTGCTCCGGCACCGACAGCACCTGCGGCAGCGCGATGCCGAGCGCCTGGGCCGTCGCCAGGTTCAGCGAGCCCGTCGCCGCCAGACCGCGCGCCTGCTGGAACCGATCCAGCGCCGCCTGGCTTTCCGGCCCCCAGACCCCATCAGGAGCGCGCATGTAGACCCCGGCCTCCCGCAGCCTCTCCTGCACGGCCTGTGTCGCCGCCGGCGAAAGCGGCTGGACGAAGGCCAGCGGCGCCGGCGCCTGGGCCAGCGCCGGCGCCGCTGCCAGCGTAAGCACCAATCCGAGCATCACGCGCCCGCGCATCCGCTTTCTCCCGATCTTGCGCAGGCAGAACGGCGCCGGGGCCGGACGGTTGCCGTCGCGGCGCGCCAGACCCGCGCCGGCGGTCCTTGCCTTGGCCTCGCGGTTTCGCCATCAACGCGCCATGGCCGAAACCCCCCGCGTTCCTCCGCTGGCGCCCGAGCGCGCGAAGCAGCTCTCGGCCGAGTTCGGCCTGAAGGCGGACGAATACGACCGGGTGCTGGCGATCCTCGGCCGGGTGCCGACGCTGACGGAGCTTGGCCTGTTCTCCGTCATGTGGTCCGAGCACTGCTCCTACAAGTCGAGCCGGGTCTGGCTGAGGACGTTGCCGACCAAGGCGCCCTGGGTGATCCATGGCCCCGGCGAGAATGCCGGCGTCATCGACATCGGCGACGGGCTCGCCGCCATCTTCAAGATGGAGAGCCACAACCATCCCAGCTTCATCGAGCCCTACCAGGGCGCGGCGACCGGCGTCGGCGGGATTTTACGAGACGTCTTCACCATGGGCGCGCGGCCGATCGCGAACCTCAACGCGCTGCGCTTCGGCATGCCCGACGCGCCGCGGATGACGCGCATCATCGACGGCGTGGTGCGCGGCATCGGGGGCTACGGCAACTGCGTCGGCGTGCCGACGGTCGGCGGCGAGGTGAACTTCCACGCGGCCTACAACGGCAACCCGCTGGTCAACGCCATGACGGTCGGCATCGCGCCGAAGGACCGGATCTTCCTGAGCGCGGCCGCCGGCATCGGCAACCCCGTGGTCTATGTCGGATCCAAGACCGGCCGCGACGGCATCCACGGCGCGACCATGGCGAGCGCGGAGTTCTCCGCCGACGCCGAGGAGAAGCGCCCGACGGTGCAGATCGGCGACCCCTTCGTGGAGAAGCTGCTCATCGAGGCCTGCCTCGAGCTCATGGCGACCGACATGATCGTCGCGATCCAGGACATGGGCGCGGCGGGGCTCACCTCGTCGTCGGTGGAAATGGCGGGCAAGGGCGGCGTCGGGATCGAGCTCGTGCTGGACAACGTGCCGCAGCGCGAGACCGGCATGACGGCCTATGAGATGATGCTGTCGGAATCCCAGGAGCGGATGCTGATGATCCTCAAGCCCGGCCGCGAGGCCGAGGCCGAGGCGATCTTCCGGAAGTGGGAGCTGGATTTCGCGGTGATCGGGCACCTCACCGACACCGGGCGGATCGTCATCCGGCACAAGGGCGCTGTCGAGGCGGAGATCCCGCTCGCGCCGCTGGAATCCGAGGCGCCGCTGTATCGCCGCCCGACGACGGAAACCCCGAAGCAGCCAGTGCTGGATCCGGCCTCGGTCGCCGATCCCGTGGGCGTGCCGGCTGCGCTGGCGAAGCTCGTGGGATCGCTCGACCTCTGCTCGCGCCGCTGGATCTGGGACCAGTACGACAGCACCGTCGGCGGCCAGACCGTGCAGCGCCCGGGCGGCGCCGATGCGGCGGTGGTGAAGCTCGAGGGCCTGAAGCGTGCGCTGGCCATGACCACGGATTGCACGCCGCGCTACTGCCTGGCCGACCCGGAGGAAGGCGGCAAGCAGGCCGTCGCCGAGGCCTGGCGCAACCTGACCGCCGTCGGCGCGACGCCGCTCGCCATCACCGACAACATGAACTTCGGCAACCCCGAGAAGCCCGAGATCATGGGCCAGTTTGCGAGTGCCGTGCGCGGCATGGCCGCCGCCTGCACGGCGCTCGACTTCCCCGTCGTGAGCGGCAACGTCTCGCTCTACAACGAGACCAACGGCAAGGGCATCCTGCCGACCCCCGCGATCGGCGGCGTCGGCGTGCTGGAGGATGCGGCGGCCTCGGTCGGGCTCGCGCTGAAGCCGGGCCTGGACCTCGTCGTGATCGGGGAGACGACGGGCTGGCTCGGCCAGTCGCTCTGGCTGCGCGAGATCGCGGGGCGAGAGGACGGCGCCCCCCCACCGGTGGAGCTGGCGGCCGAGCGCCGCAACGGCGACTTCGTCCGCGCGCGGATCCTGGCGGGACAGGTCGCCGCGTGCCACGACGCCGCGGATGGCGGGCTGCTGGTCGCGGTCGCGGAGATGGCCATGGGTGGCGGCGTTGGCGCGACGCTGGACGCCCCGGCCGGCCTTCCCGCCCACGCCTTCTGGTTCGGCGAGGACCAGGGCCGCTACGTCCTGGCGGTTTCCGACGGCGCGGCGCTGCTGGCCGCGGCGAAGGCCGCCGGCGTGCCCGCGGCGCGGCTGGGCCGCACGGGCGGCGGGGACTTGGTTCTCGCCCCCGGCTCCTCCATATCCCTGGCAGAGTTGCGGGCCGCCCATGAGGGCACGCTGCCCCGGCTGATGGAGGCTGTTGGCTGATGGCTATGAATGCGGCCGAGATCGAGGCGCTGATCAAGTCGGCCCTGCCCGACGCCGTCGTCACGATCGAGGACCTCGCCGGCGACGGCGACCATTACGCCGCCAAGGTCGTCTCGGCCGCCTTCAAGGGGCTGCCCCGCGTCAAGCAGCACCAGATCGTCTATGCCGCGCTGCAGGGCCGGATGGGGGGCGCGCTGCATGCCCTCGCCCTGCAGACCCAGGCGCCCGAGTGAACCGCTTATCCCGAGGGGAATGAGAGAGATGGCTGACCAGGTCCACGACCGCATCCAGGCCGAGATCACCGACAACCCGGTGGTGCTCTTCATGAAGGGCACGCCGGTCTTCCCGCAATGCGGCTTCAGCGCCCGCGTCGTGCAGATCCTCAGCCATGTCGGCGTGCCCTTCAAGGGCGTAAACGTGCTGGAGGACATGGAGCTGCGCGAGGGCATCAAGTCCTTCTCGAACTGGCCGACCATCCCGCAGCTCTATGTGAAGGGCGAGTTCGTCGGCGGCTGCGACATCGTCACCGAGATGTTCCAGGCGGGCGAGCTGCAGGGCCTGCTCGAGGAGAAGGGCGTTACCGCGAAGGCGGGGGCGTAACACTCTCCCCCTTTCGGTTTCCCTCTCCCGCTCGCGGGGGAGGGTGCCCGAGCGGAGCGAGGGCGGGTGGGGGTGCTGCACCCGCGTAACCTTGATTTAGCCTCGCGCCCCGCCCGCCCCACACCAGGGGCGTGCGCGTCTCCATCGTCACCCCTGCCTTCGACGTCGCCCCTTTCGTCGCCGACGCGATCCGCTCGGTGCGCGCGCAGTCGCACGCCTCCCTCGAACTCATCCTCGTCGATGACGGCTCGCGCGACGGCACAGCCCGCGCGGCCGAGACCGCCGCCGAGGACGACCCGCGCATCCGCATCCTCCGCCAGGCCAATGCCGGCGTCTCCGCCGCGCGCAACGCGGGCATCGCGGCTGCGACCGGGGACACGCTGCTCTTCCTCGACGCCGATGACTGGCTGGCGCCGGATGCCGTCTCGCGCCTTGTCGCGGCGCTGACGGGCGATGCCGTCGCGGCCTATGGCCCCTGGGCCGCCATGGCCGAGTCCGCCCATCCCGGCGATTCGCCGCTTCGCGTGAAGACCGGCCCGTTTCCCGCCGGCGACATCCTGCCGCGCCTGCTCATCCGCAACCTGCTGGTCAATGGCGGGCACGCGCTGATCCGCCGCGGCGCCTTCGACACCGCCGGCGGCTTCGATCCCGCGATCCGCTACGGCGAGGACTGGGAGTGCTGGATACGCTTGGCGCTGCAGGGCCCCTTCGCCCGCGTGGGCGGCACGGCGCCCCTGCTCTTCGTCCGAGAACGCGCCGGCAGCGCCTATCGCCGCATGGCGCGCGATCCCGCGGCCTTCGCGCCGGCGATGGACGCGATCTGGCGGAACCCCGCGGTGAGGGTGCGGCTCGGCCCGCGATTCGCTGCGATCAAGGCGCGCGCCGAGGCCGAGAACGGCTGGGTCGTGGGCAAGGAACTCCTCCGCCACGGCGCGCGCGACGAGGGCCTCGCCACGCTGCGACGCGCCTTCGCTGCCGCGCCCGGCGCGAAGCGCGGCCTGCTCCTCGCGGCCGCGCATCTGCTGCCGCTGATCCCGGGCGGGCTGCACGGCCCGTTCCGGCGCTACGCGCAATAGCCGAAACACGCGCGCAACCCCGGCGAAACACGCCCTGCGGCGATCCGTGCCATCCTTGCCGGCGAAAGCGAGGACAGGATGCAGTCCGGCGACAGGCGGCCCATCGCGGCGCGCGAACTCGGCGTAACCCAGAAGACCGCTGCCTGGCTGGTGGCGCGCGGCGCCTCGGCCGACGGGATCTCGCTCGCCGGCATGGGCGCAGGGATCATCGCCGGGCTGGCGTTGGCCGGCACGGCCTGGTGGCCGGGCGCGGCGCGGCCGCTCTGGCTCGCGGGCGCGCTCTTCGTGCAGTTGCGGCTCCTGGCGAACCTGCTGGACGGGATGGTGGCGATCGGGCGCGGCATCGCCTCGCCGGCCGGGGAGCTCTTCAACGAGGTGCCGGACCGCGTGTCCGACACCGCGGTCTTCATCGGTCTCGGCGTGGCCTGCGGGAATGTCGCGCTGGGCCTGGCCGCGGCGCTGGCGGCGATGGCGACGGCCTATGTCCGCGCGGTCGGCAAGGCCGCCGGCGCGCCGAGCGATTTCCGCGGGCCGATGGCCAAACAGCACCGCATGGCGCTGGTCACCGGCCTCGCCGTGATCTGCGCCATCCTGCCCTTCGCCTGGACGGCTGCCTTGCCGATGATCGCACTCTGGGCGATCACGCTGGGCTCACTCTACACGACCTGGCGGCGCCTGTCGGGCGCCTGGGTCTTCCTGAAAGCGCGCCGATGAGCACCGCCTTCGCCCATCCCGTCACCGTCTGGATCGTCAGCGCGACCGCGCTGGTGCTGGCCGGCGCCGCGGGCGCGATCTTCTTTCTCTCCGTCACCGGACGCGCGAGGCCCGACTTCCGGCGCGAGCTCTGGCTGCGATTCGGATCCTGGTGCGTGCTGCTGCCCCTGATGATCGTCCCGGTGCTGATCGGGCGCGTGCCGACCATCCTGCTCGTGACCGTGCTCGGCCTGCTCTGCTACCGCGAATACGCCCGCGCCACGGGGCTGTTCCGCGAACGCGTGCTCTCGGCCTTCGTCGCGGCCGGCATCCTGATGGTGAACCTCGCCGCGCTCGACAACTGGTACGGCTTCTTCGTGGCACTCTGGACGCTGTCGGTCAGCGTGCTGGCGGTCGCGACCATCCCGCTCGACCGGCCCGCGGGCTACATCCAGCGCGTCGGGCTCGCGGTGCTGGGCTTCATGCTGTTCGGCGCGGGCTTCGCGCATCTCGGCTTCATGGCGAACGACGCGAACTACCGCCCGCTGGTGCTGCTGCTGATGACCGCCGTCGCGCTGAACGACTGCGCGGCCTTCACCTGCGGCAAGCTGATCGGCGGGCCGAAGCTGCTGCCAGCGACGAGCCCGAACAAGACGATCTCCGGCGCGCTCGGCGCGGTCTGCGTCACGGCCACCGTCGTCGCGCTGCTGGCCTCCGCGATCTTCGACGGCACGCCGATGGACCGCTGGTACTGGCTGATCCTGCTCGGCGTGCTGGTCAGCGTCGCGGGGCAGATGGGCGACCTCATGCTGTCCTCGATCAAGCGCGACATCGGGATCAAGGACATGGGCGCGGTGCTGCCGGGCCATGGCGGCATCCTGGATCGCTTCAACTCGCTGCTGCTGGTCTCGCCGGCGGTCTTCCACCTCGTCCACTACCTCGTCGGCATCGGCGGCGGGCAGCCCGTGCGGGTGATCACGGGATGACGGAGTGGAAGTTCAGCCCCGCCCGCGACCTGGCCCTGGCGCCGTCCGACCGCTGGCGCAGCCTGGCGCGGGAGCGCGGCCTGTTCGAGCTTGCGGCCAACGGGCTGTGGCGCCGCGTGCTGCGGCTCTACCTCGCCGTCGCGCACCGGCTGGAGGTGACGGGGCGGGAGAACCTGCCGGCGCCGCCCTTCTGCATGATCGGCAACCACACCAGCCACCTCGACGCACTGACCTTCGCCGCGGCGCTCCGCGGCGACGCCGCGCGCGCGGCCCACGCGCTGGCCGCGGAGGAGGTCTTCTTCGGCTCCGACGCGACCGCCGCCTTCGCGGCCTATGCCATCAACGCGCTGCCCGTCCGGCGCGGCCGCACCACGCGCGGCGAGATCGAGACGCTGCGGTCGCGCCTGGTCGAGGACCGCCTGGTCTACATCCTGTTCCCCGAGGGCACGCGCAGCCGCAGCGGCGAACCAGGCGAGTTCAAGCCGGGCCTCGCGACGCTCGTCCTCGGCAGCGACGTCCCCGTCGTGCCCTGCTGGCTCGATGGCGCGCATGCCGCCTGGCCGCCGGACCGGAAATGGCCGCGTCCGGGCAAGCTCTCGCTCTCCATCGGGAAGCCGCTGCGCTTCGGCGACCTCCCGGCCAACGCCGCCGGCCGCGCCGCGCTGACCGCGGCCGCGCGCGAGGCGGTGCTGGCGCTCCGTCCGTAGCCGCCCCTTCCCGGCGCGCGGGCCGCGCGTTACCGCTAGGCGATGCAGCACGCAGCCCGGCCGCGCCCATGACCGTCACCATTGCCAAGGTCCAGGCCTTCGCGATCCGCTCCGATCTCGTCGGCGGCACGCCGCGCACGCCCGCGCGCCGACCGCCCTGGACGGCGGATGCCGAGGTCGCGGGTCCGATGTCGGGCTATCCCCGCTACAAGAAGCTGCGCGCGGCCTGGCGGCCGAGCTGGCCTGCGGTGGGCTGCCTGGCCACCGCGAGCGACGGCAGCTGGGGCTTCGGCGTCAGCCGCTACGGCGCGCCGGTGATCGAGACCATCAACGGCCATCTCGGCCCGCTGCTGGTGGACGAGCCCGCCATGGCCACCGAGAAGCTGTGGGACATGATGGTCCGCATGGCGTCTCCGTATGGCGCTCCGGGCCTCGGCGCCTACGCCATCAGTGCGATCGACCTTGCGTTGTGGGACCTCAAGGGCAAGCTCCTCAGCCGGCCGGTCTACGAGATCATCGGCGGCCCGTCCCGTCCGCATATCGAGTGCTACGCCACCGGCGGCGACACCGACTGGCACATGGAGCTCGGCTTCCGCGCGACGAAGTATCCCTGCCCGCACGGCCCCGCCGACGGCATCGCCGGGCTCGAGGCGAACGAGGCCGCGGTGGCGCGGATGCGGGAGACCGCAGGCCCGCATTCCGAGATCATGCTGGATTGCTGGATGGCCTTCGACGTCGAATACGCCGTGCGCCTGGCCGATCGCCTGCGCCCCTATCGCCTCCGCTGGATCGAGGATTGCCTGATGCCGGAGGACATGGAGGGCCTGGCGAGCTTGCGCGCCCGCCTGCCCTGGATGGGGCTGGCGTCCGGCGAGCACTGGTACATGCCGCAGCCCTTCGCGACCGCTGCATCGCGGCGGCTGGTGGACGTGCTGCAGCCCGACATCGGCTGGGTCGGCGGGCTGACGGCGTGCCTGCGCGTCGCGGCGATCGCCGACGCCGCGGGGATCGAGGTCATCCCGCATGCCGGCATGAACACGCCCTATGGCCAGCATTTCGGCCTCGCCGCGCCCTGCAGCCGCTGGGGCGAGTATTTCCTGGGCTCCGCGCCCGGCATCCCGCTCGAGGAGACGCGGCTGTTCCCCGGCATGGCCGTGCCCGTGGACGGGCGGCTGGTGCCGAGCGACGCGCCAGGCTTCGGCCTCGGCGCGACGCTCGACGACATCGCGGCGATGAGGGTCTGAGCGCCCCCGGTCAGCCGACCCAGAGATCGTCGGCAGGCGGCGCCGCCCGGTCCTCTTCCGGTCCGATCAGGGCGATCCAGCGCGCCATGAGGCTGGACCAGAGATCGGCGTCCTGTGGCGCATCCTCCGGTTCGGCCGGCGCCCCAGGACCGAAGACGAAGCTGTCATCCTCGCCGGGCAGGTCGTCGCCGGGCAGGGGCATGGGCGACCTCGCCTCGGTGTGGGAAGCGGAGGAGAGCACGCCGCCCCCGCCGCCCGCCCGTCAGCAAGTGTAACGTCAGCCGAAGACCAGGTCCTGCGCCGCCAACGCGGTCACGCCGGAGAGCAGCACGCTGCCATGGTCCCAGGTGAAGAGCAGGCCCTCGGCGGTCTGCCGCTGGGCGACCTGGTCCGCGGCGTGGCCGATCCGCAGCACGTCCTCGCCGGCATGGAAGTCGGCGACGGCGGTGTGGCCGGCATCCGCCACCAGCGTGTCGTGCCCCGCGCCGAGCGTGACCATCGCGCCCGACCAGCCCCCGTCATAGCTGCCGTTGTACAGGGGCCCGTTGTTCCAGCGGTCGGTGTCGGCGAGCGAGGAGAGGCCGGCCGCCGTGACGTGCACGGCATCGTCGCCGGCGCCGGTGTCAATGCGCATCGTGTTGCTCGCCGCGGCGTCGTCGCTGTGCGCGACCCAGGTGACGTGGTCGTTGCCCGAGCCGGTCCTGGCCGAGCCCTCGCGCAGGCTGACCAGCATCAGGTCGAGCGCGCCGGACGTGCGGAAATCGAAGCTGCCGGCGACGAAGTTGTCGTAGGCGAGATGCGCGGGCGCCGCGCCGCTGCCCGTCGCGGTGACGACCGTGCCCCAGGCCGGCATGACGCCGAAGGTGGCGTAGTCCGTGCCGGCATAGGCGTGCGTGCCAAGCCAGACCTGGTCGGAGGCCGTGGTGCCCGCCGGCATGCCGGTTTCGGCCGACGGCGGCGGCGTGACGGGCGGCGGCGTGGTCACGACCGGCGGCGGCGTGGTCACGACCGGCGGCGGGGTGGTCACGACCGGCGGGGGCGTGGTCACGACCGGCGGGGGCGTGACGACGGGCGGCGGCGGCGTGGTCGGGGCGCCCCCGCTGGGCGCGGCGTAGGACATCTCGAAGACGTCCACGCTGTTGTCGCCGTTCTGCCAGGCCGCGGCCCAGGCGGGCTGCTCGCCCACGCCGAAGGCGCCGTTCTCGCCGCCATGCGCGGCGTCCTGCGGGACGTGCTCGGTCGTCGTCCACTTCAGCGCGCCGTCCACATACATCGAGAGGTGGTCGGACGCCCATTCCAGCGAATACGTGTGGACGCCGCGCGGGTCGAAGCCGGTCAGCGCATAGCCCTGGCTCTGGTCCGAGCCGTCGGCGCCCTTCCAGTGGATGGTGGAGTACGGGTTGCCGTTTCCGTCGAGCTCGACGAAGTCGAGCTCCGGCCCGGGCCACCGGTCCGTCGAAGGCCAGAGGCAGGCGAAGGCGCCAGGCGCGCTCGAGTTGATCTGCATGGTCACGCTGTAGAGGCCGAAGCCCTGGGCCGCCGTCGCGCCGCCCGGGAACTGCATCATGCCGGAGGACTGCCAGCCCTCCCCGGCCCAGGAGCTGACGGTCGCCATGCCGTCATGCACCCAGACATGGCCCCAGGTATGGCCGATCTGCCCGAGGCCACCGTCGAAGGTCTCCGTCCAGGAAGTCGAATAGCCCGGAATACCGGCTGCATTGGCGGTTGAGAGGGAAGACGCGGCGAGGCTGCTGGATGTGCCAGACATGAGGGCTCCGTGCTGTCGGGGTCGGGCGCGCGCTCGCGGCGCCGTGACCGCACGTATACGTTATACATCTCTGGCGTGCCAAATACTATGGCGTCATAAACTGTCGGTTGAAAACCAGGGCGTTGAAATCCGGTCTGAAATCTCGCGTCGACGCGCGCTTCGCACAAAGCAAAGGCGCCGATCCCATTCGGAATCGGCGCCTCGGGAGGCTCGTCGAGTAACGTCAGGCCAGCGCGAGTAGAACCCGCTGATTACCGCGAGTAGAACTCGACGACCAGGTTCGGCTCCATCTGCACGGGGTAGGGCACGTCGGAGAGCTTCGGCGCACGGACGATGCGGCCGCGCATCGCGCGGTGGTCCACCTCGATGTACTCCGGCACGTCCCGCTCGCCGCTCTGCACGGCGTCGAGCAGCGCGGTCATCTGCTTCGACTTCTCCTTCACCTCGATCACGTCGGTGTCCTTGACGATGTAGGACGGGACGTTGAGACGCTTGCCGTTCACCGTGACATGGCCGTGGTTGACGAACTGGCGCGCCGCGAAGGGGGTCACGGCCAGCTTCATGCGGTAGATCACGGTGTCGAGCCGCCGCTCGAGCAGCTCGATCAGGTTCTCGGAGGTGTCGCCCTTCCGGCGCACCGCTTCCTCGTAGTACTTGCGGAACTGCTTCTCGCCAATGTTGCCGTAGTAGCCCTTGAGCTTCTGCTTCGCCATCAGCTGCACGCCGAAGTCGGTCGGCTTCTGCTTGCGGCGCTGGCCGTGCTGGCCGGGGCCGTATTCGCGCTTGGCGACAGGGGACTTGGCACGGCCCCAGAGGTTCACGCCGAGGCGGCGATTGATCTTGTACTTGGATTCCGCGCGCTTGGTCATGCGCTGCACCTGCCGGGCCTCTCGGCACCGGTCCTTCTTCATGGCGGACGCTGAAGCGTCCTGGTTTGTCCCGGTAGTCCCAGAGGGCCTTGGCCCAAGGGCGGGCGCGGCGGATCACCCGCCGTCCGCGTTCCCGGAAGTGGGCGGCTTCTAGGCGCCCCCCGGCCCGCTTGTCAAACGACCGGCCCCTCCCCTACTCCGCGCCCATGGTGACGCGCGAAGACATCCTGGTGCTGGGGCTAACGGCCGGCGTGGTGGGCAGCCTGGTCGGCGGGCTGATGTTCGGCATCGGGATGGGCCTAGTGGTCAACGGCGCCCATATCGGCTGGCTGATCGCGCTGCCCGGGGCGCCGGTCTCGGGCGGGCTGGGCTGGCTGCTGGCGCGCAAGCTCGCGAAGAAGCTGGCCTGAGGCGATGCGGCGGGCCGGGGCGGCGCTGCTGGTGCTGGCCCTGGCGACGCTCGGCGCCGCGGGGTGGCTCGCGGCGGAGCCCGTGCGTCTCGCCTGGTCGGGCCAGCGCGTCGAGGGCCGCGCCGCCGGCGTGCTGCGCGAGCCCTTCGGCCCCTTCGTCCGGCTCCGCCCGATCATCGCCTATCGCATCGGCGGGGCGGAGCGGCGGGTGCTCGGCAGCGGCCTGGTCGCCTACCCCGCCGGCGTGACGGTGCCGGTGCTGCAGGCCGGCGAGCGGGCCGGCCTGCCCGGCCTGTTCGAGGGCTGGGCGGGGCCGGCTTCGCTTGGCCTGCTCGCGCTGCTGCTCGGCGGGCCGGGCGCCTGGTTCTGGATGCGGGCGCCCCGCCGCGATCGCCGCATCGATTTCTCCACCGCCGAGATGGAAGCGCGGCGCGCGCGCGGCGAAGCGGCGATGGGCAAGCGGCAGAAGGTGCTCCGGAGCCGACGGTAGCCTGCCGCGATCCGCCGGTTCGGACGCCGTTCAGTCCAGCGGGATGGACAGGAAGACGCCGCAATGGTCGGAAGCGCCGGTGCCGACGCCCTCGAACGGATCGATCGGGCCGCCAAAGGCTTTCGGGGCGGTGTTGACCTTGCGCACGATCTTCGGGTCAAGCCCGCGCCGTTCGATCACCGGCAGGATGCCCTGGGTCCGCGCCGAGAGATCGGGCGAGAGGAGCAGGTAGTCGATCTGCTTCTGCTTCGGTCCGACCTTCTCCCGGGCGTAGTAGTGCGTCCAGCGCGCCGCGGCGGGCAGGCGATCGACCACGTTCTCAAGCCCGGCCTGGGTCACGAGCTGGCGCAGCGCCGACTCTGTGGGGCCGGCATTGAGGTCGCCGGCCACCACGTAGTGGCCACGGCCATCCGGGAAGTCCTCCGCCAGGATGGCCGCGACTCGGTCGGCCTGCCGTTTGCGCTTGGCGCGGCCGTCATCGATCGTGCCGTCTGGGTAGCGCGTCGGCAGTTTCGACTTGAAGTGATTGACGTACATCGTCAGGCGGAAGCCGCCGGCATCCACCGTCGCCGCGAGGCAGTCGCGGCTGAAGATCCGCTTCGTCGGGGCGCTGCCCTTCGGCTCCCACCGACGCGACCGCACGGCAACGATGTCGTGCCGCGACAGGATGCCGACGTCGATCTGCCGGGGATCGTTGCCGTCCACCACCATCGAGTAGGGGTAGCGTCGCTTCAGGTATTGCCTGTTGAAGGCGTCGAGTATCTCGATGTTCTCGACCTCCTGCAGAGCGACGACATCGGGGTCGTTGGCGAGGATCACCTGCGCGGTGGCGAGCCGCTCGGCCTCGCCGATCGGGCCCGAGCGTTCCAGGATGCGCCGGAAGTCGTTGATGGTGAGCCTGTCGGGATCGACCGGGACGACCTTCATGCCGTTCCTGGTCTTGTCGAGCATCTCGTAGCGGAAGAACAGGTTCTGGACGTTGAAGGTGCCGATCTTGAGGGATCTCGCCATGTGCCGGCCTCCTGCATCGCTGGCAGCGCAGCACGACCCGATATGATGATGAAGTGAATTTTCTAGGGTCGCGCGGGGGCTGGTGCCGGGCAGCGCGCCCACTCAGTCCGGCGTCATCCCCGCCAGCGCGATCAGCCGCCGCTTGTACTCGAAATCCTCCCGCACGAAGGCGGCCGCGGCCTCCGGCGTCGAGGCATGCACGGTGTAGCCGTTCGGGGTGAGCTGCCGGTCGCGCAGCGCGGGTTCGGCCATGGCGGCCGCGATGTCGCGCGAGATCCGCTGCACCAGCGCCGGCAGCGTGCCGGCGGGCGCGAAGGCGCCGAACCAGGTGCGCGGGTCGATCGCGCCGTGGCCCGTCTCGGCCAGGGTCGGGACCTGCGGAAAGGCATCCAGCCGAGCCGGCTTGCCGACCGCAAGCGCCTTCAGCGTGCCCGCGCGCAGATGCTCCTGCGCCGAGGCGATGCCGGCCAGCGTCATCTGCACCTCGCCCGACAGCGTCGCCAGCACCGCCGGCGTCAGGCCGCGATAGGGGACGTGCACGAACTCGAGCCTTTCCTGCGCGGCGAGCGCGGCGAAGGCGAGATGCGGCTGCGACGCCGTGCCGTAGCTCCCGAAGTTAAGCTTCCCGGGCTGCGCGCGTGCCGTGGCGACAAGCCCGGCCATCGTGTCCGCGCCGACCGAGGGGTTCACCAGGATCATCTGATGCACCTCGACCAGCACCGTGACCGGCGCGAGGTCGCGCATCGGGTCGTGCGGCATCGACCGGATCAGGTGCGGGTTGGAGGTGATCGAGTTGTCCGCCGTCACCAGCAGCGTGTGGCCGTCCGGCGGCGCCTTGGCGACGATGTCCGTCCCCGGCACGGTCGAGCCGCCGGGCCGGTTGTCCACGACGACCGCCTGCCGCCACACCGGCTGCAAACGGTCCGCCAGACCGCGCGCCAGCGCATCCAGCCCGCCGCCCGGCGGGAAGGGCACGACGATGCGCACTTGGCGCCCGGGAAAGGCATCCTGCGCGCGGGCGATGGCGGGGAAGGCAAGCGTCGCGAGCAGCGCGCGGCGGGGCAGGCGCATGGTCAGGCTCCGAGGAAGAAGTCGCGCAGGAGCGCGGTGGTCTGCGCCGGCGCCTCGATCTCCGGGAGGTGGCCGATGCCGGGCGGCGAGAGGAAGCGCGCGCCGCGGATCGCCTCCGCGATCGAGCGGCCGACCGTGTCGGGCGGGTTCACCTGGTCGTCGGCGCCGGTGACGGCGAGCACGGGGCAGGCAATGCGCGGCGCGTAGTCCTGGACGACGTCGGCGATATCGGTGCAGCGCGCGGCCTGCACGAGCCCGCGCGGGTTCGTGGCCGCGACGACGCCCTGGACCATCGCCAGCACCTGCGGCGGCGCGGAGGGCGAGACCAGCTTGTTCGACCGCGTGCGCGCCAGCGCGACGCCGCCCTCGGCGACCGAGGCCGCGCGCAGCGCGAGCATCTGCGCGCGTCCCTCCGGCCCCTTCCAGCGCTGGCCGCGCGACGTTCCCAGCAGCGCGAGCTTCGCCACGCGGTCGGGACGGGTCGCCGCGATGCAGGCGCCCAGCATCGAGCCGAAGGAGGACCCGGCGACGAAGACCGGCCCGTCGACACGCAGCGCGTCAAGCAGCGCGATCGCGACGGCGACGTAGTCCTCGGGCCTCGGCGAAACGGCGCGGAAATTGTCGGTCAGCATGTAGCCCGGCGCGTTCCAGGCGATGACACGGGCATCCTTCGACAGCGCGTCCAGCGTGAAGCGCCAGCCCATGGAATTGGCGCCGATGCCGTGCAGGCAGAGGATCGTCGCCGGACCCTGCCCCGCTTCCATGAAGGACATGCGCGGCCCTTCCAGGCCGAGGTTTGCCGCATCGACTTCCACGAAGCGGAGGTCGGGCAGCGGCGGGACCGTCGTGCCGTCGGGGTGGTTCATGGCGTCTCTTCCCAGGGCAGGCCGGGCACCTCGCCGGCGAAGCGGCCGCGCACCATGCGGCCGCGCGAGAGCTCCGTCACCACGCCGTGCAGCGTGCGTAGCTCCTGCTCCGTGACCTCCCCGCGTTCGAACCAGTGGCGGAGGTTGCGCACCATGCCCGGCCGCTTCGGCGCGTTGTGCAGGAAGCCGGCGGCGTCGAGCTCCGCAACCAGGCGATCGAGGAAATTGTCGAGCTCCTGCTTCGTCGCGGGGCGCGTCTCATGCGTCTGCAGTTCGCGCGGCGGCGTGGTCTCCGCCTGCATCCACCACTCATAGGCCAGGATCATCACAGCCTGCGCCAGGTTCAGCGAGTTGTGCTGCGGGTTCAGGGGATAGCGCACCAGCGTGTCGCATTGCGCGAGGTCGTCCGCCTCGAGCCCCGCGCGTTCCGGTCCGAACAGGACGGCCAGACGGAGCCCGCGGGCGTTGATCTCCCGAAAATCCTCGGCGGCTGCGCGGGCGTCGCGCATGGGGATGACGACGTGACGCGGGCGCGGGCAGGTGCCGAAGACGCGGTGGCAGTCGGCGACCGCGCTGCGGATGTCGGGAAAGAGCTGCGCGGCGTCGAGGATCGCGTCGGCGCCGGAGGCCGCCGCCCAGGCATTGGGCTGCGGCCAGTGGTCGCGGGGCGCGACGATCCGCAGATGGAAGAGCCCGCCATTGGCCATCGCGCGCGCCGTCATGCCGATATTCGCCGCCATCTGAGGCCGCACCAGCACGACGATCGGGCTTTCGCCCGGCGGCGGCGTGAGGGGCGCGCCGCCTTCCCCGCGCCCGCCGGTCATCGAGGTGGCGCGGTGCGCGCGAGGAAGGCGCGAAGCTCGGCGATCTCGGCTTCCTGGGCGCGGATGATCTCCTCCGCGATGCGGCGCATCTCGGGGTCGGTGCCGTATCGCAGCTGCACGCGCGCCATCTCGATCGCGCCCTGGTGGTGCGGGATCATGGAAGCCGCGAAGTCAAGGTCGGGGTTGCCGGTGTAGCGGATCGCCATGTCGCGATGCATGCGGTCGTTGGCGGCACGGAATTCGCGGGTCGCGGGCGCGTCGGTGCGCGCGGACGCGGTAGCGTGGCCAGCGTGCTGGGCAAGAGCGGGCGTCGAGAGGACGAGGGCGAGGAGGAGAAGGCGGGTCATGCGGAGGCTCCGGGCGTGGGTCCGGACGTGAGGTGGGGGGTTGCGGTCGTGGGAAGGCAAGGGTCGGTCACGACGATCCCTCCCCCGCAAGCGGGGGAGGGCCGGGGAGAGGGTTTGCGGAACTGCCCGCATTCAGCGCATCGCTCACCACATCCTGTATGCGTGCAAGAACGCCTTCGCGATTCTCCATAACCTCATTGTTCCAGAAGCGCAGCACGCGCCAGCCCAGCGACGCCAGCTTCGCATCACGCGGGACGTCGTCGTCTCCGCCGTGCTGGCCACCATCCACCTCGACGACCAGCATGATGCTGGGCGCCGCGAAGTCCGCGACGTAGTTCGCGATCGGATGCTGAAGACGGAACGGCACACCGAGCGCGTTCACCCGCAGCGCACGCCACAGCACACGTTCTGCGTGTGTGGAATCGCGTCGCAGCCGCCGGGCGGCATCGCGCAGCATCGGGTCCTTCAGGACCGGCCCTGGCCCCCTCCCCGACCCTCCCCCGCTTGCGGGGGAGGGAGAGTCGCCGTCCTGCGGTGTCACGCCCGCCGCCAGGTCGTCCCCTGCGGCCCGTCCTCCAGCAGGATGCCCTTCTCCGCGAGTTCCTTCCGGATCCTGTCCGCCTCCGGCCAGTCCTTCGCCTTTCGGGCTGCAAGACGCGCCTCGATGGCCGCGGCGATCGCCGTCTCGTCCACCGCCGCGTCGCCACGGAACCACGCATCGGGATCGGCCTGCAGGATGCCGAGCAGCGCGCCCGCCGACAGGATGCGCGCCTTCAGATGCGGCAGCGCGGCATCGTCGCCTTCCTCGAGCGCGGTGTTCGCGGTCGAGACCAGGTGATGCAGGGACGCCAGCGCAAGCGGCGTGTTCAGGTCGTCCGCCAGCGCCGCCTCCACCGCCGGGTGCTCCGCGGGGTGCGGCACATCGCCGTCCCCTGCCTCGACCGCCGCCATCTTCGACAGCGCGCGGTAGAAGCGATCCAGCTCCTTCCGCGCTTCGTTCAGCCCGGCCTCGGTGTAGTCCAGCGGCATCCGGTAATGCGTCTTCAGCAGCAGCAGGCGGAACGCCTCGCCGGCCCAGGGGCCGAGCGTCAGGATATCCTGCACGGTGCGGAAATTGCCGAGGGACTTCGACATCTTCTCGCCGTCCACCAGCAGCATCCCGTTATGCATCCAGTAGCGCGCGAAGTGATGCCCGGGGAAACCGCAGACGGATTGCGCGACCTCGTTCTCGTGGTGCGGGAACATCAGGTCAGCGCCGCCGCCATGGATGTCGAAATCGGGGCCGAGATGCTTGTGCGCCATGGCGGAGCATTCGATGTGCCAGCCAGGCCGGCCGCGACCCCAGGGGCTGTCCCAGCCCGGCTGGTCCGGCGTGCTCGGCTTCCACAGCACGAAGTCGCCGGGGTCGCGCTTGTAGGGCGCGACCTCGACCCGCGCGCCGGCGACCAGCTCATCTGTCGAACGGCCGGACAGCTTGCCGTAATCGGCGAAGCTCGCGACCGAGAACAGCACATGCCCCTCGGCGGCATAGGCATGGCCGAGCTCGATGAGCCGCCCGATCAGCGCCACCATCTCCGGAATGGTCCCCGTCGCGCGCGGCTCGACCGTGGGTGGCAGTGCGCCGAGGGCCGCCATGTCGCGGTGGTAGTCGGCGGTGGTGCGGGCGGTCACCGACGCGATCGACTCCCCGCTCTCGCGCGAGCGGTCGATGATCTTGTCGTCCACATCGGTGATGTTGCGGGCGTAGGTGACGCGCGGAAAAAGCCGGCTCAGCAGCCGGAACAGCACGTCGAAGACGACGACGGGCCGCGCGTTGCCGAGATGCGCGAGGTCGTAGACCGTCGGCCCGCAGACATACATCCGCACATCCGCGGGATCGAGCGGGACGAAGCGCTCCTTGCGGCGCGACGCGCTGTTGTGGATCTGCAGTTCCATCGGTGTCTCAGCCCGCCGCTTGCGTCAGACGCCTCAGTGCCCGCGCGCGGCCGATCAGGGGAAGGAAGGCCTTGAGGTCGGGCCCGTGGTCCTCGCCGGTCAGCGCCCGGCGCAGCGGCAGGTACAGCGCCTTCCCCTTGCGGCCGGTGCGCTCCGCAAGTGCCGCCGTCCAGGCCGGCCAGGTCGCCTCATCCCAGGGCTCCTCGGGCAGCGTCTCCGCCGCGGCGCGCAGGATGTCGGCATCGGCGGGATCTGCCGTGATCAGGATATCGGAGGACACGACGTCCCACCAATCCCGAACCTCGCGGAAGAGATCAAGGTTGCCGCGCACCGCGTTCCAGAACGCCTCCCCCGCACCCTCCGGCAGCCGGTCCTTCACCGCGGCGAAGGGCACGCCGTGCAGGTATCTCCGGTTCAGCGCGAGAAGCTGCTTCGTGTCGAAGCGCGCGGCGGATTTGCTGATGCGTCCGAGGTCGTAGCCCTTCGCGAGCTCGGCCGGCATCCCGGGCACGGGATCGGCACTCGACCCCAGCGCCACCAGGTAGCCCGCCAGCGCCGCCGGCTCGATCCCGTCGCGGCGCAGCTGGCGCAACCCCATGCTGCCGAGGCGCTTGGATAGCGCCCCGCCCTCGGCATCCGTCAGCAGCGGCAGGTGGGCGAAGCGGATCGAACCCGGCTTCCCGCCCAGCGCCCCCAGGATATCGAGCTGGATGCCCGTGTTGGTCACGTGGTCCTCGCCCCGCACCACGTCGGTGATGCCGGTCTCGAGGTCGTCCACGACGGAGGTGAAGGTATAGAGGAAGCTGCCATCCCCGCGCACCAGCACCGGATCCGACAGGCTGGTCAGCTTCACGCTGCGCCGCCCCAGCACGCCGTCGTGCCACTCCACCGACCCGCCCGACAGCAGGAAGCGCCAATGCGGCGTCTTGCCGTTGGCGATCGCGCGGTCGAGCTGCTCCTTCGTCATCTTCAGCGCCGCGCGGTCATAGAGCGGCGGCTTGCCCTGCCTGATCCGCTGCTCCCGCTTGTAGGCGAGCTCTTCCTCGGTCTCGAGGCAGGGGTAGAGCCGGCCGGACGCCTTCAGCCGCTCCGCCGCCGCGGCATAGTCGGCGAGGTGGTCGGTCTGGCGTCGGAACTCGTCCCAATCCAGGCCGAGCCAGCGGAGATCCTCCTCGATCCCTTCCGCATATTCCGGCTTCGACCGCTCGGTGTCCGTGTCGTCCAGGCGCAGCAGGAAGCGCCCGCCCCGGGCCCGCGCCAGGCACCAATTGGCGAGTGCAATCCGTGCATTGCCCACATGCAGCAATCCCGTGGGCGAGGGGGCGAAACGGACCTTCATCCCGGCGACAGGAACGCCAGATGGCAGGGGAACGCAAGGCGCACCGGTCCGGCATGCCATCATCTCGGCGCAATCCGGTCGTCTGATGGTATGGATACAAGTCAGGCCCGATACAGGAGAGGCCCCTTGAGGAAGACCGCCACCGCCCTGCTCGCCGGCGCCCTGCTGGCCGGGGCGTCCGCCCTGCCGGCGCAGGCGCAATGGTACAACCGCGGCTATTACGGCCCCGCCCCGCGCTACTACGCGCCGGGCGCCGGGGTGGCGCTCGGCACCATCGCAGGGCTCGGGGCCGGGTTGGTGATCGGCTCGGCCGTCGCGCAGCCCCGCTACTACGCGCCACCGCCGCCCGTGGTCTATGCGCCCCCGCCGGTTGTCTATGCGCCGCCGCCGCAGCCCTACTACTACGCGCCGCCGCCCCCGCCGCCGCGGGGCTACTGGTACCAGCCGCCGGCACCCCCGCCGGTCTGGGTGCCGCGCTAAACCCGTATTGCCCTGACTGTGGTCAGGGCAATACGGGTCCAGCTTGCTCCGGCCCGGCGATTCGCGCTCTTCGTATGCCCGCCTGCGGCGTGCGCACTCAGAGCGATCGCGGGCTAGGCTACTCCTCCTCCTCGTCGTCCTCCTCCCGCCGGGGATCGAGGACGCGCCAGTTGCGGTCCTCGGGGTCGGCGGGACGGGTCTCAGCGAAGGCGTGGAGCTCGGTCGCGCTCTTCCAGGCGTCGTCGCCGGCCCCGGCGACCTCCGCATCCTCGCCATAGGCGAACCAGGCCTCCAGCACCTGGTCCGGCGCCATGCCCGCCGTGCGGCAGCGCTCGACGCTGTCGCGGACATAGCGGCGGGCGAAGGCGTTGGCGTGCTCGACCGAGACGAAGCCACGCACGACCTCGAGCGGGTCCGAGCCGTTGGCCCCCGACAGGTCCAGGATGCGCACGGCCAGCCCCGTCGGGGCCGAGATCGCCTCGGAGAAGATGGGGTCGTCCGCGTCGTCGCTCATCGGCGGAAGCTGGTCCCGCACCGGCCCGGGGTCAACGCGCGGGCAGCATCACGCTCAACAGCAGCCCCGCCGAGACGATCGCCACCCCGGCCAGGCCGGCCAGCCCGAGCGGCTCGTCCAGCAGCGGCCAGGCCGCGAGCGCCGCGATCACCGGCAGGAAGGCGGTCACCGCCGTCGTGCGCTGGGGCCCCAGCAGCATGACGGCCTGGGTGTAGAGCAGCCCCGCCGCCAGCACCGCGACGAAGCCCTGGTAGAGGAACTGGAAGACCACCGGCCCCAGCGGCAGCGCGCCGAGGTTCGACGGCAGGAAGAGCCACCAGGCCAGCAGGAAGGGCGGGCCGGCCCAGATCGCCGCCCCCAGCGTCGCTGGGATGGCCGGCACCTGCCAGCGCCGCACCAGCACGGTGTAGAGCGCCCAGCACAACCCGCCCGCGGCGAACATCAGGTCGCCGCGCCAGGCGCCGGGATGGTCGCCGAAGGTGTCGAAGGCCAGCAGCACGATCCCGGCCGCGACGATGCCGAGCGAGATGCCGCGCGCCCGCGTCCAGCGCTCCCCCAGCAGCAGCAGGCCGAGCCCCGCGGTGTAGAAGGGCAGCATGCCCGCGTTCAGCACCGCCCCATGCGCCGCCGGCGCATGCGCGAAGCCGTTATAGGCGAAGAGCGGAAAGCCGAGGCCCGCGGTCAGCACGATTGCGAGCTGCCGGCCCGCCGGCAGCCGCGGCCAACCCAGGAAAGCGGCGAGCACGAGCGCGCCGAGGAAGGCGCCGGCATAGCGCAGCCCCGCGATGTCCCAGGGCGTGAAATCCTGCTTCTGCGACAGCCGCGCCGACAGCAGGAAGCCCACCCAGATGCAGAGCGTTGCGATCGCGCAGGCATAGCCGAGCCGGCGTTCGCGCTGATCCGGGGTGCGGGCGACCTGCATCACCGCCGAGTTGACCACGCTGTTTCCCCCCCGGCCATCGCCGTGGGAGGATGGCCGCCATGTCCGACAGCAGCTTCCGGCCCAGCGACCTCCTGCCCCCGATCGCCCTGCCCGATGCCGCGGGCGCGATCTACGACGTGATGCAGCAGGGCATCGCGGCCCGGCCGCGCATCCTCATGCTCGGCCGCGCCGCGCCTGCCGCCGCGATGGCCGAAGCCGAGGCGCGCGGCGCCCTGGTGCTGCTGGTGCTGCCGCAGAAGGCCGACGGCGCCGTCCGGAAGGAAGGGCCGACCCGCCTCTTCGACCCGGAGCGCCGGTTGTTCGCCGCCTTCGGCCTTCCCGATGGTGGGGTGGCGGTCATTTCGCCGCGCGGCCGGCTGGCCTTCGCGCAGGCCGGCGACGGCGCGATGCAGGCCGCGGTCGCCACGCTGCCCGGGCCCGCCGAGGACCCGCCCGTGATCCGCGGCGGCGCGCCGGTGCTGATGGTGCCCGACATCCTCGAGCCCGACTTCATCGCCGCCCTGGTCGCGCATTGGAACGCCGGGGAGAAAATGATGGACCGCGTGGCGTCCTCGGCCGCCGGGATGGATGCGACGAAATCCCTCAAGCGGCGCGCCGACGTGCCGCTGACCGACCGCGCGCTCTACGAAGGCTTCCGCCTGCGGGTGGAACGGCGCGTGGTGCCGGAGATGTGGCGCGCCTGGCGCTTCCGCGCTGCGAGTTTCGAGGCGCCGCGCATCGGCTGCTACGACGGCGCCGTCGCCGGCGCCTTCGGCGCGCATCGCGACAACCGCACGCCCTTCACCGCGCATCGCCGCTTCGCGATGAGCCTGAACCTGAACACCGGCGACTACGAGGGCGGGCAGCTGCGATTCGCGGAGTTCGGGCCGGAACTCTACGAGCCCATGGCCGGCGGCGCGGCGGTCTTCTGCTGCGACCTGCTGCACGAGGCGCTGCCGGTGACCCGGGGCAGGCGCTTCGCCGTCTTTACCTTCTTCACCGACGCCGAGGGCGTGCAGCAGGAGCGCAAGCTCCAGGCCGAGGCGATCGCACGCGGCCAGCAGGGCGTGCGCGTCGAATAGTCCAGGCGTCCCGTCAGCCCGCCTGCCCGTTGCGCTTGCGATCGTCGTTGTGCCGGAGCAGGAATTCGCGGCCGACCTTCACCCGGGCCTGGCCGTCGTAATCCACGATGTCGGCCGTGGCGTAGGTCTCGGACCAGGCGTCGGGGATGAAGCTGCCGGTGCCGACGACGTCGATCGGCGCCTTCGCCTCCGCCATCACCCGGCACTTGCCGACGCCGAAGCCCGAGGACGCGACGATCCGCACCTTCGGGAAGCCGGCCTCGTCCAGGGCTTCGCGCATGCGCCAGATCGCGGCGGCGGAGACGCCGGTGCCGACGAGGTGGCGCAACTCCGTCTCGCTGCGATAGCGGCGCACGGCGTTGGGCGCGTGGCGTTCCAGCACGGCGTAGCTCTCGGCGGGATCGAGCCCTTCCAGGAAGCGGCCGCCGTGGGTGTCGAGGCGCACGGCCATCCGCCCCGCGGCGGCGAGGTCGGGGAAGCGACGGCAGACTTCCAGGCCGTCCGTGACCTCCTGACCGAAGTAGTCGGTGAGGACAGTCAGGTCGGCATCGGGAAAGACCTCGTGGAACATCTCGGCCGCGCGGACGGTCGATCCGGCATAGCCGATCAGCGCATGCGGCATGGTGCCGCGCCCGCGCATCTTGGACCCCGGGGGCCCGAACCAATGCGCGGTTTCGTCATTGGCGTTGCCGATGAAGCCCTTCGCACCCTCGCGCCGCGCCGCCGCGCTGCCGACGGACGCCGCATAGGCCATCATCTCCTGCATCTCCTGGCCGGCGCAGTGGCGCGCCTCCATTGCCAGGAAGGAGACGTTCGGCAGCTCGCAGCACATCTGGTAGGCGTTATGCGCGGCGACGCAGGCAGCACCCAGCTTCTGCAGCATGATCGTCTCCAGATCGACGAGCCGCATGAAGCTGCCGGAGACGTAGAAAAGCGGATCGCCCGCGCCGACCCAGTCGCCTTCCTCGTGCATAAGGTCGATGTCGAAGGTCGTGCCGCGCTCGGCGGCGACGGCGCGCAGCCAGTCCACCGCAAGCCGCGGGGTCGAGATCACGGGGCGCCGGAGGAACACCGCATAGGTCACGCGGCAGTCGCCGAAGCGCTGCACGACGGCCTTGGTGCGGTTGAAGTAGCTGTCCGTGCGCGCGGCGATGGACGCGTCGTCCACCGCCGTGCGCACGGTCTCTCCGCTCATTGCGCGGCCTGCGCCGGCACCATCGCGCCGGGGCGGCGCGCCTTCAGCTCCTCGGCGATGAGGAAGGCGAGCTCGAGCGACTGCTCGGCGTTCAGCCGGGGGTCGCAGAACGTCGCGTAGTTCCGCGCGAGGTCGGCTTCCGCCAGGCGATGCGCGCCGCCGAGGCATTCCGTGACGTTCTGCCCGGTCATCTCGACATGCACGCCGGCGGGAATGGTGCCCTCGGCGGCGTGGGCGTCGAAGAAGCCGCGGACCTCGCCGAGGATCGCGTCGAAGCTGCGGGTCTTGTAGGCGCCGGCCTTGACGCCGTTGCCATGCATGGGGTCGCAGATCCAGACCACGTTGCGGCCCGCCGCCTTCACCGCACGCAGCAGCGGCGGCAGCTTCGCCGCGACCTTCTCCGCCCCCATGCGCGAGATCAGGGTCAGGCGCCCCTTCTCGTTGGACGGGTTCAGGATCTCGGTCAGCTTCACCAGCTCGTCCGGCTCCATGCTGGGGCCGACCTTCATGCCGATGGGGTTGGCAATGCCGCGCATGAACTCGACATGCGCGCCCTCGGGCTGGCGGGTGCGGTCGCCGATCCAGAGGAAATGCGCCGAGCACGCATAGTGCCTGCCGGGATGCGTCGAGGGCTGGCGGGTCATCGCCTCCTCGAAGGGCAGCAGCAGGCTCTCGTGGGAGGTGTAGAACTCGGTCTCCCTGACCTGCGGCGCCTCGGCCATCCCGCAGGCGCCCATGAAGCGCAGCGTCTCGTCGATGCGCTGGGCCAGGTCCTCGTAGCGGCCAGCCAGCGGGCTGCGCGCGGCGAAGTCGAGGTTCCAGCGATGCACCTCGTGCAGGTCGGCATAGCCGCCCGTCGAGAAGGCGCGCAGCAGGTTCAGCGTGGCCGCGGATTGGAGATAGGCGAACTCCATCCGCGAGGGATCGGGGATGCGGGCGTCGGCAGTGAAGTCGGGGCCGTTGATGATGTCGCCGCGGTAGGAGGGCAGCGTGACGCCGTCCAGCGTCTCGGTGTCGCTGCTGCGGGGCTTGGCGAACTGGCCGGCCATGCGGCCGAGCTTCACCACGGGCATGGACGCGCCGAAGGTGAGCACGACGGCCATCTGCAGCAGGACGCGGTAGGTGTCGCGGATGGTGTTGGCGTGGAATTCGGCGAAGCTCTCCGCGCAATCGCCGCCTTGCAGCACGAAGGTGCCGCCGTCCCCGGCCTTGGCGAGATGCGCCTTCAGCCGATCCGCCTCACCTGCAAAAACCAAGGGAGGAAATCGGCCGACCTTCTCTTCCATGGCCCGCAGCCGGGCCTGGTCGGGATAGTCGGGCACCTGACGGATCGGCATGGCCCGCCAGGACTCCGGGCTCCACGCGCGCGCAAGCATTTCCTCACTCTCCAAGTCAAGGAGGGGCACCATAGCGGGGCGGTGAGCGAAGGCAAACCGCGGGGTTGGGGTGTCCTGGTCTGTGGATCGCCCTCCCCCGCTGCAGACGCTCCCTCCCACGCAAGCGGGGAGGGATGGGGTCGGGGGTGCCGAGGATCTCGGGGGTGCCGAGGATCAAGGCTGCGCTGAACGAAGCACCCCCACCCTGACCCTCCCCCGCTTGCGGGGGAGGGAAATGGAAGAGCGGGGGACGGAGATTCAGGTGCGGGGAAGGGCAGTCCTGACGTGGAGGGGCGCCCTACCCCGCCTCCCTCGCCCTTGTCCTCAGCGTCACAAACTCCTCCGCCGCCGTCGGGTGGATCCCGATGGTCCGGTCGAAATCCTGCTTCGTCGCGCCCATCACCACCGCGATCCCGATGCCCTGCATGATCTCCGCGGCGTCCTCGCCCAGCATGTGGGCGCCGACGATCTTCTGGCTCGCCTGGTCCACCACCAGCTTCATCACGGTCTTCCGCCCCTCGCGCTTGCTGATGGTGTGGCGCATCGGCGTGAAGCGCGTGAGGTAGATGTCCACCTTGCCGCGCTTCGCGGCCTCGGCCTCGGTCAGCCCGACCGTGCCGATCGGGGGCGAGGTGAAGACGGCGGTGGGCACGTTCTCGTAGCTCGCCTGGCGGGGCCTGCCGCCGAACAGCGTGTCCGCCAGCGCATGCCCGACCGCGGTCGCCATCGGCGTCAGGTTCACGCGGTCGATGACGTCGCCGATGGCGAAGATGTGGGGCTGGCTGGTGGCGTGGTGCTCGTCCACCACGACCGCACCGTTCGGCTTCGTCGCCACATCAGCGGCATCGAGGTTCAGCCCCTGCGTGTTCGGCAGCCGGCCCGTGCAGAAGAAGACCGCGTCCACCTCCCGCACGAAATTGGTGGACAGGCCGAGCAGCAGTTCGTCATCGGCGCGTGTGATGCGCGTCGGCGAGACATCGGGATTGAGCCGGATGCCCTGCGCGGTCAGCGCCTCCGTCAGCGCCGTCCGGATGTCCTCGTCGAAGCCCCGCAGCGGCATGGGCGCGCGATAGACCAGGTCGACCTCCGCGCCCAGGCCGCGCAGCAGGCAGGCGAACTCGACCGCGATGTAGCCCGAGCCCAGCACCGCGACCCGCTTCGGCAACGCCTTCATGGTGAAGAGGTCGTCCGAGATGCAGCCGAGCTCGGCACCCGGGATGTCCAGCCGCTGCGCCGTGCCGCCGGTCGCGATGACGATCCGCTCCGCCGTCACGCGCTGGTCGCCGACCTGCAGCGTATGCGCGTCGATGAAGGTGGCGCGCGCGTTGAAGCTGGTGGCCCCCGCGCCCTTCAGCAGCTTGTCGTAGATGCCCGAGAGCCGCGCGACCTCCGCGTCCCGCGCGGCCGCCAGCTTCGCCCAGTCATGCCCGCGATTCTCGATGTCCCAGCCGAAGGCGGCGGCGTCGCCGGCCCAGAGCCCGTACTCCGCGGCGTTGACCATGATCTTCTTGGGCACGCAGCCCACATTGACGCAGGTGCCGCCCCAGAAGCGCTCCTCCGCCACGCCGACGCGCGCGCCATGGCCCGCCGCGATGCGCGCGCAGCGCACGCCGGCGGACCCGCCGCCGATGACGAAGAGGTCGAAATCGTAGGCCATGCTTCCCTCTGGCGCTGGAGGCGTGGAGACTGCGCGCCCCGAAACGGGAGTCCAGATGACGATGTTGCGCGTCCTCGGCAAGGCCTCTTCGATCAATGTGCGCAAGGTGCTCTGGACCTGCGCCGAGACCGGGGTGCCCTACGCGCGCGAGGATTGGGGCAGCGGGTTCCGCGCGCTGGACGACCCGGCCTTCCTGGCGCTGAACCCCAACGCGCTGGTCCCGGTGATCGTGGACGAGCATGGCGCGCTGACGGAATCCAACACGATCTGCCGCTATCTCGCGGCGAAGCACGGGCGGACGGACCTGCTGCCCACCGCGCCGCGCGCTCGGGCGGAGGTCGAGCGCTGGATGGACTGGCAGGCGACGGAGCTCAACGCCGCCTGGCGCGGCGCCTTCACGGGGCTGGTGCGGAAGCAGCCGGTCGATCCTGCCGTGTTCGCGGCGAGCGAGGCGGAGTGGAACGCGCGGATGCGGGTGTTGGACGCCCGCCTGGCGGCGACGGGGGCGTTCGTCGCGGGAGACGGCTTCACGCTCGCCGACATCGTGCTGGGCCTGTCCGCAAACCGCTGGCGCATGACGCCGATCGCGCATGCCGCGCTGCCGGCGGTGGAGGCGTGGATGGCGCGGATGCAGGACCGACCCGGATTCCGGGAGCACTGCGCGAACGGCGTGCCCTGAAGCCTTCTCCCCCACTCATGGGGCGTTCCACGTCAAAGGCTGCGGACGGTGGGTGAGGGGGACGCGCAAAGCGGTGAAGCCGCTCCTGATCTTGCATGCCCCCCTCACCCTGCCCTCTCCCCCCTGCGGGTGGAGAGGGTTCAATCGGCGCCCCTACTCCATCTTCCGCGGCACCAGCACGCGCACCGTGAAGACCTGCACCTCCTCGCCGCGCTGGTTCAGCGTCGCGTTGCGGAACAGCACCATCCCGCGGTCCGGCCGGCTCTTGCTTGGCGTGACCTCCAGCACCTCCGAGACCAGCGTCAGCAGGTCGCCCGGCCGTGTCGGGCGCGGCCATTGCAGGTCGCCCTGCGTGCCGATCACGCCCCAGCCGAGCTCGCCCATGGCCTGCACGACGAGCTTCATGGTCAGCGCCGCGGTCTGCCAGCCACTCGCCGCCAGGCCCTGGAAGATCGGATGCGCCTCCGCCGCCGCCGCATCGAGGTGGAAGGGCTGCGGGTCGTACTCGGCGGCGAAGCGCCTGATCGCGTCTTCCGTCACCTCCACCGGGCCGGCGGTGAAGCGCCGGCCCGGGGTCAGGTCATCGAGCCAGATCGTCACGTCCCGATGCCGCCGACCGCCACGTACTTCACCTCGAGATACTCCTCGATGCCGTAGTACGAACCCTCGCGCCCGACGCCGGACTGCTTCATGCCGCCGAAGGGCGCGACCTCGGTCGAGATCAGCCCCTCGTTCACGCCGACCATGCCGTATTCCAGCGCCTCGCTGACGCGGAACGCGCGGCCGAGGTCCTTCGTGTAGAAATACGCGGCCAGCCCAAACGGTGTGTCGTTGGCGAGCTTCACCGCCTCCTCCTCGGTCCGGAACTTGAACAGAGGCGCGACGGGCGCGAAGGTCTCCTCGTTGAAGATGATCGCCTCGCGCGGGACGTCGACGAGGATCGTCGGCGTGAAGAAATTGCCGCCCCTCTCGTGACGCTTGCCGCCGGTCAGGACCTTGGCACCCTTGGCCAGCGCGTCCGCGACATGCTCCTCGGCCTTCTTCACGCCGTCGGGGTTGATCAGCGGCCCGATGACGACGCCGGGCTCCATGCCGTTGCCGACCTTCATCGCCTCCACCGCCGCCTTCAACTTCACGCTGAACGCGTCGTAGACGCCTTCATGCACCAGGATGCGGTTCGCGCAGACGCAGGTCTGGCCGGCATTGCGGTACTTCGACGCCATCGCGCCCTGCACCGCCGCATCGAGGTCTGCGTCGTCGAAGACGATGAAGGGCGCGTTGCCGCCGAGCTCCATGCTCGTCCGCTTGATCGTGCCGGCCGCCTTCTGCATCAGGATGCGACCGACTTCCGTGGACCCCGTGAAGGTCACCTTGCGCACGAGCGGGTTCTGCGTGAGCTCGTCGCTCATCTCGCCCGAGGCGCCGGTGACGACGTTGCAGACGCCGGCCGGGAAGCCCGCGCGTTCCGCCAGCACGCCGATCGCCAGCGCCGAGAAGGGCGTCTGCGACGCCGGCCGCACCACGCCGGTGCAGCCCGCGGCCCAGCCCGGCCCGAGCTTCCGCGTGATCATCGCGGCAGGGAAGTTCCAGGGCGTGATGGCGGTGAAGACGCCGACCGGCTCCTTCGTCACCAGGATCCGGCGGCCCTTGATGTTCTGCGGGATGGTGTCGCCATAGACGCGCTTGCCCTCTTCCGCGAACCATTCGAGGAAGCTCGCGGCATAGACGATCTCGCCCTTGCTCTCCGCCAGCGGCTTGCCCTGCTCGGCCGTCATGATGACGGCGAGGTCGTCGGCATTGGCCAGCATCAGGTCGTTCAGCTTGCGGATCAGCGCGCTGCGTTCCTTCGCCAGCATGGCGCGCCAGGCGGGTTGCGCGGCATGCGCGGCCTCGATCGCGGCGCGGGTCTCGGCGGCCGAGAGCGAGGGCACCGTGCCCACCGCCTCGCCGGTCGCGGGGTTCTTCACCGTCAGCGTCTTGCCGCTCGCGGCATTGATCCACTTGCCGCCGACCAGGTTGGCCTGGCGGAACAGGTCGGGGTCCTTCAGCGGCAGCTTGGCCGTGGCGTCGAGCATGGCAGGCTTCCTTCCCTTGGGTTGGGCCGGAAGATAGGCGCGCGGGGTGCCCATGTCAGCCTCGCCGATTGACCCGTCCGGGCACGCTGCCTAGCGTCCCGCGCAACATTCGGGAAAGGAAGCGGCCATGGCGCGTCGCATCGTCGATATCAGCGTGGCGCTGAAGGCCGGCATCGCCTCCGACCCGCCGCACATGCTGCCGCAGATCGACTACGTCACGCACAAGCAATCCGCGCCGTCGGTCGCCGCCTATTTCGGCGTCAGCCTGGACCAGCTGCCGGAAGGCGAATACGCGGCGGTCGAGAACGTACGCATCAGCACGCACAACGGCACGCATCTCGACGCGCCGTATCACTTCTTCTCCCGCATGAACGAACGCACCGTCCCAGGCGGGGAGCCGTCCTGGCGCATCGACGAGGTGCCGCTCGATTGGTGCTTCCAGCCCGCCGTGAAGCTCGACTTCCGCCATTTCGAGGACGGCTACATCGTCCAGCCCCCTGATGTGGAAGCCGAGCTGAAGCGCATCGGGCATGAGCTCAAGCCGCTCGAGATCGTGCTGGTGAACACCCGCGCGGCCAGCCGCTACGGCGAGGCCGACTTCATCGACGCCGGCTGCGGCATGGGCAAGGCCGCGACGCTCTGGCTGCTGGAACGCGGCGTGCGGCTGACCGGCACCGATGGCTGGTCCTGGGACGCCCCCTTCAGCCACACGAAGCGCCGGATCGAGCAGGGCGGCGACGCCTCGCTGATCTGGGAAGGCCATCGCGCGGGGCGCGAGATCGGCTACTGCCACCTGGAGAAACTGTCTAACCTGGAATCCCTGCCCGCCGACGGCTTCATGGTGGCCTGCTTCCCCGTGAAGGTGCATCGCGGCTCCGCGGGCTGGACGCGCGCCGTCGCGATCATCGAGGAGTGATGCGGATGATCCGCCGTGTCGCCCTCGCCGCCGCGCTGAGCCTGATCGCGGCGCCTGCTTTCGCCTGGCCCGACAGGCCCCTCACCATCATCAACCCCTATGCGACCGGCAGTTCCACCGATGCCGGCGCCCGCGCGCTGGCCGAGGCCTTCCAGGCCGAGCTCGGCCAGCCCGTCGTCGTCACCAGCCGCGATGGCGCGTCCGGCACCGTGGGGATGCGCGCGCTGACGGCCGCGGCGCCGGATGGCCACACGCTGGCCTATTCGCCGCTGGTGCCGCTCGCCTTCATGCCGCATCTGCAGCGCAACACCGAGCTCGGGCCCGATGCCGTCGCGCCGGTCTGCAATGTCACGCAGAACATCCTCGGCGTGATGGTGCGCGCGGACAGCCCGATCCGCACGCTGAACGACCTGGTGGCGGAGGCGAAGCGGCGGAACCTGTCCTACGGTTCACCCGGCCCGAACTCCGCGCCCTTCCTCGGCGTGCACCGCATGCAGGTCGCCGCGGGCGGAGAGTACACGCATATCCCGTTCCGCGGCGACGCCGCGAGCCTGACGGAGACGCTGGCCGGGCGGCTCGACTTCTCCGCGATCGTGGTGGCCTCCGGCGTGCCGATGGCGCGCGCGGGACAGATGCGTCTGGTCGGCGTCTTCTCCGACACGCGCCATCCCGCCTTCCCCGACGTGCCGACCGCGCGCGAGCAGGGCATCGACGCGCTGCAGCCGAGCTACGCCGCGCTCTTCGCCACGCGCGGCACGCCGGATGCCGTGCTGGATCGGCTGGAGGCGGCCTGCCGCACCGCCATGCAGACCGAGAGCTTTCGCCGGGTCGCCGACAACTGGGGCGTGGTCCCGGATTTTCGCGGGCGCGCGGAGCTGCAGCGCCGGCTGAACGACGAATACGAGGCGACGGGGAAGGTGCTGCGGGACTTGGGGGTGCAGCCGGAATAGCGAGAGAGCGCGGCCCCCCACCCCAGCCCTCTCCCGCTTGCGGGGGAGGGTGCCGAGCGCAGCGAGGCGGGTGGGGGTGAGCGCTACTTCCCCTTGAACCCCCGCCCCGCCAGGTTCACCTGCCGCCCGCGCGCGATCGCCAGCGCATCGTCCGGCACCTCCGCCGTGATCACGCTGCCCGCGCCGGTGATCGCGCGCGCGCCGACCTTCACCGGTGCCACCAGCGCCGTGTCCGACCCGATGAAGGCGCCTTCCCCGATCACGGTGCGGTGCTTGTTCACCCCGTCGTAGTTGCAGGTGATCGTCCCGGCGCCGATGTTCGCCCCCGCGCCGATCTCGGCATCGCCGAGATAGGTCAGGTGGTTCGCCTTCGCGCCCTCGCCCAGCACGGCGGCCTTCAGCTCCACGAAATTGCCGACATGGGCGTTGCGCTCGATCACCGTGCCCGGCCGCAGCCGCGCGAAGGGGCCTATGATCGCGCCGCGCTTCACCACGCAGCCTTCCAGATGGCTGAAGGCGCGGATCTCGACCTCGTCCTCCACCGTCACGCCGGGCGCGAAGACGACATTGGGGCCGACCGTCACGTCGCGGCCGAGCGCGGTGTCGTGACTGAGGATCACGCTCTCCGGCTGGATCAGCGTGGCACCATTGTCCATCGCCGCGCGGCGCAGGCGGCGCTGCACCTCGGCCTCGGCCTCGGCGAGCTCGGCGCGGGAATTGATGCCGCGCAGCTCCGCCTCCGGCGCTTCCACCGCTTCGACGCGCGCACCCTCGGCGGCGGCGAGCGCGACGACGTCCGTCAGGTAGTATTCGCCCTGGCGGTTGTCGTTCCGGACGGCCTTCAGCCAGCGGAACAGGTCGTCGGCCGCGGCGCAGACGACGCCGGCATTGCACAACCCGACCGCGCGCTCCGCCTCGGTCGCGTCGGCGAACTCCACGATGCGCTGCACCAATCCCCGGCGATCCGTGATCACCCGCCCGTATTGCGCGGGATCGGCGGGCCGCATCGCCAGCAGCACCAGCCCGGCGCGCGCACGGGCGGCCCGCAGCCGCCGCAGCGTCTCCGCCGAGATCAGCGGATTGTCGGCATAGAGCACCGCCACGTCACCCGCATGGCCCGCGAGCGCCGGCTCGGCCTGCAGCGCGGCGTGCCCGGTGCCGAGCCGCCGTTCCTGCACCACCGTCGGATGCGGCGCGGCCGCCTTCTCGAGCATCGTCATGCCCGGGCCGACCACGACCACCGCGCGCTCGAACACCTGCTCCACGCTCGACAGAAGGTGGCGGATCATCGGCCGCCCCGCGATCGGGTGCATCGTCTTGGGCAGGGCGGAGCGCATGCGCGTCCCCTGCCCGGCTGCGAGGAGAATGGCGGCGGCGTTCATCCCTCGACGCGTAATCCGCGCGCCCCAGCCCCGCAAGCCGGAAGGATTGCCTCGCGATCGGGGCCGTCCTAACGCCTGCGTCATGACAAGGCTTGCCGTCTTCGACCTCGACGGGACGCTGGTGGACAGCGCGCCGGACATCCATGCCGCGCTCGACCGCCTGGCCGCTGCCCGCGGCTTGGCGCCCTTCGGCCGCGCCGAGGTCATCGGCATGATCGGCGACGGGGTGAGGGCGCTGGTCGAACGGGCTCTGGCCGCCCGCGGCCAGGCCTTCGATCCCGCCGCCCTCGACGCCTTCACCGCGGACTACACGGCGAACGCCGCCACCCTCACCCGACTCTTCGACGGCATCGGCCAGGCGCTGGACGCGCTGCGCGGCCAGGGCTGGCGCCTCGCCGTCTGCACCAACAAGCCCGAGGCGGCGGCGCGGGAGCTCCTCGGCGCGCTCGGCCTGCTGGACGGCCTGGCCGCACTCGGCGGCGGCGACAGCTTCCCCGTCCGCAAGCCCGATCCGCGCCATCTGCTGGAAACCATCGCCGCCGCCGGCGCCATGCCGCAGGGCTCGGTCATGGTCGGCGACCACCGCAACGACGTCATGGCGGCCCGCGGCGCCGGCATTCCCTGCGTCTTCGTGGGCTGGGGCTACGGCCCGCTGCACATGGCCGAGGGCGCGCCCGTGGTGGCGACGCCGGCCGGCCTAGCGGCGGAGCTCGGTGCGGCGCTCGACCGGCTGTCCTGATTCCGCGCGCCGGGGCAGCACCGGCTCGGCCTTCAGCAGCACGGCATTGGCGGTCCCGAACCAGCGCGTCGGGATGTCCATCCGCACCGGCACGACCGGCGCCCCAGCATAGGGCGCGGCCATCCAGGCGGTCGCGCGCTGCGGCTCCGCCGCGCGGACGCGGTCCATGTCGTGGCGGAAGCCGCCGACGATGCGGCCGACCACCTCGCAACGCATCGCCTCGCCCTGCCAGGCGCCGCCCCAGGGCGGAATGCGGTCGCGGCTGGTGCCGCTGGCCCGGTAGGCCGTCAGCCGTCGCCCGTCATAGACCGACGCCTCCGTCCCGCAGCCGCCCTGCGCGGCCTGGCGGCCAACCGTCAGGGCGAAGGACAGGACGTCCATCGTCCCGTGCCGCAGCGGCTCCGGGATCGGCTCGCGCTCATCGGTCTCGGGTGGCGTCAGCTCCACGACGCGGGGCACCAACCCCTGCCATGCCAGCGCGATGCGCCGCATGCGCCCGCGCCAGACGCCTTCCGAGGTGAAGCCGCTCGGCCGCGCCGCGCCGCCGGCGAAGGCACCGTCGGCGCGCGTGACCTGCTCGCCCGAGGCGACCAGCGTCGCCAGGCCGCGCGTGCGCAGCCGCGTCTCGACGCGGTAGCGGTCCCCGCTGGTCTCGATCTCGGCCTCGAGCTCCATCACCACCATGCCCGCGGCCTGGACCTCGTAGGTCGCGCGCATGGCCTCGGCCAGGGCCGGGCCAGGCAGCAGCAGCAGGGCGGCGATCAGGGCGCGCATCCCCCCCATATCGGCGCCGCTTGCGCGGGGGCAAGCCCGGCTTGACACCCGCCCGCCGCCCCCCCTATCCAGCGCGTCCCGAGGGATGGGCGCGTAGCTCAGCGGGAGAGCATCGCCTTCACACGGCGGGGGTCGTAGGTTCAATCCCTACCGCGCCCACCATCCCCGGGTTCCCCATGTGGCTGCCATGATCTCGGCCCGCGAAGCGATCGCCCGCGCCGGCGAGCGGCTGGAACTGCGCGTCGTGCTGGCCGTGCTGCTCGTCGCCGGCGCGCTCTGGGGCTTCGTCGCGCTGGCGGGCGAGGTGATGGAGGGCGAGACGCTCGCCTTCGACCGCGCCCTGCTGCTGGCGCTGCGCGACCCCGCGAACCCCGCCGATCCGCTTGGCCCGTCCTGGCTGCGGGAGGTCGGGCGCGACATGACGGCGTTGGGCGGCATCGCGGTGCTGACGCTGCTGACCATCGGCGTGCTGGCCTTCATGGCGCTACGCGCCCTGTGGGGCGCGGCGGGGTTGCTGCTGGCCTCGGTGCTGGGCGGCATGGTGGCGAGCAACCTGCTGAAGGCCGCCTTCGACCGCGCGCGGCCCGACCTGGTGCCGCATGGCTCCATCGTGATGACGGCGAGCTTCCCGAGCGGGCACGCCATGATGTCGGCGGTGGTCTACCTGACGCTCGGCGTGCTGCTCGCGCGGGTGGAGCCGCGACGGCGCGACAAGGCCTTCATCCTGTCCTGCGCGGTCTTCCTGACGCTGCTGGTCGGGGTCAGCCGCGTCTATCTCGGCGTGCATTGGCCGACCGACGTGCTGGCGGGCTGGTGCCTCGGCGCGGCCTGGGCGCTGGGATGCTGGCTGGTCGCGCGTTGGCTGCAGCGCCGCGGTGCGGTCGAGACGGACCACGCAGGCCAGTGATCAGGCGGCCTCCCGCATGATCAGCGCCGCGAGATCGCCGGGCGAGAGGCCGGCAAGGGGCCGGTCGTGAACCTTGCGGCCGGCCTTCAGGATGACGACGCGATCGGCCACCGCGACGACGTCCTGCATGGCGTGGCTGACCAGGATCACCGTGCGCCCTTCGCCATGCAGGCGGCGGATCAGGTCCAGCACCTGCGCCGTCTCCTTTACGCCGAGCGCGGCGGTCGGCTCGTCCATGATGATGATGCGCGCATCCCAGCGCAGCGCGCGGCAGATCGCGACGGCTTGGCGCTGCCCGCCGGAAAGCGATTCCACCGGGGTGTCCATGTCCGCGATCGAGACCGCGAGCCGCGCGAGGAATGCGCGGCTGGCTTCCGCCATCGCGTGCTTGTCCAGCAGCCCGAGCCGCGTGGTGAGTTCGGAACCGAGGAACACGTTCTGCCAGATCGACAGCCGCGGCGCGACGGCGAGGTCCTGGTAGATCGTCGCGACCCCGCGCCGCAGCGCGTCCTGCGGGCTGCGGAAGGCGACGGGCGCGCCATCCAGTTCGATCGTGCCGGAGGTCGGCATCTGCGCGCCGGCCAGGATCTTCACCAGCGACGACTTCCCCGCCCCGTTGTCGCCGCAGAGCGCGAGCACCTCGCCGGCGTTGACGTCCACATCCACGCCCCGCAGCGCCTGCACGGCGCCGTAGGCCATGGCGACGCCCCGCAGCCGCAGCACCGCCTTGCCCCCTCCCCATCCCTCCCCCGCAACTGCGGGGGAGCGTGCAGGAGCCCTCCCCGGCAGTTGCGCGGGAGGGTTGGCAGGGGGCCGCTTCGTCACATGAACCGCCTGACGTTGTTCCCATCCACCAGCATCGCATCCATGAAGAGATACGGCCCGGTCGTGATCGTCTCCTTCGGCACGCCCTTCAGCACGATCTGGTCCACCGCATCCACCGCCTTCACGCCCATCTCCTCGAAGGGGATGGTGACGGTCGCCATCAGCGTGCTGTCGGGGTCGGCGATGCGGGCATAGGTCTCGGCACCGCCGTCGATCGAGACGAACTTGATCTGCCCCTTACGCACACCGCGCGCCTTCAGGAGGTCGTCGATGACGAAGGCCTGGCCGTCGAAGCTCGCCCAGATGCCCTGCGTCTGCGCGGCGTGGCGCAGCAGCAGCGCCTGGAAGCCCTGACGGACGTCGTCGCGCCAGGACTGGGTGCGCGCCATGGTGTGGGTGCCGAGAACGCGCACGCCGGTGTTCTCGCTGAGCACGACGTCCAGCACCTTGCCGCGGATGCGCGTTCCGACATTGCCCTCGAAGCGCTGGGTCAGGATGTTGCCCTGGTAGCCGAGCTCGCCGAGCAGCCACAGCGCGGCATCCGCGCCGACCTTGTATTCGTTGACCTGGATGTCGAAGAGGTTGTGGGTGGACGCGCCCGACATGATGGTGACCACGGGAATGCCCGCGGCCTTGGCGCGCTGGTACTGCGCTTCCGCCTCCACCGGGCGCGACATGCAGGCGATGATGGCGCGCGGACGCCGCTGGACCAGCGCGTCGAGCTGCTCGGCATGGCGCGGGAGGGACCCGTCGCTGTTCAGCACGTTCGCCGTCCAGCCGCGCTGGCGCGCGGCGGCGGCGGCGGCGTTGGCGGCGCGCGCATGCGTCTCGCTGCTCATCTGGAAGCCGACGATCGCGATCTCGACGGGTTGCGCCAGGGCCGGCGTGGCCACCGCGGCCAGTGCCGCGCCGGCCAGCACCGTGTTGCGTCGGGTGATCATCCTTGTACTCCTCACCTGCGGAAATTCAGCTTCTTCACGAAGGGCGCGCGGCCTGTCCCCGTGGCGGAGACCGCGACCGAGGCCAGGATGATCGCGCCCAGCACGATGTCCTGCCAGTAGTATTCCGCACCGAGCAGCACCAGTCCGTTGCCCAGCACCTTGAGCGTGAAGGCCGCGAAGAGCGTGCCCGGGATGTTGGGCCGCCCCGGCTCGAACATGCTCATCCCGAGCAGCACGGCCGCGATCGCATAGAGGAAATGGTCGTTCGCCATCCCCGGCGCGGCGGATGACAGCGATGCCGCCAGCAGCACCGCCGTCAGCCCCGCACAGGCGCCGGCCAGCGTCAGCGCGATGCGCTTCATCCGCAGAGTCGGGATGCCGGCGAGCCGCGCCGCCTCGTCCGCCTCGCCCGTCGCGACGAGGTGCGCGCCGAGCCTGGTCCACTTCACCAGCAGCCAGGCCGCGAAGGCCGTGCCGGCCAGCCACAGCACCAGGTTCGGCAGGCCGAAGGTCGTTCCGCGCGCAATGCCCGTGAAGGACACCGGCCAGCGCCCGACGAAGGCGACGCCCTGCGTCATCATGAAGCCGAGCCCCTTGGCGATCGCGGCGACGCCGAGCGTCGCGATCAGCGAGGGCACCTTCAGCACCGTCACTGCGATCCCGTTCGCGGCGCCGGCGACGATGCCGGTGCCGAGCCCCGCGCAGACCGCGATCCAGGGCGCCGTGCCGCCATGCACCAGCGCACCGGTCACCACGGCCGCCAGGGACGCCACCTCGGCCACCGACAGGTCGATCTCGGCGGTCACCAGCGCGAGCGTGAAGCCGATCGCGAGGATGCCGAGGAACGCCGTCTCCTTCAGGATCAGCGCGATGTTCTCGGCGGTCAGGAAGACCGGCGCCGTCAGCGCGAAGCCCGCGAAGAGCGCGAGTCCCGCCAATGCCGTTCCGTAGCGCGCGACGATCCCCCGCATGGCCGCATCCTCGCCGCCCCGCGCGCGCGCTTCAACCCAGGGCAGCAAGCGCGCGGGAGATCGGCGCGACGGCCGCCTCGGCCCGGGCGAAGATGGCGTGCAGCTCGCGATAGGCGGCGTGGCGCGCGGGATCGGGCGCGAAGCGGCGCGTGGGGCGGGCGAGCCCGAACTGGATTTCGGCCAGCGGCCTTCGGTCCAGCGCGGCGATGGCGGTAATCGCGCAGCCCAGCAGGCCCGGTTCCGGCGCGTCCGTCAGCACGACGTCGCGGCCGAGCACATCGGCGCGTAGCTGCGCCCAATCCGGCGTCGCGCCGCCGCCCCCGAGGCGGAGTTCGGTCGCAACGCGACCCGCCGCTGCTTCCGCGCGCCACAGCACCGTCGCGTTGTTCAAGGCGACCCCCTGCATGACGGCGCGAACCAGGTTGGCAAATGTGTGGTCGCGCCGAAGCCCCAGGAACGCGCCACGCAGCGAAGGATCCCAATGCGGCACGCGCTCGCCGGCGAGGGTGGGGAGGAAGAGCAGCGGGAGAGGGTCACCTGCACCACCCTCCTCCGCTGAGACGTTCCCTCCCCCGCAAGCGGGGGAGGGAGAGGGTGGGGGTGCCTCACTTGCGACCACTCCCTGCACCCACGCCACCGCATCCGCGCCATGCATGCTCGGGCCGCCCAGCTGCCACAGCCCGTCCCAGTCCACCGTCAGCAGCCCCTCGGCGCGCGCCGGCGCGTCGTGCAGCAGACCCAGCACCTCCGTCGTGCCCGAGATGCAGTACGCCATACCCGACCGCATCGCGCCGAGCCCGGTCGTCGCGGCCCAGGTGTCGTTCGCCATCGCCAGCACGGGCCGGCCCGCCAGCGCCGCCAGCGCCCCCGGCAGCCCCTCGCGCACCAGGCCCATCACCGCGCCCGGCCGCCGCAGCGGCGGCAGCAGGTCCGGCAGCCCGAGCGGCGCGAAGAGATCCTGCGACGCCGCGAGCCGCGCGGACGACACGACATCGGATACGGCGACGCCGGTCAGCCGCCGGTTGATCTCGTCCTTCGGCTCCAGCGCGACCGCGGCACGAGCAACGACGAGGGGTTCCGCGCGCGCCAGCCAGCACAGCCGCGCCAGCGGGTGGAAGGCGTTGACCTGCGCCGCCTCGGCATGCGCGGGCAGCATCGCGCGGACCTCTTCCACGACGCTCTCGGCCCGCGCATCCGTCCACAGCATCGCCGGCCGCAGCACCGCGCCGGCGTCGTCCAGCAGGACCAGGCTGCGCGTGAAGGCCGTGACGGCGACCGCTTCGGCGCGCGCGACATCGGCAGCCGGCAGCGCCTCCACCCCCGCGACGAAGCCGCGCCACCAATCCTCGGGATCGGCCTCGGCGCCTAGCACATGCGGCACCGCATGCATCGCGGCGATCGCACCGTCGCGCCCGAGCAGCGCGACGCGCAGGCTCGACCCGCCGAGATCGGCGGTGAGGATCATCGCAACGCCGCGAGCAGCGCGCGCAGATCGGCCTCCACGCGCGGCGGCCGGGCGAAGCCGACCTGGTGGCGGAGGCGCGAGACGTCGGCGACCATGTGCGGCACCTCGTTCGGCCGGTCCGGCAGCGCGCCGAGCCGGATCAGATCCGGCCGGCCGCTGGCCTGCCCAAGGAAACGCACGACATCGGCGATCGCACGCCCCTCGCCCGATCCGATGTTCGCCGCGCCTGTCACGCCGGACAGCGCGAGTGCGGCGAGCGCCTCCCCGATGAAGCGCGTGGAAGCGAAGTCGCGCACCGGCCGGCCGGAGGCGCAGCGCGCCTCCTCGCCTCGCAGCAGCGCGAGCGCCACCGAGGGGACCAGTCTCCCCGGGTTCTCGCCCTCGCCGAACATGTGGAACAGCCGCGCCCAGGCCGTTGCGACCGGCATCGCCGCCAGCCGCGCGGCCAGCGCCGCCTTCGCGCGGCCATAGGGCGTCGCCGGCGCGATGGCGCGCGTTTCCTTCCACGGCGCGTCGTCGTCGGCATCGCGATCCGCGTATTCCGCGCAGGTCCCGACACCGACGAAGCGCCGCCCGCCCTGTTCGGCGAAAGCACGCGCGAAGGCCGTGGACGCTTCCAGCCAGGTGTCGTTCTCCGGCGCCGTCCAGAACGTCCCATGCGCGACATACCAGGCGCAGTGGAGAACGATCGCCGGCTTCACCTCGCGCAGCAGCGCGCGCGCCGCGCCCTCGTCCAGCAAATCGGCATCCCTGGACGACACCGCGTGCAGCTCGACCCCCGCCGCGCGCAGCGGCGCGACGACCGCGCGCCCGACGAAGCCCGTGGCGCCGGTCAGCAGCACGCGTTCAGGCATGATCGGGCCCGAAGGGAGGCCACGTCGCATCGCGGTCCGAGATCACTGCGGGCTCCGCCGGCCAGGCGATGCCGAAGGCCGGGTCGTTCCAGCGCAGCCCGCGCCCGAAGCCCGGGGCGAAGGGCACGTCCATCATGTATTCCAGCACCGCGTCGTCGGTGAGCGTGAGGAAGCCATGCGCGACGCCCGCCGGGATCAGGATGGCGTTGCCGGCTTCCGCCGAGAGCTCCACCGCGACATGCCGGCCGAAGGTCGCGGAACCCGCGCGGATGTCGAGCGCCACGTCATGCACCGCCCCGCGCACGCAGCGGATCAGCTTGACCTCCTCATGCGGCGCGGCCTGCCAGTGCATGCCGCGCAGCGTATGGCGCCCGAGGTTCTCGGAGAAGCTGGCCTGCACCGGGTGAAAGTCGATTCCGTTGCGGGCGAACTCCTCGACGCAGAAGCTGCGGAAGAAGGCGCCGCGGCTGTCGCGTGCGCGCTCGGCCAGGATCTCCAGCACGCCGGCGATCGGCGTGGGCCGGAAGATCACGCGATCTCCTTCATCGCGGGCACCGCGATCAGGATGCGTCCCCGGAAGCCGCCGGCGCGCAGCTGCGCCGCGACCTCGTCGGCAATGTTCCAGGGCAGGATCAGCACGTCGTCGAGCGGCATGGCCAGCAAGGCGTCGGGCGTCACCACGGGAATGTGGCTGCCCGGCAGCAGCCGACCCTGCTTGGCGGGGCTGCGGTCCGCCACTGCGACGATATCCGCCGCCGTTACGCCGGCCGCGTTGAGGAAGGTGTTGCCCTTCGCCGCCGCGCCATAGGCGCCGATCCGCCGCCCCGCCTTGCGCGCCGCGCCCAGCCAGTCGCGGAAGCCCGACAGCGTGTCGCGCACCCGCGCGTCGAAGCCTTCGTAGAAGGCATCGCCCGCAAGCCCGCGCGCGGCCTCCTCGGCGCGCAACTCGGCCAGCGCCGGGCTGGCGCCGCGGTCGGCGGCGCTGGACAGCACGCGGACTGACCCGCCGTGGGTCGGCAGCCGCTCCACGTCGAAAACCCTGAGCCCGTGCCGGGCGAGGACCACCTCCATCGCCAGCAGCGACCAGTAGGCGTAGTGCTCGTGGTAGATCGTGTCGAACTGCACGCCATCGACCATGCGCACCAGGTGCGGCTGCTCGATGGAAACGACGCCGCGCGGCCCGGCCAGCGCGGCCAGCCCCGCCGTGAAGTCGTTGATCCCCGGCACATGCGCGAAGACGTTGTTCGCGGCGACGAGGTCGGCGTGGCCGCGGCGCGCCACCAGGTTCTTCGCCGTCGCCTCGCCCAGGAAGAAGGTCTCGGTCGGCACGCCGTTGCGCCGCGCGACCTCCGCGACATTCGCGGCGGGCTCGACACCGAGGCAGGGGATGCCGGCGGCGACGAAGTTTCGCAGGAGATAGCCGTCATTCGATGCGACCTCGACGACGAAGGAGGACGGACCGAGGCCGAGGCGCCCGATCATCTCGCGCGAGAATCGCGCCGCGTGATCCAGCCAGGATGCGGAGGCCGAGGAAAAATAGGCGTAGTCCGAGAAGATCCCCTCGGCATCCACCACGGTGTCGAGCTGCACCAGGCGGCATTCCTTGCAGACGACGCAACGCAGCGGGAAGCGCGGCTCCGGCGCCTCGGCGCGGTCGGGCGGCACATAGGAATTGGCGACGGGCTGCACGCCGAGGTCGCAGAACACCGCGCCGAAGGCGCCGCCGCAGACGCGGCACGCCATGACGGGTTTCGCCGAGCTACTCATGCCGCGGTCTCCGGCGCCAGCGCGGCCGCAATCTCGGCATCCGTCGCGCGCGCCATGTCCTCACCGCGGCGCCAGGCGGCGTACCAGTCGGCCGTCGCGGCGATGGCGCCCGGCGTGTCCAGCAGCGGCGCCCAGCCAAGCTCGCGCTCCGCCAGCGAGGAATCCAGCGCGAGCCTTCGGGCCTCGTCCATCACCTCGCCCTGCGCCTGTTCCCAGGCGACATCACCCCAGAGCCGCAGCAGTTCCCGCACCCGGATCTCCCCGTCGCGCGGGCCGAAGTTCAGCGCGGGGATGGCGCGGCCGGCGGCCAGCGCCTCGGCCAGCAGCAGGTAGCCCCGCAGGACGTCCAGCACATGCTGGAAGGGCCGCGTCGCATCGGGGCGCCGCACCACCAGCCCCTGGTTCGTCATCTGCGCGCGCACCAGGTCCGGGATGATCCGCGCTTCCGAAAAGTCGCCGCCACCGATCACGTTGCCCGCGCGCGCGGTCGCGGTCGGCGGCATCTCCCGCGCAAAGCTCGCGCGCCAGGACGCGACCGCGATCTCGGCCGCCGCCTTGGACGCGGAATAGGGATCCTCGCCGCCCAGCGCGTCGCCTTCCACGAAGGGACGGCCCGTGCCCTCGTTGCGGTAGACCTTGTCCGAGGTGACCATCACGGCCGCGATCGCGCCCTTCCCGCGCAGCGCCTGCATCACGTTGATCGTGCCGTCCACATTGGACGCGAAGGTCCCGGCGGGATCGCGGTAGCTCGCGCCGACCAGCGCCTGTGCCGCGAGGTGCAGCACCACCTCCGGCCGCGCCCCGTCCACCACCCGTTGCACCGACCTCGCATCCCTGATGTCCGCGCGATGGTCCGCGGCCAGCACCTCCCGCACGCGCATCGCCTCGAAGCCCGACGGCCCCGGCGGCGGGTCGAGCGCGATGCCTGTCACCTCCGCGCCCATCGCGGCGAGCATCCGCGCCAGCCAGCTTCCCTTGAAGCCGGTGTGCCCGGTGACGAGAACCCGACGCCCGCGCCAGAAGCCCGGATCGGGCTGCCTCACCACACTCTCCAGGGCGCGCGGCCCTCGGCCCACATCCGCTCCAGCTGCTCGCGGTCGCGCAGCGTGTCCATGGGCTGCCAGAAGCCGCGATGGTCGAAGGCCGCGAGCTCACCGTCGCGCGCCAGGCCGATCAGCGGCTCCTGCTCCCACACCGTTTCGTCGCCCTCGATGCGCTCGATCACGCGGGGGGAGAGGACGAAGAAGCCGCCGTTGATGGTGCCGCCGTCGCCCGGCGGCTTCTCCATGAAGGCGTCCACGCGGCTGCCCTCGCGCTGCAGGGCGCCGAAGCGGCCGGGCGGCGTCACCGCGGTGACGGTGGCCTGGCGGCCGTGGGACCGGTGGAAGGCGATCAGCGCAGCGATATCAACGTCGCCGACGCCGTCGCCATAGGTCATGCAGAACGCGTCCTCGTCGCGCAGATGCTCCGCGACGCGCTTCAGCCGCCCGCCCGTCATGCTGTCCTCGCCGGTGTCCACCAGCGTGATGCGCCAGGGCTCGGCGGCGGGGCGAAGCACCTCCACCGCGCCGGTGCCGAGCTCGATGCGCAAATCCGACGAATGCAGCCGGTAGTTCAGGAAGTATTCCTTGATCTGCCAGCCCTTGTAGCCCAGGCAGACCACGAAGTCGTTCACGCCGTGCGCCGCGTAGATCTTCATGATGTGCCAGAGGATCGGCCGTCCGCCGATCTCCACCATCGGCTTGGGGCGGAGCGACGTCTCCTCCGCCAGCCGCGTGCCGCGCCCGCCCGCCAGGATGACCGCCTTCATTGCCGGCACACCCGTGCCGCGGTGGCGTAGAAGCTGTTCACGAATTCCCGCGTGTTGCCCAGCGGGTTTGTCGCGATCATATGCCGCAGGTTCTTCCGGAGGTGCCGGCGGCGTTCCCTGTCCGCGGCCAGCCCGACCGCGATCTGCACGAACTCCTCCGTCGTGAAGGCGCAGAGATCGCCGAGTCCCGCATTCGACAGGTTCGAATAGGACAGCCGCTCGGGGAAGCCCATGCCGACCTTGGTCACCGTCGGCACGCCCATCCACAGCGTCTCGCAGGTCGTGGTGCCGCCGACATGCGGGAAGCTGTCGAGCGCGATGTCCATCTGATTGTAGAAGGGCATGTGCTTGCCGCGCACGCCGACGAACTCGATCCGGTCGGGATCCACGTCGCGCCGCGCGAACACCGCCCTGGCATTGGTCACGAAGCTCTCGCCCGATGCCTCCGGCCTCACGAAGAGGAAGCGGCTGCCTGGCACGGCGCGCAGCACCGCGGCCCAGGCATCCAGGCACTTGTCCGTGTACTTGTAGGGGTTGTTCATCGTGCCGAAGGTCACGAAGCCGCGGCGGTCCTCGGGCGTGCCGTCCTCGATCACGAGCTGCGGGCTGAAGCCGAGCCGCCCCAGCGTCACCCAGGTGTCCGGCATCTCGAACTGCTTCTCGATCAGCAGCCGCGGATCCTCGGGGCGGATGTACTTGTCGGTCAGGATGTAGTCGATGCGCTCGAGCCCCGCGGAATGCGGATAGCCGAGCCAGCTCGCGCCGAGCCGCGCGGGCCGGTACGCCATGACGTCGAGCTTGTTCATCGCGGTGGAGCCGCCGAGCTCGAAAAGGATGTCGAGCTCGTCCTGCGCGATCTCCTCGGCGACCTGCTGCGACGGCTTGCGCGGCCACCAGCGGAAGGCGTCCACCTTGGACTCAATGTGCTGCTGCACCTGGTCGCGCTCGCCTTCGTAGAAGGAATAGCAGAAGACCTGCAGCCGGTCGTGGTCGTAGCTCTCCAGCAGCGGCAGCGCGAAATAGGTGACGGGGTGGTTGCGCAGGTCGGACGACATGAAGCCGACCTTCAGCTTGCGCTCGCTGTGCACCGCCGGGCGATTCGGCAGCGACACAGGCTTGATGCCGGCCTGCTCGCGCCGTCCCCATTGCCGGTGCCATTCGACGATCTGCAGCCGGTCCTCCAGGCTGTCCACCTGGCCGAGCTCGTAATGCAGCGCGGAGACGCGGTTCTCCGCGATCCACATCGGGCCGAGCTCGGCCAGCGTGCCGGTCCGCGCCAGCAGGTCCACGTCCATCACGCGCTGGAAGACCGTGCGCAGCGACCGCGCATAGCGCTTCACGCGGTCAGGAAGCGTGTCGATCATCCGCTTCGCCAGCACATAGGCGCGCTCGAGATGCGCGACCTCGTTGTCGTAGCGGCTGCGCGACAGGCTCTCGATCAGCGCGTCCAGCACGTCGGGATTGTTCGGCTCGGCGGCCAGCGCGCGTTCCAGCGCCTCGTTGGCGCGGCGGCGGTCGCCGTCGCCATGGATGCGGGCGAGCAGCATGTTGGCGTTGCGGTCGCCGGGATGCCGCGCGACCACCTTGTCCAGCAGCTCGATCGCCGCCTCCGCCTTGCCGCGGCGGAGGAGGATGCGCCCATCCATCACGTCGGGCAGCGGGTCCTCGGGCAGCGCCGCGCGGACGCGGGCCGATACCGCCATCGCCCGATCGTAGTCGCTGCGATCCACCATGATCGCGTTCAGGATGACCGCAACGTCCTTGTTGCGGGCATCGAGCGACTGCGCCTTCTCGAAGCTCGCGATCGCCGTCTCCTCCTCGCCCAGCGCCTTCTGCATGCGCCCGAGCAGCCGCCACAGCTCCGCGTTGCGGGGGTCGAGCCTGGTGCCGGTGCCGAACGCCTCGGCCGCGCCGGCATAATCGCCCTTCAGCTCCAGCACGTTGCCGAGGTTCTGGCAGGGCGAGGCGTTGCGCGGTTCCAGCCGCCGCGCCAGCTGCAGCGGCGCCACCGCCTCGTCGAGCCGCCCCGCGCGCTTCAGCATGACGCCGAGCGTGTTGGCGAGCGCGAAATCCTTGGGCTTCCGCGCCTGCACCGGGGCGAGCACCTCCACCGCCTGGGCATGGCGGCCGGTGGCGGACAGCGCGATCGCCCAGGGGATCGCGATCGCAGCCGCGGACACACCATGCTCGGCCGCCTTGGCGAAGGCCTCCGCGGCCTCGGCGGGGCGGCGGCCCTGGGACAGGATGGTCGCGAGCTGCTGCCAGGCCATGCCGTTCGCGGGCTGGGCGGCGAGGCGCTCGCGCAGCGCGGCTTCGAGCCGCTCGAGATCCTCGGCGGTGGCGGGGCGCGGGGCCGCGGCGGCCCGGGCGGCAGGTAGCGGCGGCATGGTGCTCCGGCGGTCTGCACCGGCCACGCAGGAGGCGATGCTGCGCGGCACGGCGTAACGGTTGCCCGATGGGCCTATCACGCTCTCGCGCGCAGCGACAAGCGCGCCGGGGCTCTCGCGAAACGGTTGAAACGAAACGCTGCCGGGCTAGACAGGCGGGATGGCCGACGCCGATCCCCTGCCGCCGCCCCCGGACCCGCAGCTCTGCCGGCGCGTGCCGGCGGGGCTCGGCCTGGTCGTGGAGATCGGCTGCGGCGACGGCGCGCTCGGCGCCTGGCTGGCGCGGCGGGAGCCGCTCGGGCGACGCATTGCGACGGAGGCCGACCCGGACGCCGCCGCGCGCGCCGCGCCGCATTACGAAAGGGTCCAGGTCTCCCCGCCGGAGGCCGGCGCGCCGGTCCCGCCGGGCAGCGCGGACCTGGTGATCCTGCGCGGCGCCCCCGCCGACCCCGTCGCGGCAATCCGCGCCGCCGCCGCGCTGCTCGCGCCCGAGGGCACGCTTCTGGTCGAGGTCCCGAACGCCGAGCATTGGCGCCTGGCCGAGGCGATGCTCGCCGGCGGCGCCCGCCCGGTCCCGCTGCCGCCCCACGCGATGACGCGGGACGGGCTGCTCGGCGCGATCCGCGAGGCCGGGCTGGAGGCGTTGGACGTGCCGCCCGAGGTGCCGGACCTCGCGGCCGCGCGCGCCTTCGCGGACAAGGTCGCCGGCGCGATCGGCGACACCGAGGCCTGGCTCCGCCGCGCCGCGGCGCCGCGCTGGCTGCTGCGCGCGGCACGGCGCCGGCCGGCACCGCTGGTTCTGCTCGCGCATGTGCTGAAGCCCGTGGGCGGGGTGAACGACGTGCGGATGGACCTGCCGCTCGGCCAGCAGGCGACCCATCCCGGCGTCGCGCTGCGCCTGGCGGAGCGGCCGGAGACGCCGCAGCTGCCACCCGGCACGCCGCGCATCCTGGTGCTGCACCGGCGCCTGCTCGCCACGCCGGATTCGCCGCAATTCATCAACCATTTCCGCCGTGCGGGCTGGGTGATCGTGCAGGAATTCGACGACGATCCCGCGCATTGGCCGGTGATCGGCCAGTCCGACCACTTCGCCTTCCGCGGCGTGCACGGCGTGCAGACCACCACCGCCCGGCTGGAGAGCCTGTTCAGGACCTTCAACGAGGAGATCGCCGTCTTCCCCAACACGGTCGCCGAACTGCCGCTGCCCGTGAACTTTGCCGATCCCTCCCGCCTGACGCTCTTCCTCGGCGCGCTGCGGCGGGAGGAGGACATGGCCCCCTTCATCCCCGCGCTGAACGCGGTGCTGGCCGAGGCCGGCCCTCGCCTGGCGGTGGAGGTGATCTTCGACCGCGGCACCTTCGACGCGCTGGCCACGCCCCACAAGCGCTTCCACCCGCTGCTGCCCTATCTCCGCTACCGCGAGCTCATGGCGCGCTGCGAGATCGCCTTCCTCCCGCTCGCCGACACGCGGTTCAACAGCTTCAAGTCCGACCTGAAATTCGTGGAGGCCGGCGCGCATCGCCTGGCCTGCCTGGCGAGCCCCGTCGTCTATGCCGGCACGATCCGGGACGGCGCGAACGGCCGCATCGTCCGCACCGCCGAGGAGTTCGCCGCCGCGCTTCGCGCCCTGCTCGCCGATCCCGCCGGTGCGCTGGCGATGGGCGAGGCAGCGCGGGGCTGGGTGCGGGAGAACCGGATGATGGCGCATCAGGTGCCGGCGCGGACCGCCTGGTACCGGAGCCTGTGGGAGCGCCGCGCCGAGCTCGACGCCGCGCTGCTCCGGCGCGCGCCGGAATGCGGGGCATAGGCGCGATCGCACCGAAAAGCCCTCTCCCCCACTTCTTATGGCCGAAAAGCCCTCTCCCCCACTTCTTATGGGGGGAGAGGGTTGGGTGAGGGGGACGCGCAGGATATTCACGACGCTCGTGCTCGGGCACGCCCCCTCATCCTGCCCTCTCCCCCCTGCGGGTGGAGAGGATGGAGAGGACCGGCAGGAGGAGACCGCCATGTTCCTGGAAATCGCCGAGATCGAGGTGAAGCCCGGCAGCGAGGCCGAATTCGAGGCCGGCGTCGCCAAGGCCGCCCCTCTCTTCAAACGCGCCAAGGGCTGCCACGCGATGGAGCTGCAGCGCAGCGTCGAGTTCCCCAGCCGTTACCGCCTGGTCGTGACCTGGGAGACGGTCGAGAACCATATGGTGGATTTCCGCAACTCCGCCGATTTCCAGGAATGGCGCAGCCTGGTCGGCCATTGCTTCGCCGGCCCGCCGGAGGTCGAGCACACCCACCAGGTACTGAAGGCGTTCTGAGGTGGCGGCGATCCCCCCGCCCAGCCTGACCACCGCCGGCCAGGTCGCGGTGCGAGAGGCGTGGCTGGCCCTGACGCGGGAGGAGATCCTGCTGCCCGGCCTGCCCATCGTCGATCCGCACCATCACCTCTGGGACCGCGACGGCGAGCGCTACCTCCTGGAGGAGCTGCTGCGCGACGCAGGCAGCGGCCACGACATCCGCGCGACCGTCTTCGTGCAATGCGCGGCGTTCTACCGCAGCGACGGGCCGGAGGCGTTGCGCCCGCTCGGCGAGACGGAGTTCGTCAACGGCATCGGCGCGATGGCCGCCGGCAGCCGCTACGGCGCGACGCGGGCCTGCGCGGGCATCGTGGGCTTCGCGGACCTGACGCTCGGCGATCGCGTCGGGCCGGTGCTCGACGCGCATTACGCTGCCGCCGGCGCGCGCTTCCGCGGCGTGCGCAACCGGACGGCCTGGCACCCCTCGCCGGAGGTGCGGTCGAACCTGATCACGCCGCCGCCGGGTCCGCTCGAGGATCCGCGCTTCGTGGACGGCGCGCGGCAGCTCGCGTCGCGCGGGCTGGTGCTCGACGTCTGGGCCTACCAGACGCAGCTCGGCCATGTCGCGGCGCTCGCGCGCGCGGTGCCGGACCTGACGGTGGTGGTGAACCATTGCGGCGGGCCGCTCGGCGTCGGGCCCTTCGCCGGCAAGCGCGACGAGGGCTATGCGCCGTGGCGCGCGGCGATGCAGGACCTCGCGACGCTGCCGAATGTCGTGGTGAAGCTCGGCGGCCTGGCGATGCAAGTGGCGGGCTTCGACTTCCACCTGCTGTCCTCACCGCCGTCATCGGCGGCGATGGCGGATTGCTGGCGCCCCTATGTCGCGCCGCTGGTCGAGGCCTTCGGCGCCAGGCGCTGCATGTTCGAGAGCAACTACCCCGTGGACAAGGGCATGGCCGGCTACGCCGTGCTGTGGAACGCCTTCAAGCGCCTGGCGGAGGGCGCGTCGGAGGCGGAGCGCGGCGCGCTCTTCGCGGGCACGGCGACGCGCGTCTATCGCCTGGATGAGGCGCCGGGCTGCGCAGGGCTCGCGGCGCTGAAATAGGAAGGGCGCGGCCTTTGCCGCGCCCCCTCGATTGAAACCGGGATCAGTTCGACTTCGGCGGCTCGGCCTGCGGGGCCGCGGCCGGCGGCGGACCGCGGCGGTCGCCGCCGGGACCCCAGCCCGGACCACGGTGATGCGGGCCCATCGCCATGCGGCGGGGCATCACCTCCTCGCGCGACAGCGCGCCGTCATTGTCCAGGTCACGCGCGCGGAACATCGCCTCGGCAAAGGGCCGGATCTCCTCGAGCGTCACCCTGCCGTCGCCGTTGACGTCGAGCGCGCGGAACATCGCGCGGCCGCGCTGCTCGGCCTCGGCGCGGCGCTCCGGCGGCGGCTGGCGGCCCCCCATGCGCGCGGTGACATAGGCCTGCATCTCCTCGAAAGACACGCCGCCGTCGCGGTTGGTGTCGATCTCGGCGAAGCGGGCCGAGACCCAGGCCCAGCCCTCGTCGCGGCTGACGCGGCCGTCGTTGTTGGTGTCCGCGCGGGCGAAAGCCTCACCAAGCGCGAAGCCGGGCGCGGCGGGGCGGCCGGCCGGCGGTGGGCCGGGCGGAGCGGGGGGCGGCGCGGGCTGTGCCAGCGCCGGCAGGGCCAGTCCGCCGGCCAGCAGCGCGCTGCCGGCGAGGAGGGCGAGGCGGGAGGTCTTCATCGGTTGCTCCTTCTGTCGGCGGTGTTGCCCGACGGTCAGAGGATGGGGTCGCGATGCAACGCGCGCATTGCGGCGCGCGTCTCTGCCGGTGAGGAAACGTAACGCGACCTGTCACACAGCACGGCGAAAGCATGACAGGCGTGTCACGAAGATGCTCGAATCCGGCTGCCAGGGGCGAGCTCAGCGCGCCGGCGCGCCGCCTTCGCCCAGGTCCCACCAGATGCCGGCGAAGGCCGCGATGCCCTCGCGCGCCGTGGACTTCAGCAGGTGCTCGTCCGGCCCGTGCTGCTTGCAGCCGGAATAGCTGTGCGGGATCCAGACGAGCGGGACGTTCAGATGGTCCACGAAGACGTCCCCGGGCAGCCCGCCCGAGGAATTGGGGATGACCTGCACGCGCTTGCCCAGCGTCCGCTCCATGCTGGATCGCGTCCAGCCGACCCAGGGATTGCCGGGATCGGTGCGGCTCGCCGGCATGCGGATATAGGCGTTCTCGATCGCGACGAAGTCGAAGCCGTTGGCGTCGAGATGCGCGCGCAGCGCGGGCTCGAAGCGCGTGGTGTCGGCGTCCACGGTGTAGCGGATCTGGCAATGCGCGCGCGCGTCGGGGGCGACCGCGTTCACGGGGTTCTCCGGCCGGCCGGAGACCATCGCGAGAACGATGAAGCTCTGCCAGCCATAGATCTTCTCGGCCGGTGTCAGGCCGGGCTCGCCCCAGCCGGGATCGACGCTCGCGGCCTCCCCACCGCCGCCGATCGGGCAGCCCTTCAGCAGCTCGCGCACTGAATTCGGCATGGGCGGCAGCCAGTCCCGCACCAGGATCTTCCCGTCGCGGTCCATGATGGTCGTAATGGCATGCGCGAGCAGCACCGCGGGATCGCGCGTCAGCCCGCCCCAATGGCCGGAATGCACGCCGCCTGGCCGCAAGCGGATCACCAGGTCGCAATGCCACGTGCCGCGCGTGCCGGTGGTGATGGTCGGCAACTCGGGCTCCACGCGCGGCCCGTCGGAGGCGATCAGCACGTCCGCCGCCAGCTCCTTCGCGTTCGCCGCGACGAAGTCCTTGAGGCCCGTGGAGCCGCGCTCCTCGCAGGTCTCGATGACGAGCTTCACGTTGAATCCGAGCCTGCCGCGCTCCGCGATCACCGCTTCAAGGGCGGCGATGTCGATGGCGTGCTGGCCCTTGTTGTCGGCGGTGCCGCGGCCGTACCAGCGGTCGCCCGCGTCCTTGACCTCCCAGGGCTTGAGACCGTCATGCCACTGGTCGTCGAGGCCTCGCACGGTGTCGCCATGGCCGTAGAGCAGGACGGTCGGCAGCGACGGGTCCTCGACGCGTTCGGCCGTGAGGATCGGGCCGAAGCCGGGCTTCGGGTTGGGGCTGATCCGCGTGACGAAGCCGAGGCTTTCCACCCAGGGCTTCAGCCCTTCCTCGAGGTAGCGCGTCAGTGCCGGCGCGTAGTCCGGGTCCTGCGACGTCGAGGGGATCGCGACGAGCCGCGAGAGCAGCGCGGCATAGCCGCCATCGTCGAAGAAGGAGAGCGCGCGGGAGATCGCGCCGTCGCGGCTGGGCATGAGTCGTGTCCTCGGGACTGGCTCGGCGCAGGCTGCCTCCGCCCGCGCGCGGGGTCCAGACCCGCGGGTCAGGTGGCGAAGCGGACGTGCCTCTCGGCGTCGATCGGCCAGGCGGGGTTCCAGGCGATCTCCCAGGCATGGCCGTCGGGGTCCGCGACATAGCCGCGCATCCCGCCATGCGGCGGCGCGTCGGCAGGGCGCAGGACGGTCCCGCCCGCCGCGACCAGCCTGTCCATCACCGGCGCGACCTCGGCCGCCGTCGCGACGTTGTGCGCCAGCGCGACAGAGCCCGGTGCCGCTGCGGGGCGGCGCATGTCCTCTTCCAGGCGATCGCGCAACCAGGTGCCGAGGACGAAGCCGTTCATCTGGTAGAAGACGATCTCCTCGTTCTCGAAGACCGGCACCCAGCCGAAGCCCTCGGCATAGAAGCGCCGCGATCGCGCGAGGTCCGCGACGCCGAGCGTCACGACCGACATCTGCTGCTGCACGGCGCTATCGCCCGAGCAGGCTGCGCGCGATGATCAGCCGCATGATCTCGTTGGTGCCCTCCAGGATGCGGTGCACGCGCAGGTCGCGCACGATCTTCTCGATCCCGTAGTCCGAGAGGTAGCCGTAACCGCCGAGCAGTTGCAGCGCCTCGTCCGCCACGCGGAAGCCGGTGTCGGTGGCGAAGCGCTTGGCCATGGCGCAGAAGGCGGTGGCGTCCGCCGCCTTGGCATCGAGCTTCGCGCAGGCGCGCCAGAGCAGCGTGCGCGCGGCCTCGAGCTCGGTGGCCATGTCGGCGAGCCGGAACTGCGTCGCCTGGAAGCGCGAGACCTCCTGCCCGAAGGCCTTGCGTTCCTGCACATAGGCCAGCGCGATGGCGAGCGCGCGCTGCGCGCCGCCGAGGCTGCAGGCGCCGATGTTGAGCCGCCCGCCGTCCAGCCCCGCCATGGCGAAGCGGAAGCCCTGGCCTTCCTCGCCCAGCAGCGCATCGGCCGGCACGCGCGCCGCCTCGAAGATCACCTGGCGCGTGGGCTGGGCGTTCCAGCCCATCTTTCGCTCGTTCGCGCCGAAGGACAGGCCCGGCGTTTCCTTCGGGATCAGCAGCGCCGAGACGCCGTTGGCGCCCGCGCCGCCCGTGCGGACCATCGTGAGATAGAGGTCCGACGCGCCCGCGCCGCTGATGAACTGCTTCACGCCGTTCAGCACATAGCCCTGGTTGTCGCGCGTCGCGCGCGTGGACAGTGCGGCTGCGTCGCTGCCGGCGCCGGGTTCCGTCAGGCAGTAGGACGCGACCTTGTCCATGCCGATCAGCTGCGGCAGCCAGGTCGCGCGCTGCGCGTCGCTGCCGAAGCGGTCGATCATCCAGGCCACCATGTTGTGGATGGACAGGAAGGCCGAGACCGTCGGGCAGCCCGTCGCCAGCGCCTCGAACACCACCGCGGCGTCGAGCCGCGTCAGCCCCGCGCCGCCGGATTCCTCGCGGACATAGAGCGCGGCCATGCCGAGCCCGGCGGCTTCCCGCATGACTTCGACGGGGAAGTGCTTCTCCTCGTCCCAGCGCTGCGCATTCGGCGCCAGGCGGTCGCGCGCGAAGGCGAGCGCGGTCTCGCGGAGTTCCTTCGTGGCCTCGGGCAGGTCGAAGACGGCGTCGTCGAGGGGCATGGGCGGGTCCTGCCTCTTCCCCCTCCCCCGCTTGCGAGGGAGGGCCGGGGTGGGGGCTGCGTGCCCTCGACTATAGCCGCGCCTCGATCTCCCGCCAGCGCGCCCGCGTCTTCTCCAGGTTCCGCACCTTCACCGGCCCGAAGCCCTTGATGCCCGCAGCGGCTTCCGCCCATTCGCAGGCAGCGGCGTGCGTCGCCGGCGTCAGCTTCCCAAGCATCGCCTCGATCGCGCCCGTGAACTCCGCGATCAGCGCGCGCTCCATCCGCCGCTCCTCGGTGCGGCCGAAGGGATCGAGCGGCGTGCCGCGCAGCATCTTGCCGTGGCGCAGCAGGCCCATCGCGGTCGCCATCCACGGCCCGAAGCGCCGCTTCGCCGGCATGCCCGTGTTCGGATCCTGCTTCGAGATCATCGGCGGCGCGAGGTTGAACTCGATCCGCGGGCTCCCCGCGAAGTCGTGCGCGAGCTGCGCGCGCCATTCCGGCAGGGAATGCAGCCGCGCCACCTCGTACTCGTCCTTGTAGGCCATCAGCCGATGGAGCTGCGCCGCGACGGCACGCGACAGCCGTTCGCTGCCCATCGCCGCTTCCGCCGCGCGGACCTTGGCGACGAAATCGGCATAGCGGCGTGCATAGGCCCCGTTCTGGTACGCCGTGAGATCAGCCACGCGACGCGCCACCAGCTCGTCCAGCGTCTCGGCCTTCGGCGCCGCGGCCTCGCTTCCCTCGATCGCCGCCCGCCGGCCCAGCGCGAAGGCCGCGAGGTTGCGCTCGACCTGTGCGCCGTTCAGCCGGATCGCCTGCTCGATCGCGGCGCACGAGACCGGCACCAGGCCGCGCTGATACGCCCCGCCCAGCAGCCAGATGTTGAGGTAGATCGCATCGCCGAGCCGTTCCACGACCTCGGCCGCCGCGTGCAGCGGATGCACTTTCTTCGTCGCGGCGCGGAGGCTGGCCAGCATCGCCTCGCCGTCGTAGCGCGTGGAGGTGTCGCGCACGAAGGCCGCGGTCGGCTGCAGGTCGGCGTTGACGATCGCGGCCGTGCGGTCGGGCCCCAGCATCGGCCGCGCGTTGCGGCCATGCGCCACCACCATGTCGGAGGCGATCAGCACATCCGCCTGGCCCGCGCCGATGCGCGGCGAGGGGATGCTCTCCTCCGTCGCGCCGGGCCGGCCGAGGCGAAGCTGCACATGGACGCCGCCGCCCTTCTGCGCGAAGCCCAGCGTGTCCACGGACCGGCTCGGCCGCCCGTCGATATGCGCCGCCATCGCCAGGATCTGGCCGAGCGCCGTGACGCCCTGCCCGCCGACGCCCGCGATCATCACGTTCCAGGCGCGGCCATCCACGGGCTCCGGCAGCACGGGGTCGGGCAGCACGCCCTCCGGCATCGCGACCGCGCCGGGCCTGGCGGGCTCGGCGCCGACCAGCGTCACGAAGGACGGGCAGAAGGCCGTCACGCAGGACAGGTCCTGGTTGCAGGCGGATTGGTCGATGCGGCGCTTGCGGCCGAACTCGGTTGCCAGCGGCTCCACCGCGATGCAGTTGGAGACGCGCGAGCATTCCCCGCAATCCTCGCAGACGCGGGGATTGATCACCGCGCGGCGTTCGGCCTGCGCGGCCTTGCCGCGCTTGCGCTTGCGCCGGCGCTCCGTCGCGCATTCCTGGTCGTAGATCAGCGCCGTCACGCCGGGGAACCCGCGGAGCTCCTGCTGCACGGCATCGAGCGCGCTGCGGTGATGGAAGGTGACGCCGCGCGGCATCTCGGGGTCGTCCTCATGCCGCTCGGGATCGTCGGAGACGATGGCGATGCGCTGCACGCCCTCCGCCCGCACCTGGGCCGCGATGCGCGGCACCGTCGGGTGTCCCTCCACCGGCTGCCCGCCGGTCATCGCGACGGCGGAGTTGACCAGCAGCTTGAAGGTGATGTTCTGCCCCGCCGCGACGGCCGCGCGCAGCGCGAGCGAGCCCGAATGCATCCAGGTGCCGTCGCCGACATTGGCGAAGATGTGCTTCTCGTCCGTGAAGGGCGCGATGCCGAGCCAGGGCACCCCCTCGCCGCCCATATGCGTGTAGGCCACGGTCTGCCGTTCCGGCATCTTGGTGACCAGCCAGTGGCAGCCGATGCCGGCCAGGCCCCGCGACCCCTCGGGGAGCGCCGTCGAGGTGTTGTGCGGGCAGCCCGGGCAGAAGAATGGATCGCGCGAGACCAGCGGCTCCGCCGCGCCGCGATCGAGCTCCTCCAGCGCGCGCAGGCGCTCGGACAATTGCGGCGTGCGCAGCGCCTCGGGCAGGCGCATCGCCAGGGCGCGCAGCACCTGGCCGGCGTCGAGCTCCGTCAGCTCCGACAGCAGCGGCGCACCGCGCTCGTCCTTCTTGCCGACGATCCGCGGGCGCCGGTCAAGCGGATAGAGCGCGTCGCGCAGCTGCGGCTCGAGGAAGGCGCGGCGGTCCTCGATGACCAGCACTTCCTCCAGGCCCTCCGCGAAGGCGCGCGCCCCCTCCGCGTCCAGCGGCCAGGCCAGGCCGACCTTCCAGATGCGCAGGCCCTGCTGCCGCGCGAAGTCCGGCGAAATGCCGGCATCGGCCAGCACCTGGCGAAGCGTCGCGAAGGCCTTGCCGCGCACGACGATGCCGAAGCGCGCATTCGGGCTGTCCACCACCATGCGGTCGAAACCGTTGGCGCGGGCGAAGGCGGATGCGGCCGGGATCTTCACCGTGCGGAGCCGCTTCTCCATCGCGATGGCGGTGTCGGGAATGCGCAGATGCACGCCGTCCGGCGGCAGGTCGAAGCGCGGCGCGTTCGTCACATAGGAAGCGGGATCCACGCGGAGCGTCTGGGCGGCGTCCATGGTCTCGGCGACGCATTTCAGCCCGACCCAGGTGCCGGCGTAGCGGCTCAGCGCCAGACCCTTCACGCCGAATTCCAGCACCTCCGCGACCTCCGCGGGGTCCAGCACCGGCATCTCGAGGTCCTGGAAGGTGAACTCGCAGCCCGAGGTGACGGTGGAGGACTTCGCCGCGGGGTCATCGCCCGACAGCGCGAGCACGCCGCCCTTCGCGGCCGTGCCGGCCATGTTGGCATGGCGCATCACGTCGCCGCAGCGGTCGGTCCCCGGCCCCTTGCCGTACCAGATGCCGAAGACGCCCTCGTGCCGCGCGCCTGGCGACAGATGCAGCTGCTGCGTGCCCCAGACCGCGGTGGCGGCGAGGTCCTCGTTCAGGCCGGGGTTGAAGACGACCTTGGCCTCGGCCAGGCGGCCCGCCTCCTTGACCAGCAGTTGGTCGTAGCCGCCGAGCGGCGAGCCGCGATAGCCGCTGATATAGCCCGCGGTGTTCCAGCCTTCGGCGGCATCGAGGTGCCGGCGCAGCAGCGGCAGGCGCACCAGCGCCTGGATGCCGGTCATCACCACGGGTTCGCCGGCGGCGTTCCAGCGGTCTTCGAGGCTCACTTCGGGGCGCTGCAGGCTGCCCATGGGCGCGGCTCCGTTCATTCCTGGACTATGGAAAGGATGAACCGGATTGCGAAGAGGTAGTTTCCGTATTTCGTTGTGCGCCGCCAAAAGAACGGAATAGGCTTCTGGCATGGACGCAATCGACAAGAAGATCCTTCGGGCGCTATCGCGCCAGGGCCGGCTGACCAATGCCGAGCTGGCCGAGGAAGTCGGCCTCTCGGCCTCCCCCTGCTGGACGCGCGTGAAGCGGCTGGAGCAGGCGGGCGTCATCAAGGGCTATGCCGCGCTGCTGGACCAGGCCGCGCTCGGCCTGCCCGACACGGTCTTCATCGAGGTGATGATGGAGCGCCACGACGAGGCGCAGCTGAAGCGCTTCGAGGACGCGGTGATGGGCATGCCGGAGGTGCTGGAATGTCACCTTGTCACAGGCGAATACGACTATGTCATCAAGGCCGCGGTGGGCGGCACGCAGGGCTACGAGCGCCTGTTGAGGGACCGGCTGTACCGCCTGCCCGGCATCCGTCACACGCGGACCAGCTTCGCGCTGCGCTGCCTGAAGCACGAGCTGTCGCCGGTGCCGGAATGACGCGCGTCAGCCGCCCGCCGGCACCACGCGCAGGCTGACATTCTCGAGGTAGACCACGTCCACCTCCTCGCCGGGCTGCAGCCCGCGGATGAACTGCTGCATGCGCGGGTTCTGCACCCGCACCGTGCGCCTGTCGCCGTCGGGCTCGGTGAAGCTGACGGTGTTCTGCAGGGTGTCCACGGCATCCACCCGCACGCGGATGCGCCGGCCTTCGTTCAGGCTGGCCGCCGGCCGCTCCCCGGGTGCGGCGCGCAAGGCCTGCTCCACGCTGGCGGTCGGCGAGGCGCCGTCCTCCGGGCGCGCGACGCTCGCGGCGATGGCTTCCGTGACGGTGATCACCACGCGGTCGCCCGGCTTCACCAGGTTGAGGTTGCGCACCTGCGGCCCGACGCGCACCGTCGCCAACGCGCCGGTCTGCGCGCCGGACTCCCCGCGCAGCAGGACCGTGCGCTCGGAGAGGTTCACGCTCTCGACCACCGCGATCCGCTCCACGCTGGTCGAGACGACGGCCGGCGGCGGGTCGGATTGCGCGAAGGCGAGGCCGGGCAGAAGCATGATCGCGCCCAGCAGGCGAACGGCGATCCTCATGCGGCGATCCCCTGTTGACGTTGCGGTATGCCGGCAAGTCTCGCCCGGCCCGCCCGCCCGCGCAACGGCACCCCGTCACCCCGGATAAGGCGGGAAATCCGCGAAGCCGCGGCTGCGCATCAGCAGGTCGTAGCAGCTCGCACGGTCGGCCGGCGGCAGGCCGGCCACCGATTGCTGCGCAAAGCCCGAGGCATCCGCGGCCAGCGCCTGCCCTGGCCCGGTCAGCATCATCCCCGGCCCGGCGGTCATGCCTGGCCATTGCCGTTCGAAGGCGGCGAAGGCCGGGGCGCAGGCTGGGTCGGGCCGCGCGCAGCCGCTGGCCAGAAGCGCCAGCAGCGCGGCGGCCGTCATGCGGGCCGGCACGTTCAGTGCCTCGCCGAGCCGTCCGCGTGGTCGAAATGCCGCTTCAGCAGGAACAGGGCGAAGAGCACGCCGAAGACGAAGAGGCTGTAACCGAAGATCGTCATGCCGAGGTCCTGCGCGGCCGAGATCGCGGCGAGGCCGATGATCGCGAGAAGCGCGCCGACAGCCATGAAGTAGTACATCACGTCTTCTCCTTGCGGGGCAGGTCGTCGAACAGGATGCGGGACGCCGCGCCGTCGAGGTCGTCGTACTGGCGCGCCTTCAGCGCCCAGAGAAAGCCGGCCAGGCCGAGCAGGCCGAGCGCCAGGGCCGCCGGCACCAGGAACACCAGAGCGTTCATTGTTTCATGCCCTCAGACGCCGGGCGCGCGGCAGGCCGCCAGCTCCCGATGATCGCTGTCATGCTCCAGCCTCCTTCCCCGCGCGCAGCGCGTTCAGGATCACGATGATGGAGGAACTCGCCATCACCAGCGCCGCGATCAGCGGCGTGACATGGCCCAGCACCGCCATCGGCACCGCGACCAGGTTGTAGGCCAGGCTGAAGGCGATGTTCTGCTTCGCCAGGCACTGCGCCTTGCGCGCGACGCGGATCGCCGCCGGCAGCGCCGTCAGCCCCTCCGACCGCAGCACGATGTCGGATGCGGCCTGCGCGAGATCGGTGCCCGTGCCGGGGCTGACCGAGACATGCGCCAGCGCCAGCGCGCCGGCGTCGTTGATGCCGTCGCCGACCATCAGCGGATGCTTGCCCGCCTTCTTCAGCGTCTCGATCCGGTGCGCCTTGCCGGCGGGCGTGGCACGCGCCTCCCAGGGGCCGATCCCGATCGCGGCCGCCGCGGCCTCCACCGCGCCCGGCCCGTCCCCGGACAGCAATTCGGTCTCGAGCCCGAGGCCGTGCAGTTCCGCGACCGCTCGGCCGGCGTCGGCGCGCAGCCGGTCGGCGAAGCGGAACACCACGGGCACCTGCCCCGCCACGACATAGGCCAGGGTCATGCCGGAGCCGTGGTCGTCCTCCAGCCCGCAGAAGGCCGGGCTGCCGAGCCGCGCGCTGCCGCGCACCAGGCCCCGCCCCGGCATCTCCCGCACGCCTTCCAGCGCCGGCGCGTCGTGGCGGGCGCGGACCAGCGCCTGCGCCAGCGGATGGCGCGAGGCGCGGGCCATGGAGGCGGCGGCACGGAGCACCGCGGGATCCACGCCCTCCTCCTCGACCAGCACGGGATGGCCCTCGGTCAGCGTCCCGGTCTTGTCGAGCACGGCGTGGTCGGCGGTGGCCAGCCGTTCGAGCGCGGTCGGCGAGGCCACCAGCACGCCGCGGCGGAACAGCGCGCCGACGGCCGCGACCTGCACCGCGGGCACCGCGATCGCCAGGCCGCAGGGGCAGGTCACGATCAGCGCCGCGACCGCCGGCACCAGCGCCGCCTGCCAGGCGACCCCGACCCCCAGCCACCAGCCCAGGAAGGTGCAGAGTGCGACGACATGCACGACCGGCACGTAGAGCCGCGCCGCCTTGTCCGCGACGGAGACGAACCGCCCGCGCCCCTGCTCCGCGCGCTCCAGCAGGCGCCCGAGCTGCGCGAGCGAGCCGTCCTTCGCCGCCGCGCTCACCGTCAGCAGGAAGGGCTGGCCCATGTTGACCGCGCCGGCCGGGATCGCCTCGCCGCGCGCGAGGCGCCGCGGCACGGATTCGCCCGTGGTGGCGGCGGTGTCGAGCAGCACCTCCTCCCCCGCCGTGCCGTCCAGCCGCAGCCGGTCGCCGGCGGCGACCAGCACGCGGTCGCCGGCCTGCACGGCCTCGGCCGGGACGGCGCGCGTCGTGCCGTCCGCGAGATGCAGCGCGACCGTGCCTTCCTGCAGCGCCAGCAGCTCCGCCACGGCCTGCCGCGCGCGGCGGCGCATGCCGCGGTCCAGCACGCGCCCGGCCAGCAGCAGCGCGAGCAGCGAGGTCGCGCCGTCGAACCAGGTGTAGTCGCCATTGCGCAGGGTCTCGCTGATCGACATCAGCGTCGTCGCCAGCACGCCGATGGATACCGCGAGGTCCATGTTCACGCGCCCCGCCCGGACCGCGTCCCAGGCGGATCGGTAGAAGGGCATCCCCGCCACCAGCACGACCGGCAGCCCGATCAGCGCGGCGAGCCAGTGCATGGCCTGGCGGGTCGCGGGCTCCATGTCCGTGCCGACCCAGACCGCGACGGAGACCAGCATCACGTTCATCGAGCCGAAGGCCGCGATCCCCAGCGCGCGGACCAGCGCGCGGCCTTCCGCGTCCTCGGTCGCGCGCAGGCAGGCCGGCGACCAGGGCGCGACCTTGAAGCCGAGCCGCGCGACGAGTGCGGCGAGGTCGCGCGCGCGATCGGCGTCGCCGCGCCAGGCGATCGTCAGCCGCCGCGCCGTCAGGCTCGCGCGCGCCTTGATCACGTCGGGCTCGGCCGCCAGCGCCTGCTCCACCAGCCAGACGCAGGCACCGCAGGTGAGCCCGCTGACCATCAGCTCCAGCTCATGCACGCCCTTCCCGGCGTCGCGCGCATGCGGCGCGAAATCCGTGGTCAGCGCCTCCGGCGGACGCAGCGTGCCGGCCGCGGTCTCCTGCCGGCGGTAGAAGGCGTCGAGGCCGAGGCCGCGCACGAGCGCATGCGCGCCCGCGCAGCCCGTGCAGCAGAACTCGCCCTGCCCCGGCGCGAGCGGCGCGCCGCAATGCGCGCAGGCCGCGCGGGAGAAGCCGGCCTGGCCCGGCGCCAAGCCTTCCGGCAGGGCGGCGGAGATTGTCATCGCACGAAGACCCGCTCGCGGATGTCGCGGCGCTCGCCGCGTTCGCCCGTCAGCGTCAGCCGCACCTCCCACTGGCCCTGGCCGGGCAGCGGGGCGAAGGCGATGAAGCGGCCGGGGCCGGCCGCGGCGAAGTCGAGGGTCAGCGCCGCACCCTCGATCGGTCGCTGCAGCACGCCTTCCAGGCGCCCGCCGACGGGCCGGTCCTCGCGGTCCGTCACCGTCACGGTCAGCACGCCGTCGGCGAGCGACAGCGCCGGCTTCCAGCCCAGCGCGTCCTGCCGCGCGGCCTCGGCGATCACCGCGTTGTAGGCGCGACCGCGGTCGTAGCTGTGCTCCGTCGTGACGCCGGTGAAGGTGGACAGCGCGGCGTAAACCAGGGTGGCGTTCACCGCGATGATCACGCCGAAGGCGCCGACGAAGGCCCAGGGGATCCAGCGGCTGCGGCGGGGATCGTAGTCCAGGCCGGGCCGCGTGGCGGCGTCGCTCATCGGTGGTTCTCCTGCCCATGCGGGCCGAGGAAGACGCTGTCGGTGCGCACGACCGTCCGGCCGCGAGCGTCGAGCAGGCGGAAGGTCACTTCGGTGGATTCGCGGGTGGGCACATCATGCGGCAGCGTGATCAGCGCGCGCCACTGCGTGATGCCGTCGCCGCGGGTCGCCACGGTGAAGCGGTTCGGCCCGACCTCCTGCGCTTCCTGGACCGTCAGGCGCAGCGGCGCGCGGCTGTCCATCACCAGCGTCAGCTCGCCGGCCTGGCGCGACTTGTTCGCGATCTTCAGTGTATAGGCGTTGCGGATGCCGCCGTCGGACAGGCTGACGAAGAGCGGCGCGCGGTCGCGCAGCACCGCCAGCGTCACCTCCTGCCGCAGCAGCCAGGCGCCCGTCATCACCGCCAGCACCGTCGCGATGACCGCGGCGTAGATCACGGTGCGCGCGCGGATGAAGTTCGGGACGTGGCGCGCCGCCATGCCGACCTCGGTCCGCGCCGGCGAAGGCGGGATGCCGCGCGCCGCGGCGTCGGAGGCCGCGATGTTCTTCAGCGTCTCGAAGGCGATCAGCCCCCTGGGCCTGTCGAGCCTGGCCATGACGTCGTCGCAGGCATCGATGCAGAGCCCGCAGCCGATGCATTCCATCTGCTGCCCGTCGCGGATGTCGATCCCCGTGGGGCAGACATTGACGCAGGCATTGCAGTCCACGCAGTCGCCGTGGCCTTCCTCCTTCAGCTTGCCGCGGGGCTCGCCGCGCCAGGCGCGGTAGGAGACGACGAGGGAGTTCTCGTCCAGCATCGCGGCCTGGAAGCGTGGCCAGGGGCACATGTAGGTGCAGACCTGCTCCCGCGCCCAGCCCGCCAGCAGGTAGGTCGTGGCGGTGAAGAGGCCGAAGAAGAAGTAGACCTCCTTCGACGCCTGCAGCGTCAGCAGCTGCACCGTCATGGTCGGCGCATCGTTGAAGTACATGATCCAGGCGCCGCCAGTGGCCGCGGCGATCGCGAGCCAGGCGGCGTGGGTCATGATCTTCTTGCGCCACTTCGCCGCGGTCCAGGGCGCGCGGTCGAGCTTCATCCGCTCGTTCCGGTCGCCCTGGATCAGGCGCTCGACCCACATGAAGAGGTCGGTCCAGACGGTCTGCGGGCAGGCGAAGCCGCACCAGACGCGGCCGAAGAGAGACGTCGCGGCGAAGAGCGCGATGGCGCCGAGCACCAGCAGGCCGGTGAGGTAGTAAACCTCCTGCGGCCAGATCTCGACCATGAAGAAGTAGAGCCGCCCGTTGCCGATATCGACCAGCACCGCCTGGTCCGGCGCGTTCGGCCCTCGGTCCCAGCGGATCAGCGGCACGGTGTAGTAGAGGAAGAGGCAGGCGATCAGCACCGCCCATTTGGCGCGCCGCACCGGGCCGGAGACCGCGCGCGGATAGACCTTCTGGCGATCGGCGTAGAGCGGCTGTCCGGCGGCCACGGGCCCCGCGTTCCTCAGCCTCGCCTTCGCCGTCACGTCGTTCATGAAGATCCGGCTCCTGACCCCGCCACTCTGCTCCCTCCCCCGCGACTGCGGGGGAGGGGGAAGTCACGTCACGCCGTGCTCAGTTCTCGCCCCCGCCCAGCGCGTGCACATAGACGGTCAGCATGTTGACGGTCGCAGGGTCCAACCGTCTGCCCCAGGCCGGCATCACGCCCATCCGCGGATTGGCGATGTAGCGCGCGACCGAAGCCGCGTCGGACGGGTTGGCGTGCAGCCAGACCCGGTCGTTCAGCCGGAGCGCGCCGACATCGCGGTTCCCCTCGCCGCCGTCGCCGTGGCAGGCCGCGCAGTTGTCGGCATAGAGAGGCTTGCCGCGGTCGGCCGCCGCCGCGTCGGTCGAACGGCCCGACAGGGACAGCACGAACTGCGTGACATCAGCGATCTGCGCGGTGGTCAGCACGCCGTCGGCACCGAAGCGCGGCATCATGCTGATCCGCTCCTCGTCGCTCTCGCCGGCGCGGATGCCGTTGGCGATGGTCCGGTGGATGGCGTCGAAGCCGCCGCCCCAGATCCAGTCGTCATCGGCCAGCGAGGGATAGCCGCCGGCCTGGCCCTGGCCGCCCGCGCCGTGGCAGGAAGCGCAGTTGTTGGCGAAGGCGATGCGCCCGCCCGCCATGGCGAAGGCGCGCATCTCGGGGTTCGCCGCGATCTCGGCGGGCGTCGCCTCGCGCAGGCGGTTCATCATCGGCGCCATGCGGGCATTCGCCGCCGCGACTTCGACGCCGACCGCCTCCCGCGCGACCCAGCCGGTGACGCCGGTGGCGCCACGGATCGGCAGCGAGGGATAGAGCACCATCCACACCACCGCGAAGGCGATGGTGACGTAGAACAGGTAGAGCCACCACTTCGGCAGCGGCGTGTTCAGCTCCTTCAGCCCGTCCCATTCGTGGCCGGTCGTCATGGTGCCGGTGACGGCATCCTTCTCGATCTTCGTCGGCATGCGCGCGCCTCCTCAGCGCAACCGCGAAGGCGGGTCGTCACGCAGCGGGATGTCGCCCATCCGCTCGTAGGACCGCTTCCGCCAGGGGGCCATCACATGGAGGATGATCCCCGTGAACAGGATGAAGAACCAGACGACCCAGATCGTCGGCAGGATCGGCTGCAGGGCGGCGTAGAGCTCGCTCATTGTCCGCTCCTCCTCACTGCTGCCTGAGCTGTTCGGGCGTCACGTCGCGGAACTGCACGAGCGTGCCGAGCATCTGCAGGTAGGCGACCAGCGCATCCATCTCCGTCACCCCCGCGGGATTGCCGTCGAAGGCGGCCTGGCGGGCACGGGCGTATCGTCCCTGGAAGGCGCCGGCGTCGCGATCGGGGATCGCCTGCGCCTCGAGGTCGGCGCGGGCATTGGCGATCATCTCGTCGGAATAGGGCACGCCGACGGCGCGCTGCGTCCGCAGGTGATCGGCAATGTCGTGGTAGTCCAGCGGCCGGTCGAGGAAGGCGTAGGGCGGCATGATGCTCTCCGGCACCACGCCGCGCGGGCTGCGCAGATGCGCGGCCTGCCAGTCGTCGGAATAGCGCCCGCCGACGCGCGCGAGGTCGGGCCCCGTGCGCTTCGAGCCCCACTGGAAGGGATGGTCGTACATGCTCTCCGCCGCCAGGCTGTAGTGGCCGTAGCGCTCGAGCTCGTCGCGGAAGGGGCGGATCATCTGGCTGTGGCAGAGGTAGCAGCCCTCCCGGACGTAGATGTTCCGGCCCATCAGCTCGAGCGGGGTGTAGGGGCGGACGCCCACCACCCGCTCGATCGTCGTGCTGACGGTGAAGAGGGGGACGATCTGCACCAGGCCGCCGATCGAGACGGTGATGAGCGTGAGCACGCCCATCAGGATCAGGTTGGTCTCGATCCTGGCGTGGTTGAACCACTTCATGGCACCGCCCTCCTTCACGCGGCGGCGGCCGGCACGGCGCCGGCGGCCACGGGGGCGGCGACCGCCTCCGTGGTCTCGCCGCGGGTGACGGTCATCCAGAGGTTGTAGACCATGATCAGCGCGCCGCTGAGATACAGCACGCCGCCCATCACGCGGATGACGTAGTACGGGTGCATCGCGGCGACGGTCTCGATGAAGCTGTACTGCAGGAAGCCGTTCTCGTCGTAGGCGCGCCACATCAGGCCCTGCAGGATGCCCGACACCCACATCGCGGTGATGTAGAGGACGATGCCCAGCGTCGCGATCCAGAAGTGCCAGGAAACCAGCTTCTCCGACCAGAGCGCCTGCTTGTTCCACAGCCGCGGGAACAGCCAGTAGAGCGCGCCGAAGGTCACGAAGCCGACCCAGCCCATCGCGCCGCTATGGACGTGGCCGATCGTCCAGTCGGTGTAGTGCGACAGGCTGTTCACCGCCTTGATCGACATCACCGGCCCCTCGAAGGTGGACATGCCGTAGAAGCCGAGCGAGGTGACGGAGAAGCGCAGCGCCGGGTTGGTGCGCAGCTTGTCCCACGCACCCGACAGCGTCATGACGCCGTTGATCATGCCGCCCCAGGACGGCATCCACAGCATGACGCTGAACACCATCCCGAGCGTCTGCGCCCAGTCCGGCAGCGCGGTGTAGTGGAGGTGGTGCGGACCCGCCCAGATATAGAGGAAGATCAGCGACCAGAAATGAACGATCGACAGCCGGTAGGAGTAGATCGGCCGCTCGGCCTGCTTGGGGATGAAGTAGTACATCATCCCGAGGAAGCCCGCGGTCAGGAAGAAGCCGACGGCGTTGTGGCCGTACCACCACTGGATCATCGCGTCCTGCACGCCCGACGCCGCGCCGTAGCTCTTCGCGCTGCCCCAGGTCACGGGAAGCGCCAGGTTGTTGCCGATGTGCAGCATCGCGACGGTGATGATGAAGGCCAGGTAGAACCAGTTCGCGACGTAGATGTGCGGCTCCTCGCGCCGGAGGATGGTGCCGCCGAATGCGACGAGGTAGTGCACCCAGACGACCGTCAGCCAGAGGTCCACGTACCATTCGGGCTCGGCGTATTCCTTGCCTTGCGTCACGCCGAGCACGTAGCCTAGCGCGGCCATGACGATGACGAACTGGTAGCCCCAGAACAGGAACCAGCCCATCGGCTCGCCGCCGAAGAGCCGCGCGCGGCAGGTGCGCTGCACGACATAGAGCGACGTCGTGAACATCGCATTCCCGCCGAAGGCGAAGATCACCGCGCTGGTGTGGACCGGGCGGAGCCGACCGAAGGTCGTCCATTCCAGGTCGAGGTTCAGGAGCGGCCAGGCGAGCTGGGAGGCGATGACGACGCCCACCAGGAACCCGACCACGCCCCAGAAGACCGTGGCGATCGCGAAGGCGCGGATCGGCGCCTCCACATAGCCTGCGGAGCGAACCGCAGACGGCGTGCCCGTCGCGGGTGCGGCCAGCCCATCGGCATAGCCCGTTGCTGACATGAGGTCGGATCTCCCCTCCGCGCGCCAGAGGTCGCGAACCGACCGGGCACGTGCTCGCGAGGAAACCCTCCCAGCGGGGAACCGTCCTTGATCAGGATCAAGTTCGGCCGCGCCAAAGACGTCCTATGGTCGGCAGGCCATGCCGAAAGGCCGGCGAGGCGGGGAGGAGCGGGCGTCCGATGAGCGAGCAGGCAGGCGGCACGGTCGCGGGCACGAATATCCGTATCATGGTCGTCGCCAGCGACCGGCCCTGGGCCTGGCTGGAAGCGGGCTGGCGCGACCTGATGGCCACGCCGCATATCGGCTTCTTCTACGGCGGCGCCGTCGTCGCCGCGGGCTGGGCGCTGGTCCTGCTGCTGATCGCGCTCGGCGCGCTCTGGGCGGTGCTGCCCGCCGTCGCGGGCTTCTTCCTCGTCGCGCCGATCATCGGCGCCGGGCTCTACGACACCTCCCGCCGGCTCGAGAAGGGAGAGGCGGTGTCCTTCGCCACGGCCCTGCGCGCCTTCCGCCGCAACGGCCAGCAGCTCGCGCTCATCGGGGCGCTGCTGCTGCTGATCAACCTGTTCTGGGTGCGCATGGCCGCGCTGATCTTCATGGCCTTCTTCGGCCTGAACTTCGGCGCCTCGATCGAGGACATCCCGCTGGCCATGCTGCGCTCCGACCAGCTCCTGCCCTTCCTGATCATCGGGACAGGCGCCGGCTTCGTGCTGGCCTGCCTCGCCTTCGCCGTGTCGGCGGTCTCGATCCCGATGCTGGTGGACCGCGACGTCTCGGCGATCGAGGCGGTCGTGGTGTCCATCAAGGCCACGCTCGACAACTGGCGGGCGATGGCCTTCTGGGCGGGCCTGATCGTGGTCTTCACCGCGATGGCGCTGGTGCCGTTCTTCCTGGGCCTGGCGCTGGTGCTGCCGCTGGTCGGGCATGCCACCTGGCACGCCTACCGCGATCTCGTGAGGTAACCGGAGGCTCGGAACAGGAGCGGCCGGCGCCTGCCCCGGGCGCCGGCCCCTGGCAGCGGGCGTGGCCCGCCGCACGCGGTATCAGCGCGTCAGGTTGTTCCCGACCGCCGTGAAGGTGGAGTTCAGGTTCGTGCCCACCGTGGTGATGGCCACGATGCAGACCACGATGATGAGCGCGGCGATCACGCCATACTCCACCGCCGTCACGCCCTTGCGGTCGCCCGCGAGCTTCAGGCCGAGTTCCCTGGCGCGCCGCAGCAGCGCCTTCCCCTTGTCGGTCATGCTGATCCCCTTCCTGTTCAAGTCTGGCCCAGTCAACCGCGTCCCAACCCGGCGTGCGTGGCACGCCGGGGTTGTGGCGGCGCGACAGCACAACCACGGGACGACGAACGGACATTGGGACATCGTTAACGGATCGTCAACACATTCGCGCGATCGTACGTCAGACTGTGACCAGCAGACCGCCAAGCGAGACGCCTCATATCACGACTAAATCGTTGGCACGCAACACTCCCGACCCTACCCCCTCCAGCAGGACACCGCCTCCCGGAATCGTGATCACGGCCCCGCTTGACGTGAACTGCAATGACCAGAGCGCGGCCTCGGGCTCGGCCAGGCCGCTGCCCACCAGCATCAGCACGTCCACGCCGGGCTCGAAGTCCCGCACCACGTCGAAGCCCGACGCCGCGCGCTGCACGAAGATGTCCTGTCCCTCCCCGCCCATCAGCGTGTCATTGCCGCCGCGCCCGTCCAGCGTGTCCGGCCCCGCCGCGCCGAACAGCAGGTTCGGCAGGTCCGACCCGGTCAGCGCGTTCGCCGCGGCGCTGCCGATGACCCCGCCATTGCCGGCCGTCAGCACTGCGTTCTCCAGCCCCTCGGCCAGGGTGAAGGTGCCGCCGGCGTTGACGAGCACGGTGTCGCGCCCGCCGCCCGGCGCCTCGACGATGCGGTCGCCGCCGCGCAGGACGTAGACATCGTCGCCGAGACCTCCGGCCAGCAGCGTGGCCACGGCCAGCCCGGGTCCGTCCAGCGTGTCCGCCCCCTCCCCGCCGCGCAGTTCCGCCCCGCCCGCGACGGCGCGCAGCAGGTCGTTGCCGGCCCCGCCATCCAGCAGGTCGCGCCCCGCGCCCGCCTCCAGCGTGTCGTTCCCCTCGCCGCCTGCCAGCGTGTCGTTGCCGTCCCCATCCCGCAGCAGGTCGTCCCCCGCGCCGCCCAGCAGGAGGTCGGACGCCGCCCCGCCATCCAGCGTGTCCGCCCCCGCGCCGCCCGCCAGCAGGTCGTCGCCCTCGCCGCCGGCCAGGCTGTCCTCGGCGTCCTCCCCGGCCAGCAGGTCCCGCCCTGCCCCGCCGAGCAGCGTGTCGGCGCCCGCCCCGCCGCGCAGCCAGTCGTCCCCCGCCGCGCCCGAGAGGCTGTCCGGCCCCGCGCCGCCATCCAGCGTGTCAGGCCCGTCACCGCCGTCCAGCGTGTCCGCGTCGTCGCCGCCGGACAGCGAATCGGCCCCCGCGCCGCCGCCAAGGCTGTCCTCGCCCGTCCCGCCATCGAGCGAATCGTCGCCATCGCCGCCCGATAAGGTGTCGAGGCTCGCGCCGCCCAGCAGCAGGTCGTTGCCGGCCTCGCCGAGCAGCAGGTCATTGCCGTCGCCGCCCGCCAGCGTGTCGCTTCCCTCGGCCCCGCGCAGCGTGTCCGCATCAATGCCGCCATCGAGGCTGTCGTTGCCCAGCTCGCCGACCAGGCTGTCCGCCCCCGCCCCGCCCGCCAGGCTGTCGTTGCCTTCCCCGCCATCCAGGCTGTCATTGCCGTTGCCGCCATCCAGGCTGTCCGCCCCGGCCTCGCCCAACAGGAGGTCGTTGCCGTCGCCGCCCGACAGCGCGTCAATGGCGTCGCCGCCGCGCAGCAGGTCATCGCCGGCATTGCCGGACAGGCTGTCCGACCCGTCCCCGCCGTCGAGCGTATCCGCCCCCGCGCCGCCATCCAGCGTGTCCGCGCCCGCCGCGCCGGTCAGCGAATTGCCGCCCTCGTTGCCGAACAGGATGTCGTCGAAGCCCGCCCCGAATGCCGCGAGGTCACCCGTTCCCGACCGGATGCGCAGCACCTCGACATTCAGCGGGATCACCATGGCGAGGCTGACAAGGACCGTGTCGAAGCCCTCGCCTGCAAGTTCCAGGACGACCGAGGTCAGGTCGTCCAGCAGATAGGTATCGTCGCCCGCCCCGCCGGCCAGGGAATCGGCGCCCCCGCCGCCATCCAGCGTGTCCGCGCCCTCCCCGCCCAGCAGCGTGTCGTCGCCGACCCCCCCCAGCAGCGAATCGCTGCCGAGATAGCCGTCGAGCAGGTCGTTCTCCGTTCCACCATCCAGAGTATCGTTGCCCTCGCCGCCGAACAGCGTGTCCTCCGCCGCCCCGCCCGAGAGGCTGTCAGCATCCTCTCCGCCATCGAGGAAATCGGCATTGTTCGCGCCGAACAGGATGTCCCTCGCCGCCCCGCCCCGCAGCGTGTCAGCGCCGTCTCCGCCGCGGAGCGTATCGGCGCCGTCGCCGCCGTTCAGCAGGTCGTTGGCGGCGCCGCCGGACAGGCTGTCGGCGCCCGCGCCCCCGTTCGCCTTGTCGTTGCCGTTGCCGCCATCCACCGTGTCCGCGCCATCACCCCCTTCCAGGATGTCGTCGCCGCCATTGCCGACCAGGCGGTCGTTGCCGCCCTGGCCCAGCAGGAAATCCGCCCCGGCGCCGCCGGTCAGGGTCTCCGCCGCGGCCGTCCCCTCCTGCAGCGCCGGCGCCGTGCCGGGGGCGAGGATCGCGAAGGTCACGATCCCCGCCGCCACGGGGTTGGTGCCGTCCGACGCGGTGACCAGCACCTCCCGCGTCGTGCCCGCGAGCCCGACCAGGTCCACGCCCTCGCGCAGCTTCAGCACGCCGTCTACGACCTCGAAGAAGGCGGCGTCGGGCCAGGCGACGTCGAAGGCGAGCGGCCCCGCGGTGTCGGGGTCGTCGGCGGCCAGCGCGCCGATCACCCCGCCGACGTCGTTCTCCAGCACCACCCCGCCCGACAGGAAGCGGATCCCCGAGGGCGCGGTGTCGTCGAGGCCGGTCAGCGCGACCTGCCAGATCGTGGCCGGCGACTGCCACCCCGCCGCAGTGCGCAGGGACAGCCCGAAGGCGAGGACCTGGCCGGGCGGGAAGGCCTCGGAGTCGAGGCTGGCGGCCGGCCGGATCGCGAGGCTCTGCCGCGCGCGGTCGAAGCTCGCCTCGAAGCGGCCGGCATCGGGCCCGGTGAGCACCACCTCCAGCACGCCGCCCGAGAAGGCCAGCGTGCCCGACCAGTCAGCCGGGCTCGTGTTCTCTGCGATGCTGGCCGGGACGGTCCCGGAGACCGTGACGGACATGCGACCCTGGCCGAGGAGGACGGAGGTCCCATGCTACCCCGCCGCGGCTTGCCGGGGAGTTAAGGCAGTTCGCCGCGAAGCCGGATCGCTCGGAGGCGCGATGCCTCAGGCCACCAGCCGCCAGGCCATCCCCGCCAGCACCGCCGCGTTCAGCGCGAAGAGCGCGGCGCCGGCAAGCCGCAGCCCCTGCCCCGCCCGGCGCAGGAAGAGCCGACCGAGCAGCGCGACGCCGACCATGGCCGGCACCGTTCCCGCCACGAAGGAGACCATGGCGATCGCTCCCGCCAGCGCCGATCCCGTCGCCGCCGCGCCGGCCAGTGCGGCGTAGAGCAGCCCGCAGGGCAGCGCCGACAGCGCCAGGCCGAGCGCGACGCCCCGCCAGCCCGTCGGCGCGTCCAGCAGCCCGCCGATCGCCCGCGTCAGCCCGGCCCCCGGCCCCGGCAGCGGCGGCAGAGGAGGCCGCCAGCGCGCCGGCAGCCTGGCCGAGGCCTGCGCCGCCATCAGCAGCGCGGCCATGGCCAGCAGCACCGCCAGCAGCCAGCGCAGCCCCGTCACCTGCGTCACCAGCCCCGCCGTCCCGCCGGCCAGGGCGCCGAGCAGCCCGTAGCCCAGCATCCGGCCGAGGTGGTACTCGGCCAGCGCCGCGCCGGAGAGCCGCGCCAGCACCCCCCCCGCGGCGCTCCGATCGGCCCGCGCCCCGGCCTGTGCCAGCACGAAGGGCGCGCACATCCCCGCGCAATGCGTGACGCCGCCGGCCAGCCCCGCCAGGAACAGCGCGAGCGCGACCGCCGGCACGCCGCCCGGTCCGATCGCGTCGAGGTCCTTCAGGCAGTCCGCCAGCATGCAGCCTTTACAGCATCGGAAGCGCCGCGCGTCCTTGCGGTGGATCAAGCCGAGCGGTGGATCAGGTCGGGGCGCCAGCGGATCGAACCGACCTCGCAATCCGGTGATCGGATGAGCCGATCGCCCCGATCCAAAATCCCTATCAAAAATCCGCGCGTGGCGACACACGCTGATGCGATCCGTGATGCAATCCGTCATGTTGCAACGAAGCGGCCGCCATGAGCGGCCTGCGTGGCAGCCCGTTGCCGGACTGGCCGCCCCCCGGAGAGACAGAGGCTGCGATGTGGACCACGCCGCCGACGACTGCGCCCTTCGATCTGGCCGATGAGTGGCGCCGCGACGCCGCGACGCCGCGCCACCGGCTAGCCAACCGGCTGCTCGCGGCCTGCATCGTCCTGCCCCTCGGCCTTGCCGGCGTCGCCTGGGTGGGCTGGCGGGATGCCTGGCAGGAGGCGGAGCAGCAGGTCGCCCGCTCCGCCGAAGCGGTGGCGGAATACGGGCAGCGCATGCTCGATGCCCGGGATGCCGAGATCCGCGCCGCCCAGGCCGAATGGCACAAGGCGCGCGGGCGCGACGCGGCGGACACGCCATCGGCCGACCGCGAGGATTCCGTCACCCTCGCCGGCACGGCGGAACCGCGCGCCGGGGTCGGCGGGCCGCACGCCGCGCGGCCGGACGCCGGACCGTCATTGCCGCTCGGCCCGCCCCCCACCGCCACCGGCAATGCGCATCGGCCGCCGGGCGCCTCCGGCAGGCCGGTCAGCCTCTCCGTCGAGCCGGCGCGGGCGGCCCAGGGCCTGGCCCGCCTCGTCCCCGGCCCGGCCGACACCGCAGGGCTATGGCAGCTGGACGGCGGGATCCTGGCGCAGAGCCAGGGCCCGGCGGAGGCGCCGGCCGCTGCGTCCGGCTTCCTCCAGGCCATCGCCGGAACGCCGCCGCGCGCGGTCTTTCGCGCCATCGCGGCGCAGGATGGCGAGGAGCACCTGCTTGCCGTGCACCGGATCGAGGGCTGGCCGGTCTATGCCGTGGTCGGCCGCCCGCGCTCGGCGATCGCGGCGGCGTGGCGGCGTCGGACCGTCAGCCAGCTCGCCATCGGCCTGCCCGCCACGGCCGCGCTGCTGCTGCTGGCCGGCGCGGTGCGCCACCGCGAAACCGCGATGCTCGCCGCCAATCGCGGGCTCGAGGCCGACGTCTCGCTCCACGCCGCCGCGCTGGCCGAGAACGAGGCGATGCTGAACGGCGCGCTGGAGGCGGGCCGGGTCTTCGCGACGGACTACGACGCCGCGCGGGACCTCGTCACCGTCTCCGCCAGCGCGGCCGGCATCCTCGGCCTGCCCGAGGCCGCGGCGGGATGGCTGGGCGGAAAGGCCTTCCGCGCCCGCATCCACCCCGACGACGCCCGGCACCTCTTTCGCGCGCTGGGCGCGCTGACGCCGGAGGAGCCGGACTACGACGTCGTCTTCCGCTTCCGCGGCGGCCACGGCGAGCTCTGGCTGGAAGCGATCGGCCGCGCCGAGTTCTCGCGCGACCGGCAGCGGGCGCGGCTCAAGGGCCTGACCCGCGACGTCACGGCGGAGCTGACCGCCGCGCGGGCGAAGCGCGAGATCGAGCTGCGCCTGCGCGCCGCCACCGAGGGTGCGGGCATCGGCACCTACGAGATCGACCTGGTGCATGCCCGCGCCTGGTTCGACGTCCAGGCCGCGGCCAGCGCCGGCCTGCCCGCCGAGACGTGGCTGCCCCTCTACGGGCCGCACCGGGCGCGGCTGGATGCCGCGATCCACCCCGACGACCGCGCCGCCTTCGAGGCCGCGTGGAAGGCGGTGGTGGAGGGCCGCGCCGCGCATTGGTCGCTCGAGACGCGGCGCGCCGACCCCGCCTGCGGCTGGCGCTGGGACTGGCACCACGGCGCCGCCCAGGATCCGGACCCCGTGACGGGCCGGCCGCGCCGCGTCGTCGGCGTCATCCGCGACGTGACGGCGAACCGCCGGCTGGAGGCGGAGCTGCGACAGGCGCAGAAGATGCAGGCGCTCGGCGAGCTCGCCGGCGGCATCGCGCACGACTTCAACAACATCCTCCAGGCGGTCTCCGGCACCGCGACGCTGGCCGAGCGCGACGCCGCCGACCCCGAAGCGGTCCGTCGGCGCATGCAGGCGCTGGGGGGCGCGGTGGCGCGCGGCGCGGCGATCACCCACCGCCTGCTCGCCTTCGCCCGCCGCGACGCGCCGAAGGTCGAGCCGCTCGATCCCGGCGCGCTGCTGCAGGGCGCAGCGGAGATCCTGGCGCCGGCGCTCGGCGCGCGGATCCCGGTCGCGGTGGAGGCCGCGCCCGGCCTGCCCGCCCTGCTCGGCGATCCCGCGCAGCTGCAGACCGCGCTGATCAACCTCGCCACCAATGCGCGCGACGCCATGCCGACGGGCGGGCGGCTGACGCTCTCCGCGACGGCCGAGGCGCTTCCCGCGGGCGGCGGCCCCGCCGCCCTCCGGCCCGGGCGCTACATCCGCGTCTCGGTCGCCGACACCGGGACGGGGATGGACGAGGCGACGCTGGCGCGGGTGACCGAGCCCTTCTTCACCACCAAGCCGCTGGGCAAGGGCACCGGCCTCGGCCTGTCCATGGCCAAGAGCATGGCGGAAGGCGCGGGCGGCGGCCTCTCGATTGACAGCGCGCCCGGGCGCGGCACCACCGTCTCGCTGTGGCTGCCGGAGGCCGAGGCCGGCAGGGCCGCCATCGCTGGCCCCTTCCGCGCGCTGGGCGCCGACCCCCGCACGGGCACGCGGCTGCTGCTGGTGGAGGACGACCCGCTGCTGCGCGAGACCATGGCGGAGCAGCTTCGCGAACGCGGCATCGAGGTGATCGAGGCCGGCGACGCCGCCGCGGCGCTCGTCCTTCTGGCGGAGGCGGACGCGGTGGATGCGCTGGTCACCGACCTCGGCATGCCGGGGCTGGACGGCGTCGCGCTGATCGCCGCCGCGCGGCGGCAGCGGCCGGGCCTGCCCGCGGTGCTGCTGACCGGCGAGACCGGCAGCGATGAGACGCTGCTGCGCGGCTGCCAGGCGGGCGGCCCCGCCTCGCTGCTGCACAAGCCCGCGGCCTGCGAGGCGCTGGTGGCGCAGATCGACGGGCTGCTGCCCTCGGCGGCCTGACCCCGGCACGGGCTGGACCCGTATCGGGCGACTGTCAGCCCGATACGGGTCCAGCTTTCCTTGGCCCGGCGATTCACGGCCTGGGCGTGCCCACCTTCGGTGAGCACGCCCAGGCCGATCGCGGGCTAGCCGGAGGGACCGGCCGACAGTCATCGAGAGTCGCCATATTCTCGCCGCAATACGAGAAACGCGCCGGCCGAGTTCTTCGCAGAACAGTTCCGAACGCTACCAAATACATCGACAATCCAGTGCAACGACCTTGAATTGCAGTTGTCGCAGCAAGTCGCAGCAGGCTGGAACGACCGATACTTCGCCTGGTTTTGCTTGCGGCACCTTACGAAAATAAGGGGTTGCCAAGCCGGCTTTCTCACGTTTTGTTGCGGACCATGACGGCGACCCTTACCAGACGCGGGCTCCTGCCCGCCGTCCTGGCGCTGGCCTGCGTGACGCAGTCCCGTGCCGAGGCATCCCCCGACCACCAGCGCGGCATCGCCGCGGTCTACGACGCCAGGCGCTTCACCGGGCGGCGCATGGCCAACGGCGTCCCCTTCCACCCCGAGCACCCGGTCGCGGCCCACCGCACCCTGCCGCTTGGCACCATGGCCGACGTGACCAACCTGCGCACCGGCCAGACCACGCGGGTCACCATCTCCGACCGCGGGCCCTTCACCCCGGGCCGCATCCTCGACCTCTCGCCGCGCGCCGCGCGCGAGATCGGCATGAATGGCGGCCTGGCCCAGGTAGAGCTCCGCCCCGTGGACCTCTACGCCCTCCACCAGCCGCGCTGAGCGCCGGCGGCGCGCGACGCCGCCGCCGGCCAGTCAGCCCTACAGCTTCCCCCGCACGCTCCAGAGTTCGGGGAAGAAGCGCTTGTCCAGCACGCCGCGGAGATAGGACACGCCAGCACTGCCGCCCGTCCCGACCCGCCCGCCGATCACCCGCTCCACCGTGGACAGGTGCCGGAACCGCCAGGTCTGGAAGGCGTCCTCGAGGTCCACCAGCTCCTCCGCGAGCTCGTAGAGGTCGAACCAGCGCCCGGCGTCGCGATAGACCTCGGCCCAGGCGGCCTCAACGCCAGGGTCGGGCGCATAGGGCTGCGTCAGGTCGCGCGTCAGCACCGAGGCCGGCACCGGCAGCCCGCGCTTCGCCAGCAGCCGCAGCGCCTCGTCATAGATCGAGGGCGAGCGAAACGCCGCCTCCAGCACCCCGTGGATCTCCGGCCGGTGGCGGTGCGGCTTGAGATAGAGCGCCTCCCGCGCGCCCATCCGGATCTCCAGCAGCCGGTACTGCCAGGACTGGAAGCCCGAGGAACTGCCGAGCGAATCGCGGAAGGCGAGGTAGTCGTGCGGCGTCATGGTGGTCAGCACCTCCCACGCCTCGACCATCTGCTTCTGGATGCGGCTGACGCGCGCCGTCGCCTTGAAGGCGGGGCCGAGCTCGTCGGCGCGGATGCGCCCCATCGCGAAGTCCAGCTCCTGCAGGATGAGCTTCATCCAGAGCTCCTGCACCTGGTGGATGGTGATGAAGAGCAGCTCGTCATGCTGCCCCGACAGCGGCTTCTGCGCCGAGAGCAGCGCGTCGAGGCCGAGGTAGTCGCCGTAGCTCATGCGCCGCGAGAAGTCGGTGACGACGTCGTCCGCGCCAGCGGGCCTGTCCTCCTGCGTCCGTTCCTCGGCCATCGCGAAGCCTCCTGCGCCTTCTGCCTATCTAGGCGGCCGGCACGCTTCCGCCCATATCGCGGCCATGCTGGACCTCCGCCCGCATTTCTCCCGCTTCCTCGGCGCCGAGCCGTCCCGGCTGCATCTCGCCGCGCACAGCCATCACCCCTGGCCGGACGCGACCCGCGACGCGCAGCTGCGCGCCTGGGAGGACGCGGCGCGGCTGCAGGACGGCAAGTGGGGCACGGTGCTCGGCCCGGTGCTGCAGGGGCTGCGCGCGAAGGTCGCGCGGCAGCTCTGCCTGCCCGACCCGTCCACGCTGGTCTTCGCGCCCAACACGCATGAATTCGTGCTGCGCATCCTGTCCGCCCTGCCCGCGCATCGCCCGCCGCGCGTGCTGACCACGGATGCCGAGTTCCACTCCCTGACGCGCCAGCTCGCCCGGCTCGAGGAGGAAGGGCTGGTCCAGGTCGTCCGCGTGCCGACGCAGCCGCATCGCACCTGCCTCGACCGCCTGGCCGAGGCCGCGCGCGGCGGCTTCGACCTGGTCTGGGCCAGTGAGGTCTTCTTCTCCTCGGGCTTCGCGCTGGACCGCCTGGAGACGCTGGCCGAGGCGGCGGGCGAGGCCGTGCTGGTGATCGACGGCTACCACGCCTTCATGGCGCGGCCGGTGGACCTGTCCGCCGTCGCGGCGCGCGCCTTCTATGTCGCGGGCGGCTACAAATACGCGATGGGCGGCGAGGGCTGCTGCTTCCTGCATTGCCCGCCTGGCTGGATCGGCCGCCCGCGCAGCACCGGCTGGTACGCCGCCTTCGGCGCGCTGGCGGGACGGCAGGACGAGGTCGGCTACGCCGCCGATGGCTGGCGCTTCATGGGCGCGACCTTCGATCCCTCGGGCCTCTACCGGCTGGACGCCGCGCTCGGCTGGTTCGAGGGCCGGGGCCTGACCACTGCGATGGTGCGCGACCACGCCCATGCGCTGCAGGCGCGCTTCGTCGCCGGACTCGGCGCGGATAGTGCTTCGGGGGTCGACGGCACGGGGCTCGATGCGTCGTCGCTGGTCGTGCCGCTGGAGGAGCCGCGCCGCGGCAACTTCCTGACCTTCGAGCTGCCCGACGCCGGCGCCTGGCAGGAGCGGCTCGCGCGCGCCGCCATCGTGACCGATCACCGCGGGACGCGGCTCCGCTTCGGTTTCGGCATCTACCACACCGCGGAGGAGGTGGACGCGCTGCTCGAGCGCATCAGGGGCATGGCGCTTTAGCCCGACCCCGCCCCCCTTTTGCCCTCCCCCGCAGTTGCGGCGGAGGGTGGGGAGGGGGCATGTGGTCCCCATGACCCCCCCTCCCCTCGCCCTCACCATGGGCGAGCCCGCCGGCATCGGCCCGGAAATCACGCTCGCCGCCTGGCGCGCCGTTCGCGCCGCCGGCCCCGCCTTTTTCCTGATCGCCGACCCGTCGCTGCTGCCCGGCGCGCCGCTCGCTGTCATCGACGTCCCGGAGCAGGCGGCCGCGGCGTTCCCCGACGCGCTGCCGGTCCTGCCGCTGCCGCTGGCCGTGCCTGCCGTCCCGGGCCGGCCCGATCCCCGCAACGCGCAGCCTGTGATCGCCGCGATCGAGCGCGCCGTCGCGCTGGCGAAGGCGGGCCGCGCCGCCGCCGTCGTCACGAACCCCATCCAGAAATCCGTGCTCACCGCCGCGGGGTTCCCGCATCCCGGCCACACCGAGTTCCTCGGCGAACTGGCCGGCGCCGGCGTGCTGCCCGTCATGATGCTGGCCTGCCCCGGGCTGCGCGTGGTGCCCGTGACGATCCACATGTCCCTCAGGCGCGCCGCGGCCGATCTCACGACCGAGGCCATCGTCACCCAGGGCCGCGTCGTCGCCGCCGCGCTGAGGCGCGACTTCGGGATCGCCGCGCCGCGCCTGGTCGTCGCCGGGCTCAACCCGCATGCCGGCGAGGACGGCACGATGGGCCGCGAGGACATCGAGGTCGTGGCGCCGGCCGTGGCCGCCTTGCGCGCCGAGGGCCTCGCCGTCCGCGGCCCGCTGCCCGCCGACACCCTGTTCACGCCGCGCGCGCGCGCCGGCTATGACTGCGCGCTCTGCATGTATCACGACCAGGCGCTGATCCCCGTGAAGACGCTCGACATGGATGGCGGCGTGAACGTGACGCTCGGGCTTTCCATCATCCGCACCAGCCCCGACCACGGCACCGCGCTCGACATCGCGGGCAAGGGGCTCGCAGACCCGGGCAGCCTGATCGCGGCGCTGCGCATGGCCGGCGAGATGGCGAAGGCGCGCGCGAAGGACCGCATGTGATGAGGCTGTCTGTCAACATCGACCACGTCGCGACGATCCGGAACGCGCGGGGCGGCACGCATCCCGATCCCCTCGCCGCCGCCCTCGCGGTGCTGGAGGCCGGCGCCGACGGCATCACCATGCACCTGCGCGAGGACCGCCGGCACGTCCGCGACAGCGACGTCGAGCGCGTGCGCGCCACGATCGCCGCGCCGCTCAACTTCGAGATGGCCGCGACCGAGGAGATGGTCGCGATCGCCGAGCGCCTGCGCCCCGCGGATTGCTGCATCGTGCCGGAGAAGCGCGCGGAACTCACAACCGAAGGCGGCCTCGACCTGCTGCGCGCCGATCCCTTCCTGCCCGAGGCGGTGAAGCGCCTGGCCGGCGCCGGCATCCGCGTCTCCATCTTCGTCGAGGCCGATCCCGCCCAGATCGAGGCCGCCGCGCGGCTCGGCGCGCAGGCGATCGAGCTGCACACCGGCGCCTATGCCGACGCCGCGCCCGCCGACCGCCCTGCCCATCTGGCGAAGCTGCGCGCCGGCGCGGAGGCCGCGGCCGCCGCCGGCCTCGCCTGCCACGCCGGCCACGGGCTCGGCTACGACACGATCGAGGACGTCGCGCGCATCGGACCAATCTCGGAAGTCTCGATCGGCCACTTCCTGGTCGGCCAGGCGATCTTCGAGGGCCTGCCGGGCGCGGTGCGCCGGATGAAGGCGCTGATCGCGGGGGTGCGGGGGTAGCGTCGGCGGCCCGGGGAGGGTCCGGGAGGGGCAGCGCCCCTCCCGACGGCCACCAGCGCTACCCCGTCACCACTCTCGCGAGCGGCACCGCCATCTCGCACACCAGCCCGTCGGGTTCCCAGCGGCGCGTGACGCGGCCGCCGAGCTGGTCGCGGATCGTCGCCTCGATCACCCGCGACCCGAAGCCGCGCCGGCGCGGCGGGCCGTCCGGCGCCGGGCCGCCCTGCTCCGCCCAGCGCAGCCGCAGCATTCCCGCCTCGGGGTCGCGTTCCCAGGTCAGCGACAACCGGCCCTCCGGCACCGACAGCGCGCCGTACTTCGCCGCATTGGTCGCGAGCTCATGCAGCGCGAGCGAGAGCGGCTGTACCGCGGGCGCCGCGATGCGCAGCGCCGGGCCGCCGATCTCCGCGCGCGGATGGCCCTCGCGCGCGGCGCCGTCGGGCGTGAAGGCGGCCAGCGCGCCCTCCGCGAGATCGCGCAGTTCAGCCCCGGTCCAGGCGGCATCCGACAGCAGCACCTGCGCCCGCGCCAGAGCCGCGACGCGGCCTTCCACTGCGCGCGCGAAGGCCGCGGGGTCGTCGCGCGGCGCGAGCCGCACCGCCGCCTGTACCACGGCGAGCGCGTTCTTCGCGCGGTGGTCCACCTCGCGCGCCAGCAGCCGCAGCCGCTCCTCCGCGTTGCGGCGGGAGGAGACGTCGAAGACCACACCGGCCGCCCGCGCGGGTTCGCCCGCCGCGTCGCGTTCGGCCCGGCCGCGCGCGGCGAGCCACCGCTCCGTCCCATCCGCGGCCGGGACGCGGGTGCGGAATTCCGCCTCGTAGGGCTCATCGGCGGCCAGCGAGCGCCGGAAGGCCGCCTCCACCCGGACGCGGTCGGCGGGATGCAGCAGCGCCTGCCAGTCGGTGACGGTGGGATCGGCCGTGGTGCCGAAGAGCTGCCGCGCCTCCGGCGAGAGCCTGCCGCGGCCGGTGATGAGGTCGAGCTCCCAGATCCCGACCTGCGCGCCGGAGGTCGCGAGCCGCAGCCGCACCTCGCTGTCCGCCAGCGCCGCGGTACGCTCCGCCACCCGCACCTCGAGCCGCTCGTTCGCCTCGGCCAGCGCCTTCTGGTCGCGGCGCACCACCATCGCCAGGCCAAGCAGCGCAAGCGTCGCCGGCACGCCGATGGCGAGCTGCGCCATCACCGCCTTCAGCCAGTCCGCGATGATCGTATCGCGCGCGCGGCCGGCCTGCGCATAGGCCGGCCAGCCCTCGAGCCGGCGCATCACGGTGATGCGCCGCACGCCGTCGGCCCGCGAGGCGAATTCGAACACCTTGCGCGTCACGCCCTCGGCCGCGGCGGTGACGAAGGTGGAATCCGCGGGCAGGCGCATCGGACCGGTCTGGCCGAGGCTGCGGGCCAGCAGCTCCCCGTCGTTGCGCACCAGCGCGAGCACGTCGCCTTCCCGCGCCGCGAGCCGGCGCAGCCCCTCCGCGATGCGGTTGGGATAGACCGAGAGGTTGACCAGCCCGTCGAACTCGCCGGGGGCGACGTCGGTGTTGCCGGTCCGCGTGCGCCGCCGGCTGACCGCGAAGAACAGCGCATTGTCGAGCCGGCCGACGCTCACGGTGCTGACATGCACCGGCAGTGCGTCGCCGGCCCGCAGCGCCAGGAAGAAGTCGCGATCGGCGACGACCGGGGTGTCCGACGGCACGGGGTGGATGTTGGCGCTCAGCAGCGGGCGGCCGCGGCGGTCGATGACGAAGGACGCCTCGGCCTGAGGCAGTTCCCCGACCAGGGCACGCAGCTCGGCATGCAGATCTTCCCCGCGGGCGCGGATCTCGTCGTCCGACAGGCCGCGGAGGATCGCGTCCACGCGGCCGGCGGCAACCGCATGCGCGCTCAGCACGCGCTCGCCGTATTCGGCGGCGGCGTCGGCGACGTGCTCGAGATCCACGATCGCCGCCCGCCAGGCCTGCCGCCAGGCCGAGACGGCGCCGGCCGCCATCAGCAGCAGCGGCAGCGCGACCAGCGCGCCGAGCACGAGCGGCCAGAACCGGTCCGTCGGCACGCGGTAGGTGGGGCGCGGCGAGGCGGCGCCGAACCTGACGCCGATCGTGCCGCGCGGCGGCATGTGCATCGAAGTCAGGCATCCCCGCGAGACCCGCAGATTAGCCTCATCGCGTAAGGGTTGCATCACCGGCCAGTTCCCGTTCGCGTGATCGGCGCGCTTTGACGTGAGGCGCGCGGCTTCGCTCCGGGCGTGACAGCCTGCGGTCGCGGCGGGCCGACGACCTTACGGTCGCGGCGGGACGACGACCTACGGTCGCGGCGGACCTACGGTCGCGGCGGGCCGACGACCTTACGGTCGAGGAGGGCCGACGACCTGCGGTCGCGGCGGACCTACGGTCGCGGCGACGCGACGACCTTCGGCCTGCGGCCTACGGTCGCGCGGACTTCTCGATGTTCCACATCACGATGATCCCCGGCATCCCCAGCACGCCCTGCAACCGCGGGCTGTAGGCCACCGGCAGGAACCACTGGCCGAAGGGCAGGTAGGGCACGACGCGATAGGCGCTCTCGTGCAGCTCCGTCAGGATGCGCGTGCGCTCCTCCGCGCTGGCGGCATAAGGGAAGGCGTCGATCAGCGCCTGGTGGCGCTCGTCGCAGGGCCAGCCCGGCCAGGCGCGGTCGCAGCTTGCCTGCATCGGCACGTTGCCCACGGGATCCGACGCGCCGAGGCCGTTCCAGAAGGTCAGCCCGAAATCCCAGCCGCCTTCGGCCGGCGGACGGCGGTTCGCGCGGCGCGTGCCCATGGTCGCGAAATCCATGGCCTGCACGTCCACGCGCATCCCGGCCTGCTGCAGCTGCTGCGCCAGCACCAGCGTCGCGGCATGCATGAAGGGATTGTCGGTGGGGTCCATGATGACGATGGGGCGGCCGTCATAGCCGCTCTCGCGGATCAGCTGGCGCGCGCGGTCCATGTTGCGGCCGATCCCCTCCGGCACGCCGGCATTCGTCTCCTGCGGGGAGCCGCAGACGAAGAAGGCGTGGCAGACGCGGTAAAGGTCGGGGTCGGGGAACATGGCCTGCAGGTAGTCGTTCTGGTCGGCGAGGTAGATCAGCGCCTGGCGCGCGCGGGGATCGCTGAAGGGCGGGTGCAGGTGATTCATGCGGATCATGCCCTGGAAGCCCAGCGTGTTGATCCGCTCGATCCGGATGCCCCGCCGGCGGAGCTGCGGCAGGAAATCCACGCCCGGCGTCTCCACGAAGTCCACCTCGCCCTGCATCAGCGCCAGCGCCGCGGTCTGCGCATTGGCGATGTTCAGCCACTCCACCCGGTCCACCAGCACGCGCTTGCCGCCCGCGGTGCCGGAGGCCGGCTCGCCGCGCGGGCGATACGCCTCGTTCCGGCGATAGGCCACGCGGCTGCCGGGGATCCAGCCTGCGCGGTCGAAGACGAAGGGCCCGCTGCCCGTGGCGTCCTGGATGTTCTGGAAGGGATCGGTCGCGGCGATGCGCGCCGGCATGATCGCCGGCATGTTGCCCGCGGGCTTGGACAGCGCGTCGAGCATCAGCGCGTAGGGCCGGCGCAGCGTCCAGGTCACGTTGCGCCCGTCGGGCTCGAGCGAGACCGTGATCCCCGCGATCTGCCGCCCGTGCGGGTCGCGCGCGGCCCAGCGCCGCAGCGACGCCACGACATCCTCGCCCGTCACCGGCGCGCCGTCGTGGAAGGCGAGCCCCTCGCGCAGCGTGAAGCGCCAGACCAGGCCGTCGGGCGAGGTCGAGAAGCCCTCGACCATCTGGGGCTGCGGGCGCTGCTGCGCGTCGCGGCCGAAGAGCTGGTCGTAGACCATGTGGGCGTGGGACTGCACGACCCCCGCGGTGGTGTTGATGGGATCGAGCGTCTGCAGGTCGGCGTTCGGCACGACGCGAAGGATGCGGCTCTCCGGCACCTGCGCCATCGCGCTTCCCGCGCCGAGCGCCAGCGCGGCGACGAGGGTCGCGATCCTGTTCATCTGTTCTCTCCCGGTTATTCCAGCTTCGCGCCCGCCGGCACGGCCATGCCGCGCTGCACCGCCGGACGCCCACCCACCTCGGCGAACCATCGCGCGAGATGCGGATGGTCGTCGAGCGACATCGCCGCCCAGCCATGCTTCGCGACCCAGGGGTATGCCGCGATATCCGCGATGGAATAGTCGCCCGCGAGGTGGCGGCGGTCCTTCAGCCGCCCGTCCAGCAGACGGTACACCCGCGCGACCAGCGCGACGCTGTGCGCCCGCGCCGCTTCCGGCTTCTCCGGCGCGAGCTCCGTCCAGTGATGCGCCTGGCCCGTGAAGGGGCCGAGCGAGGTCATCGCCACCATGAACCAGGCCAGCACCTCGGCCCGCGCCGCCGGGTCGCGCGGCAGGAAGCGGTGATGCGCCTCGGCCAGGTGCAGCAGGATCGCCCCGCTCTCGAACAGCACGAGCTCGTCGAGCTGCAGGATCGGGACCTTGCCATAGGGATTGAGCGCCAGGATCTCCGGCGCGAACTGCTCGCCGGCGCGGATGTTCACGCCATGCGCGTGATACGCCAGGCCCAGCTCCTCCAGCATGATGGAGACGCGCTGCGAGTTGGGCGTGGCCCAGCCATGGAAGACGATCATCCCGCGACCTCGTCGGCGTTCAAGCCCGCGCCGCCAGCGCGGCGTTGCGCATCAGCCGCAGGAAATTCCCGCTCCAGAGCAGCCCGATCTCGCGCGCGCTGTAGCCGCGGCGCAGAAGCTCCGCCGTCAGCGCCTTGCTGCGCGCGGCGTCGGGCCAGTCCGACAGCCAGCCCCCGCCGTCGAAATCCGACGACATCCCGACATGCTCGATGCCGATCCGCCGCACGGCGTGGTCCACATGGTCCATGTAGTCCGCGACGGAGGCCGGCGGGTTGTTCACCCCCTCCCTCCCCTTCTTCAGGAAGCCCGAGACCGCGGTGATCTGCACCAGCCCCGCCACGTCCTTGATCGCGTCGAGCTGTTCGTCGTCGAGGTTGCGCGGATGGTCGCAGAGCGCCCGGCAGCACGCATGCGTCGCCACGACCGGCGTGCGGGAAGCCGCGGCCGCCTGCAGCATCGCGTCGCGCGACGCGTGGGAGACATCCACCAGCAGCCCGACCCGGTTCATCTCCGCAATCGCCGCGCGGCCCAGCGCGGACAGCCCGCCATGCCGCATCTCCGCGTCGCCGAGGTCCTGCCTCGGGATCGCGCTGTCCGCCAGCAGGTTGTGCCCGTTATGCGTCAGCGTGACATAGGTCGCGCCGAGCGACTTCCACAGCGCCAGGCGCGACAGGTCCTCGCCCATGGCGTAGCCGTTCTCCACCGCGCAGACCACGCCGAGATGGCCCTTCGCCTTCGCCGCCTCGAGCGACGCCGCGTCGGCGCAGAAGTCGCGATCGCCGCCGGCGGTGCCGCGGATGTGGCGCAGCATCGCTTCGGCCCGCGCCGCGGCCTCGGCATGGCCCGCCTCGTTCAGCGGCCCCTGCGGGAGATAGGCGATGAAGATCACCGCGTTCAGCCCGCCGCGGCGCATCTTCTGGAAGTCCACGCGGCGCTGCGTCTCGCCCTCGGGGTTGGGCGTGTTGGGCCAGGGGATGTCCACATGGGTGTCGAGGGTCAGCGTCGCCGCATGGATCGCCGCGGCCTCCCGGTCCTGCATGTCAGAGCATCCCTCCAGCGGCGGAAAGGCTGGGACGCGGCCGGCGCAGCGTCAACCGCCGCAGCCGCCGCGCTCGCGCGCTTCTGGGTTGCGCAACGGCACCGCCGCGCGACACCCTCCCCCGAGACTCAGGAGGCAGGCATGCACGACCACCCGATCGCCGAACTCCTCCACCACCGCGACCCCGTCACCCTGCCGCCCGAGGCGAGCGTGCAGGACGCCTGCCGGCTGATGTGCCGGCACCGCGTCGGCTGCGTGCTGGTGGTGGACCACCATGAACGCTTGGTCGGCATCTTCACCGGGCGCGACGCGGTGGAGCGGATCGGCGCCGAATGCCTCGACCCCGCGAAGACGCACCTGTCGGCCGTGATGACCCGCCACCCCCATACCCTGGCGCCGGAAGCCGGCGCGCTGGAAGCGCTGCGCCTGATGCAGGATGGCGGCTTCCGCCATGTCCCCCTGTTGCGGGACGGGCTGGTCGTGGGCGTGGTCTCGCGCGGGGATTTCCGGGCCCAGCAGCACGCTCGTCTCAACGAGGAGACGGGCCTCTGGGAGACGATGCGCTGATCCCAAATAAAATGGCGGGATTATTGAAAATCGGTTAACCCGCGACTTGTATCCCTCCTCCAGCGTCCCCATCCGTACCGGGGGTGCGGGTCTCGCGGCCTCGTGCACTGGCGGCCGGCCAGCGTCTCGGAAGGGCGATCGGATAGGGAGGTCATGGAATGCCGGATAGCGTGGCGCAGCGGGGTGACGAGCGGGAACGCGTGCTGGCGGCGGCGGCGGAATTCGCCGATGGCGGCCTGGCCGAGCGGATGCGGCTGGACGCCGCGGCGCGGGTGGTCGTGACGGCCCGGCGCCTGCTGGGCGTGGCGCCGCGCGAAGCCGCGACCGGCGCCTCCGCGGCCCCGGTGCTGCGCGTCGCGCGCGCCTGGGATCCGGCAGCATTGACCGCCGCCGAGCATGTCGAGCACCTCGCGCCGGCCGAGCTTGATGCCTTCCTCGCCGCCGCCCCGCGCTGGGCGGCCAACCTGCGCGACGCCACCCGGGCGGACACACGCCGGGCGGCCTGAGCGCCCCGCTTCCGTCACCGAACCAGGGAGCAGCCACGGTTGCGGTGGCGCGTCCCGCCCCGGGCTCCTATCCTGTCGCCAACCGATGGAGGGAGGCGCCGGCACGCGCCTTGCCGGCGACAGGATGATGGAAGGATCGGTCGCAACGCGGGCAGCTGCCGAGCCGGGTGAACGGCGAGGCATCGTCGCCTCCGCGGCCTATGCCGGCGGGCAGCGCATCAAGGACATCGCGCTGGACGAGGCCGGAGACTGGGCGCACCGGAGCGGCCATTTCGTCTGGATCGGCCTGCACGCGCCCGACCCTTCCGATCTCGAGGAGGTCCGCCGCCAGTTCGACCTCCATCCGCTGGCGATCGAGGATGCCGGCAAGGCGCACCAGCAGCCCAAGCTCGAACGCTACGGCGAGACGCTCTTCATCGTCGCGCGCACCGCGCAGATCGTGGACGGCCACATCGCCTTCGGCGAGACGCATCTCTTCATCGGCCGCGGCTTCCTCGTCTCGGTCCGCCACGGCGCCTCGGCTTCCTACACGCCGGTCCGGCTGCGCTACGAATCCTGCCCGACCCAGCTCGCCCGCGGCGAGACCTATGTCCTGCATGGCGTGCTCGACTTCATCGTGGACAACTACATGCCCGTCATCGCCCGCATCCATGAGGAGGTGGAGGCGATCGAGGACAAGGTGCTCGCCGCCGGCCTGATGCGCGCGGACATCGAGCGGCTGTACGAGCTGCGCCGCGACCTGCTGAAGCTCCGCAACGCCGTGGTGCCGCTGGTCGAGGTCTGCCGCCGACTCGAGCACCCCGAGGTGCTGGAGGTGGACGAGGCGATGCGCCTGCTGTTCCGCGACGTGACCGACCATGTCCGGCGGGTGCAGGAGGACATCACCTCCCTGCGGGAGGTGCTGGCCTTCGCCTTCGAGGCGAGCCTGCTGATCGGCCAGGCCGAGCAGACCGTGACGACGCGGCGGCTGGCGGCCTGGGCCGCGATCCTCGCCGTGCCGACGGCGATCGCGGGCATCTACGGCATGAACTTCGACAACATGCCGGAGCTGCGCTGGGCCCAGGGCTATTTCCTGGTGCTCGGCGTCATCATCGCGGCCTGCGGCACGCTCTACGTGAAGTTCCGCCGGCTGGGCTGGCTATAGGCGCGGCGCGGCGAAGAAAAAGCCCTCTCCACCCGCAGGGGGGAGAGGGCCCTTTGGTCCCCTCACCGCTTCGCCGCCTGGATCGCCATCCACACCCGCTCCGGCGTCGCGGGCATGTCGATGTGCTGGATGCCGAGCGGCTTCAGCGCGTCCACCACGGCATTCATCACCGCCGGCAGCGACCCCGCGCAGCCCGCCTCGCCGCAGCCCTTGGCGCCGAGCGGGTTGGTCGTGCAGGGCACGGAATGGCTGCCGGTCTCGATGTCCGGCAGGTCGCCGGCGCGCGGCAGGGCGTAGTCCATGTAGCTGCCGGACAGCAGCTGCCCGTCCTCGCTGAACACCACGCGCTCCAGCAGCGCCTGGCCTACCCCCTGCGCGATACCGCCATGCGCCTGGCCCGCCACCATCAGCGGGTTCACCTGCACACCGAAATCGTTGACGGCCCAATAGCGGTCCACGCGCGTGATGCCGGTCTCGGGGTCCACCTCGACCTCGCAGACATGGCAGCCATTGGGATAGGCGGACGGCGCCTGGTCGAAGACATGCGTCACGTCGAGCGTCGCCGGCACGTCGGCCGGCCTGTCCGGCGCGCTTCGCAGCTTCGCCGCGAGCTCCATGATGCCGATGCCGCGGTCGGTGCCGGCGATGACGAAGCGCCCGGTGAAGGCGTCGCCGCCATGCGCGTCGAACTCGATGTCGCCGACGGCGGCCTCCAGCGCCCAGGCCGCGGCGAGACGGCCCTTCTCGATCACCTTCTCGCTGGCTTCGACGATCGCAGCACCCGAGGCCATGATGGACTTCGACCCGCCGGTCCCGCCGCCGGCGACGAGCTCGTCGGAATCGCCCTGCAGCAGCCGCACCTTCTCGAACGGCACGCCGAGCGACTGGTGCAGCACCTGGGCGAAGGGGCTCCAGTGGCCCTGCCCGTAGTCCAGCGTGCCGGTGATGATCGTCACCGTCCCGTCCGCCTCGAAGCGGATGCCGCCCTGTTCCTTGGTCGGCGGTGCCGTCACCTCCAGGAAGTTGCCGATCCCCCGGCCCCGCAGCAGGCCCTTCGCCTTGCTCGCCGCGACGCGCGCGGCATAGCCGCCGGGATCGGAAAACTCGATGGTTTCCTCGATCAGCGCCGCGAAATCGCCGCTGTCATAGACGCTGCCCGAGGCCGCATTGAACGGGAAGGCATCGGGGCGGATATGGTTGAGCTTGCGCAGCGCGACGGGGTCCTTGCCCATCTCGGCCGCGGCCTGCTCGATCAGCCGCTCCATGAAGTAGTTGCCCTCGGGTCGTCCCGCGCCGCGATAGGCGGAGATCGGCACGGTGTTGGTCACCAGCGTCTTCGTCCGCACCTCGATCGCGGGGGTCGCGTAGTTCGACTGCACGTTCTTGAAGAAATTCGCCGTGCCCATCATCGGCGACACCGCCGACAGCCAGGCCCCCACATTCGCGTAGCTCGTCAGCCGCACCGCGAGGAAGCGACCGTCGGCGTCCAGCGCCAGTTCCGCCTCGACCTCGTGGTCGCGGCCATGCGCGTCGGACAGGAAGGATCCGCTGCGCTCGTCGGTCCATTTCACGGGTCGGCCGAGCGCCTTCGCGGCGTGCAGCACGCAGCCATATTCGGGATAGAGCCCGGCCTTCATGCCGAAGCTGCCGCCGACATTGCCGGTCAGGATGCGCACATCCTTCGCATCCACCTTCAGATGCGTCGCCAGCGCATGGCGCAGGCCGTGCACGCCCTGGCAGCCCACGCGCAGCACGTAGCGCCCGTCCTCGATCGTGCCGATCGCGCTGCGCGGCTCCATCGCGGCCACGACGATGCGATTGTTCGTCAGGCTGAGCTTCGTGACATGCGCGGCCCTGGCGAAGGCCTCCGCCACCTTCGCGCCGTCGCCCGCGGCGAAGTCCAGCACGACGTTGCCCGGGATGTAGTCGTAGAGAAGCGGCGCGCCCGGCGCCGCGGCCGCCGGCGCGTCCAGCACGGCGTCCAGCGGCTCGATATCGAGCTCGACGGCCTCGGCCGCGTCCTTCGCCTGGTCGCGGGTCTCGGCGACGACGAAGGCGACGGGGTCGCCGACATGGCGGACCTTGTCATGGGCGAGCGGCAGGCGCCTGGTCGTGACCAGGGGCGAGCCGTCCGCGTTCTTCAGCGGCAGGCCACAGGTCATCGGCTCGAAATCCGGCAGGTCGGCCGCGGTATAGACGCCGAGCACGCCGGGCATCGCCTTCGCGGCCTCCGTGCCGATGCCCCTGATGATGCCGTGCGCATAGGGGCTGCGCACCATCACGGCCCAGACCTGGCCGGGCAGGGAGATGTCGTCGGTGTAGCGGCCGCGGCCGGTCAGCAGGATCGGGTCCTCGCTGCGCGGCACGGGCTGGCCGACGCCGAACTTCAGGCGCGTGGGATCGAAGGGCAGGTTGGTGTCGGGCATTGCGTCGTCCTGGACTTCCCCCTCCCCCGCGGTTGCGGGGGAGGGCTGGGGAGGGGGCCTTGTCGGAACCCCTATACCCTAGTCGCCCCTCCCGCTTTGCCAACCACCCCGCCTCATTCCGCGACTGGCGCGGGTGATCCCGGCCCAGGCTTCCGGTCCGGGCCGAGGCAGGGGCGCGGGGGATGCCGGGGCCGGTCAGGGCGCGGGCTCCGCAATGTGGAAGTCGGGCGCGGCCGGATCCACGAAGGCCGTCTGCAGCGTCAGCACCGCGCAGCCGCCGCGGCTCTCATGCGGGCCGTGCACCGTCCCCACGGGATGGGTCACGAAGGAGCCCGGCCCGAGCACGACGCCGGCATTGATGAAGTCGCCTTCCAGCACGTAATGCGCCTCGGCGCCGTCGCGGTGGAAATGGGCGGGGATGCGCGCGCCCGGCGCGATGCGGATGATGGTCGTGACCAGCCCCCGCGCGGCGTCCACGTTGATCAGCGTCGCGGTGATGCCGCCCGGCGTCGCGCCGGGGATCGCGAAGGGGACCTCGGGCGCCGTCCCGTCCAGGACGACGAGGGAAGGCGGGGTGTCGCTCATGCAGCTTCTCCAGGGGTCGGAGGCCCCGATCTGGCCTCCCCCGCGGCCGGCTTCTTGAACGATCCTGCGGCGGATCAGCGCCGCAGCGCGCCGGGCGTGAGCCCGGTGGCGCGGCGCACCTCCCGCGTCATGTGCGCCTGGTAGGCGAAGCCGACCTCGAGCGCGATCTCCGCCAGGCTGCGGCCCGGCTGCCGCAGCGCATCGAGCGCGCGCGCCAGGCGCAGCGACGCCGCCCAGCCATGCGGCGGCACGCCGGTGCGGGCGCGGAAGGCGCGGGCGAAAATGCGCGGGGCTGAGCCCGATGGCGGCGGAGAGGTCCGCCACGCCCAGGCCGGTCGGGGCGTCGGCCATGATCGCGGTGACGACGCGCAGCCGCCGCTCGTCGAGCGGGCGGTCGCGGCCGGCGGCAGGCGGCGCGCCCGCCAGCCGTTCCAGCACCCGCAGCGCCACCCCGTCCGCCAGCAGCGGCCGCGCGCCCGGCGCGGCCTCCGCCAGCAGTCGGCCGGCGGCGGCAGCGAGGTGCCAGTCCGTGAGGTGCGGTTGCGGCGCCCGCCCGGCCGGGTCGAGGCAGAGCACCACGGTCTCGGCCGGACCCGACCAGCGCCAGCGCACCGGCGCCCCGCGCGGCACCAGCACGGCATCGCCGGGCCGGAAGGTCACCATCGCGGCGCGGCCGTCGATCTCCTGCCACATGCGGCTTTCGCGCCGGTGGACGATCAGCACGTCCGGGGGAAGGCGATCGGCGCGCCCTCCCGGCCGCCCGGCGTCACGCGATGCTCGAGATGCAGCAGCGACCAGCCGAGATCAGCGCTGTCGCGCGTGACGTCCGCATCGCGGAAGGCGCGCGTGGAGAGGAGCGCCGCCCCCCAACCCCTACGCCTTGAGCCAGGCGGCGTGGTCGGCCGCCGCCTCGACCGGGCCGAATCGCGGCCGCCAGCCGAAATCCGCGGCCCGCGCCACCGCCATCACGCCCCGCGACCGGCTCTCGTTCCAGCGGATTGTCGGGGTTTCCCCCGCCCCGGCGTGGCGCCAGGCGAAACCCGGGAAGGCTGCGGCGAAGGCGTCCAGGCACGCTCCGTAATGCGGCGCCCAGTCCATCCCGCTGGCGAGGTTCACGACCCGGTGCGGCGGCGCCTCCGCATCCAGCAGCGCCAGCAGCCCCGCCGCGAGGTCCCGCACATAGACCCAGTCATAGGAGGGCAGCGGCGCCGGCGGGATCACCGCGGTTTCGCCGCGGCGCGCGGCCTCCGCGATGCCGAGGAACAGGCTGAGCGTGTCCCGCAGCCCGGTATCCCGCTCCCACGGGCCGAAGGTCGCGCCGATCCGCGCCGCGACCGCATCCAGCCCCCACAGCCCCGCCAGCCGCAGCCCCGCCCGCTCCACCGCGTATTTCGTGACGCCATAGAGGCTCATTGGCACCGGCGGCGTCGTCGCCTCATCGAGCACCGGATGCGCATAGGCGCTCTCGCCATAGACCGCCGCGGAGGAGGGCAGGACGACGCGCCGCACCGTCCCGGCATCGCGCGCGGCTTCCAGCGTGGCCAGCACGCCCTTGAGGTTCACGTCCAGGATGCGCTGGGCGTCGCGCGCCTCGCGCTCCGGCCCGGCGGTGATGGCGGCGAAGGGAAGGACGCCGCGGATGCGCTGCGCGCGGAAGACCTCGCGCAGCGTCGCGGCGTCCGTCACGTCGCCCTGGATCACCGTCAGCCTGCCCGGCAGCCGTGCGAAGAGCGCCGGCGCGGGATCTGGCAGCGCGGCCTCCTGGCCAAAGACCACGACGTGCTCGCCGCGGGCCAGCAGCGCCTCCGTGACGTTGAGGCCGACGAAGCCGGCGCCGCCGGTGACGAGGATCGCGTCCATCCGCCCTGGATATCGCGCGCGTGCCGGTGCAGGAAGCCGCCGATGTCCCGCATCGCCATCATCGGCGCCGGCCCCGCCGGCCTTGCCGCCGCCGAGACCCTGGCGCGCGCCGGCCGCCCCGTGACCGTCTTCGACGCCATGCCCTCGGTCGGGCGGAAATTCCTGATGGCCGGCCGCGGCGGGCTGAACCTCACGCATGCCGAGCCGCTGGACGCCTTCCTGTCGCGCTACCGCCCGAACGAGCCGCGCCTGCTCGACGCCATCCGCGCCTTCCCGCCCGAGGCGCTGATCGCCTGGTGCGAGGGCCTCGGCATCGAGACCTTCGTGGGCTCGTCGGGCCGCGTCTTCCCTAGATCCCTGAAGGCCTCCCCGCTGCTGCGCGCCTGGCTGGCTCGCCTGGCATCGCTCGGCGTCGAGATCAGGACGCGGCACCAGCTTCTTTACCTGCACGGGCAGGAGCGCCGCCTCGTCCTCGCGACGCCGACCGGCAAGCAGGCCGTCGAAGCCCCTGCCCTGCTTCTCGCCTGCGGCGGCGCCTCCTGGCCGCGGCTCGGCTCGGACGGCGCCTGGACAGGGCTGCTGCCCGACCTCGCCGTCACGCCCTTCGCCCCGTCGAATGCCGGCATCCTCATCCCGTGGACGCCACACCTCGCCGCTCATGCCGGCACGCCGCTCAAGCGCATCGCGATCAGCCACGCCGGCGTCACGATCCGCGGCGAGGCGATGCTCACCGCCACCGGCCTCGAGGGCGGCGCCATCTATGCGCTGTCGAGCGCTGTGCGCGACGCCATCGCGCGCGACGGGGCGGCGCACCTGACCCTCGACCTGCGCCCCGACATGACGCCCGATGCCGTCCGCGCAAGGCTCGCGCAGCGCGGCCGCGGCGAGACCGTCTCCACCACGCTCCGCAAGGCGCTGAACCTGCCGCCCGTCGCGATCGCGCTGGTCCAGGAAGCCCGCCATGCCGGCGCGACGGAAGACCTCGCGACCCTGGTGACAGCCCTACCGCTGACGACGCGCGCCATGGCCGGCCTGTCGCGCGCCATCTCATCGGCCGGCGGCCTCGCCTGGTCCGAGCTCGACGCGCATTTCATGCTGCACCGCCACCCCGGAATCTTCGCCGCCGGCGAGATGCTGGACTGGGAAGCGCCGACCGGCGGCTATCTCCTGCAGGCCTGCCTCGCGACCGGCATCGCCGCCGCCCGCGGCATCCTCGCCACGCGCTGATCAACAGCCGGGGAGCGCCGCCACCGTCGCAACCGTCTCGCGCTCACCCACCGATGGAGGGGGCGCGCCATGACCGCACAGATCCGCGTCTTCCGCGACGCTTGGGCCGGCAGCACGGACGGGACCTTGCCAGGCTTGGTGGACGGCATCGCGACGGAGGTGCCGAAGGCCAGCTACGAGCCACCGTCCGACACGCCCTACCGCACGGCGGAAGATGTCTTCACCACAGCCGCGAATCTCGACCGGCTCTGGATCGAAAGCCTGATCCCGCGCCAGGCCCAACCGCCCGTGCCGCTCGGCATCGCGGCACTGGGCACCGGCGGCTTCGTCGTGCTCGCCGGGCCGCCCGGCCCCGACAACCCTCTGCTGTCGATCGAACTGCCGCTGCTCGGCGGCCGGTCGGACCTGCTCGCCCGCATCCCGATCTTCCCGGGCACCGGCGGCATGGAGGACGCGTCGCATCTCTACGACCTGCATCTGCCCGACGCCGACTGGGGCGCCCTCGCCTCGCTCGAGCTGCGGCTCGATCTGGGGATTGAGGAATACGCGCTGCTGCTCGGCAACATCCCCGACCTGCGGATCAGGCTCGACGCCGGTCCCGCGGCGCAGGGCATCGTCGCGCCGCTCCGGCTCTATCTCGACAACGTGGAGTCCGGCGAGGTGGACGCGCGCGACAGCTTCCGCGGCGTGGATGTCCACCTGGCCCAGGCCAGCGATGGCGCGGGCCAGACGAGCTTCGCCGTGCTCGGCTCGGCGCAGGCGGACCGCGTGGTGCTGTCGCCCGGGACGAACGCCGCGCTGCCGCTCTCGACCGACGGCGCCGGCACGCTGGTCACCGCCGATCTCGGCGCCGGCGACGACGTCTTCGACGCCGGGACGAGCCTGGCCGCGACCGAGGTGGCGGGCGGCCCCGATGCCGGGCGCTTCTACGCCGGCACGCGGGTCGTCTCGCTCGGCTACGGCGACGGGCCGGTCTTCGCGCGGCTCTACGATCCCACCACGCCCGTCGCCAGCACGGCCGCCCTGCTGGCGGATTGGCTGGACGATGCCGCCGCCGCCGGCCTGGACGGCTTCCGGCTGAAGGCGACGGTCGGCGCCGGCACCAGGGCCGCGCAATCCTCGGTGGTGGACAGCCCGGACGACATCGCGACCGCGCAGTTCTTCTCTGGCGACGCCGCCGGTGCGCCGCGCGATCCCTTCCCCGAGCCGCTGCTCGGCATCAACCTCTTCTACGCGACCCAGTGGTACAACGGGCTTGGCGTCGTGCAGACGCCGGGGCCGTCGATCACCTACAGCCGCGACATCCGCAACCGCGAGATCGGCGAGTACCAGCTCTGGACGCCGGAGACCGGCCTGGTGCACGGCCACGACGTACTGGCGGTCCGCTTCGGCGCGGAGGTGATCGCCGCGCGCATCGACCTCTCCGCCTTCTTCAGCGACGAGCGCGGCCCGGGCCTCGGCGAGGTCGTGCGTATCGCGGTCTACGACCACGGGCACCGCCTGCTGCGCCGCGACTTCACGGCGGATGAGGATACCGGCGCGGCGGCGCAATTCCCCTTCTTCGCCGCGCCGATCAACCCCGGCACCGGGCATGTCACGCTCGACGCCGCCGCGCTCGGCATCGCGTCCTTCGACGAGATCCGCATCATCGGCTTCCAGCCGGACAAGGCATCCACGGATTCCAACGACATGCTGCTCGACGGCATCCGCCTGGTGCTGAAGGGCGAGGGCTACGGCGTGCTCGGCGGCGACGTGCTGCGCGCCGGCGCCGGGCCCGACCGCTTCATCCACGCGCCGGGCGACGGCGTCGACACGATCGAGCGCTTCACGCCAGGCCAGGACCAGCTTGTGCTGCAGGGCATCGCGCCGGATCGCGTGACACTGGAGGAAAGCGCCGCCGGCACCGCCGTGCGCTTCCTCGACGCCCCTGCGGAGCTGGTCTGGCTGCCCGGCGTGACCGGTCTGTCGGCGACGGCTGGTGCGGGCGACACGCTGATCGGATGAATCGCCGGCGGGAGAGGCGCGGCACCGCTGGCCAAGGCGCCGCGCTCCATCCGACACGGACGGAGGCGCGACATGGCAGCACAGATCCGCATCTTCCGCGACGCTTGGGGCGGCAGCACGGACGGCACGCTGCCGGGCGTGGTGGATGGCATTCCGACCGAGGTGCCGAAGGCATCCTACGAGCCGCCGCCCGGAGAACCCTTCCGCATGGAGGAAGAGGTCTTCACCACGGCAAACAGCCTGCAACACCTGTGGCTCGGCCCCTTCGTGCCCCCCATAAGCCCGCCGGTGCCGCTTGCCGTCTTCTGGCAGAACATGGGCTACGTGCTGCTTGGCGGCCCGCCCGGGCCGGACAACCCGCCGGTGGCGCTGGGCTTCCCGCTGGAGGGCTTCCCTTCCGCGCTGCTCGACCGCATCCCGGTCTACCCGCGCACCGGCGGCTTCGAGGACAGTTCGCATCTCTACGACCTGCACCTGCGCGACGCCGACCGTGGCGCCATCGCCTCGGTGGAACTGAGCTTCGACGGCGATGCCGGGGATTACGCGCTGCTGCTCGGCAACTTCCCGGATGTGCGGATCAGGACCGACAGCCCCGCCGGTGCACGCGAGGTCGTCGCGCCGCTGCGGCTCTACCTCGACAACACCCAGTCCGGGGAGGTGGATGCGCGCGGCAGCCTGCGCGGCGTGGACCTGCATCTCGCCCAGGCATCCGACGGCACCGGGCAGACGAGCTTCGCCGTGCTGGGCTCACCATTGCCGGACCGCGTTCTCCTTTCGCCTGGAACCAACACGGCAATGGGGTTGCAGACGGACGGCGCCGGCACGCTGGTCACGGCCGCGCTCGGCGCGGGCGACGACGTCTTCGACGCCGGCGCGAGCCTGGCCGCGACCGAGGTCGCGGGCGGGCCCGATGCGGGACGCTTCTACGCGGATGCGCGGGTCGTCTCGCTGGGCTACGGCGACGGGCCGGTCTTCAACCTCGGCCTGACGCCCACAACCACCGACGCCCTGCTCGCGGATTGGTTGGACGATGCGGCCGCCGCGGGTCTCACCGGCTTCCGGCTGAAGGCCACGATCGGCGCCGGCACCGCCGCCGCGCGATCCTCGGTTGTGGACAGCCCCGACGACATCGCGGGCGCCCAGTTCTTCTCCGGCAATGCCGCGGGCGCGCCGCGCGATCCCTACCCCGAGCCGCTGCTCGGCAGCACGTTCACCCCCTACGCGATCTCCTGGTTCAACGGCCTCGGCGTCGCGCAGGGGCCGGGCTTCGTCACCTACAGCCGCGACATCCGCAATCTCGAGATCGGCGAGTACCAGCTCTGGACGCCCGAGACCGGCTTGGTGCACGGCCACGACGTACTGGCCGTTCGCTTCGGGGCGGAGGCGATCGCCGCGCGCCTCGACCTCTCCGCCTTCTTCAGCGACGAGCGCGGCCCGGGCCTCGGCGAGGTCGTGCGCATCGCCATTTACGACCACGGCCACCGGCTTCTGCGGCGCGACTTCACCTCGGAGGACCCGACCGGCGCGGCGGCGCGGCTCGCCGACATCGGCGCGCCGATCAATGCCGGCACCGGCCATGTCACGCTGGATGCCGCCGCCCTCGGCATCAAGTCCTTCGACGAGATCCGCATCATCGGCTTCCAGCCGGACAAGACGTCCACCGATTCCAACGACATGCTGCTCGACGGCATCCGGCTAGTCCAGAAGGGCGACGGCTACGGCGTGCTCGGCGGCGACGTGCTGCGCGCCGGCGCGGGGCAGGACCGCTTCCTGCACGCACCCGGCGACGACGTCGACACGATCGAGCGATTCACGCCCGGCCAGGACCAGCTGGTGCTACAGGGCATCGCCCCCGACCGCGTGACGCTGGACGAGACCGCTGCCGGCACCTCCGTGCGCTTCCTCGACGCGCCCGCGGAGCTCGTCTGGATGCCCGGCGTCGCCGGCCTGTCGGCCACGGCCGCAGCCGGCGATACGCTGATCGGCTAGCCCGCGATCGGCCGGAATGTGCTCACCGAAGGTGGGCACGCCAAGCCGTGAATCGCCGGGCCAAGGAAAGCTGGACCCGTATCGGGCTGACGACAGTCAGCCCGATAGGTGTCTAGACCTGCGCCCATTCGCCGTCCGGCGCGCTGCGCGCAATCGCCGCCAGCGTCGCCGCGATGTCGAGCGATTCCGCCTCGCTCGCGCCATGCCATTCGCCGCCGCCGCGGACCAGCGAGGCGAAGCTCTCGGCCTCGAGGCGGAAGCCGTCGCCGGCGGGCAGGTCGATCGTCTCCATCGGCAGCGTGCCCTGGATGCCGCGACGCACGCGCAGCGGCAGCGTCGAAGCACCCGGCAGGGCATGGTTGGAATAGCCGGTCTCGATCACGCCGGCGTCGCCGACGACCAGTGCGTGCCGATGCGCCGCGACCGCCATGCTGCAATTCACCTGCGCGATCGCACCGGAGGGGAATTCCAGCGTCGCCGCCACCGCGGCATCCACCCCCGTCGTTGCCAGGCGCCGCGTCGCCTGCACCCGCGCCGGGCGCTCTCCCGCGGCGATGCGCGCGAGGCTGACGGCATAGGTGCCGGCATCGAGCAGCGCGCCGCCGCCGCGGTCGGGCAGCAGGCGGATATTCGCGGGATCGCCGACCGGCGCGCCGTCCGTCGTCACCAGCCGGAAGCCGAACGCCGCCGTGATCATCTGCACGCGCCCGACCGCGCCCTCGGCCAGCAGGCGCCGCAGCTCGACGGTCTGCGGCTGCGCCATGTAGGGATAGGCCTCGCGCAGCACCACGCCGTGCCGGCGCGCCGCGTCGAACATGGCGCGCGCATCGGCCTCCCCGATCGCGATCGGCTTCTCGCAGAGCACGTGCTTCCCCGCCGCGCAGGCCCTGATCGCCCATTCGGCGTGGAGGTCGTTGGGCAGCGGGATGTAGACCGCCTCGATCGCGGGATCCGCCAGCAGCGCCTCGTAGGACGGCAGCGCGCGCGGAATGCCGAGTTCGGCCGCGAAGGCCTCCGCCTTCGCCGCGCCGCGGCTCGCCACAGCCTCGACCGAGGCCAGCGCCGATCCCGCGACGCCGCGGGCGAAGGCGCGCGCGATGTTCGCGGCGCCGAGGATGCCGACGCGCAGGGGTGACGGGCTTGCCGCGTCGGCGCTGGGCATGGTCGCCGGCATCATGGCCGCGACAGCGCCGAGCGCGGGAAACGCCGCAGCAGCAGAAGGCCGATCCAGAGGAAGACCGAAAGCACCACCACTTGCGCCAGGAGGAAGGACGCCTCGGTCTGCGTCGGCGCGAGCTCGACCAGCGCCGGCTGCTTCTGGAAGGTCTGCACCAGCCCGACGAAGCTGTTGAGGTAGAGCGCCGCGACCGCCGCGAGGATATAGGCCGTACGCCAGCGCCCCTCGAGTTGCCGCGCATAGAGCGCGAAGGCAGCGACGGCGAGCGCCACGATCGAGACGGCGCCGACGACATGGGCCGGCGTCACCGCGCTTGCCGGGAAGAGGTAGCCGCTCGCCGAGGTCAGGAAGGTGCAGGCCAGGAACAGCGCCGTCCAACCGCCGAGCCAGCGATCCGCGAGCATCGCACCGAGCGCCACCAGCCCCGCGCCGATCCCGGCGAGGCTGATGGCGACATGCAGCGCGGTGAAGGCGGCGAATGAAAGCCCGAGCATGGCCTTGTCCCGTGGCGGAGAGTGCCGGCCATCAGGCGGCAGGCATGGCACCGCGCGCAAGTGGATTCGGCGACCCGCCGCGGCGCCGTCAGACCGGCACGGCGCCCGGCGGCTTCAGCGCGGTCAGCACGAAGCTGCTCCGCGTCTCCTTGACGCCGGGCATGCGCAGCAGCGCCTTCAGCGCGAATTCGGCATAGGCGTCGAAATCGGCGGCGACGACATGCAGCATGTAGTCCATGTCGCCGCTCATCGCCCAGGCCGCGAGCACCTCCTCGCGCGAGGCGATCGCCTTGTGGAAGGCCTCGGCCACTTCCTCGGCGTGGCTGGACAGCGCGACCTGCACGAAGGCCTGGATCGGCAGGCCGACGCGGCGCGGATCCACCTGCGCGGCATAGCGTGCGATCACGCCCTCCTCCTCCAGTCGCCTGATCCGGCGCAGGCAGGGCGTGGCGGAAAGGCCCACCTCCTCGGCCAGCTGGGTCACCGCGATGCGGCCGTCGCGCTGCAGGACGCGCAGGATGCGTCGGTCGGCGGCATCGAGCTCGGTGGCGGATTTCACCCTGGACATGACCCATCCTGGCGGATTCCTGCGGAGATCGCCAGCAACGCCGCCCATTCCGCCGCTTTTCGCTTTCGCTCCTGCGCTACTTCTCTCCCACCCCCGAAGGAACCGCGTCCATGGACATCCCCCCCGACCGCACCGCCGTCGCCGGCGCCGTCTCCGACCTCAACCCGATGGGCACCGACGGCTTCGAATTCGTGGAGTTCACGGGCCCCGACACCGCGCATCTCGAGTCGACCTTCGCCTCCCTTGGCTTCGCGCCCGTCGCGCGCCACCGCTCGAAGCGCGTCACGCTCTGGCGCCAGGGCGACATCAACTTCGTCGTCAACGCCGAGCCCGAGAGCTTCGCGCAATCCTTCCAGCGCGTGCACGGCGCCTCCGCCTGCGCCATGGCCTTCCGCGTCGCCGACGCCGCGCAGGCCTATGCCCGCGCCATCGCGCTCGGCGCGAAGCCCGTCACCGGCAAGGTTGGCCCGATGGAGCTCAACATCCCCGCCATCGAGGGCATCGGCGGGTCCCTGCTCTATTTCGTGGACCGCTACGGCGAGAAGGGCAGCATCTACGACGTGGACTTCCGCTGGACCGGCGAACGCGATCCGCGGCCCGCCGGCAACGGCCTGACGGTCATCGACCACCTCACCCACAACGTCCATCGCGGCCGCATGGATGTATGGTGGCAGTTCTACGAGCGGCTCTTCAATTTCCGCGAGATCCGCTACTTCGACATCGAGGGGAAGCTGACGGGCCTCAAGTCCCGCGCGCTGACCAGCCCCTGCGGCCAGATCCGCATCCCGATCAACGAAAGCTCCGATGACAAGAGCCAGATCGAGGAATACCTCCGCGCCTATAACGGCGAGGGCATCCAGCATGTCGCGCTCGGCACCACCGACATCTTCGCGTCGGTCGAGGGCATGCGCGCGCAGGGCGTCGCCTTCATGGACACGCCCGACACCTATTACGAGCTGCTGCCGACGCGCATGCCGGACCTCGGCAAGGATGAGCTCGCGCGCCTCGCCGCCAACCGCATCCTGACCGACGGCGCGCCGACGCCGGAAGGCGGGCGGCTGCTGCAGATCTTCACCGGCACGCTGATCGGCCCGATCTTCTTCGAGCTGATCCAGCGCAAGGGCGACCAGGGCTTCGGCGAGGGCAATTTCCGCGCCCTCTTCGAATCCATCGAGCTCGACCAGATCCGCCGAGGCGTTCTCAAGCCGGCGGCGGCCTGACGCGCGAAGGGGCCGGCCTCCGGGACCGGCCCCCTCCTCCCCCGGCAGCTCGTCAGAGGATGAAGTCGGATGCCGTCAGGCCGGTGACGCCGAAGACGAAGATCCCGAAATCCGCCCCGCCATCGCCGTTCACGTCGGCATAGACCGTGGTGCTGCCGTTCTGCTCCTGCAGCCACAGCGTGCCCGCGTCGATGAACATCGGCATCGCAGCGTTGAAGCTGAAGGCCTGGTTGCCGGTCATCCCCGCCATCTGGTTGGCGTCGATGGCCGAGACGTCGATCTTGTCCACGCCCTTCTCGAAGTCCCAGACGCCGTCGAGCGCGCCGCCATAGGGGCTGTCGGTCACCGCCTCGAAGCGGAAGGTGTCGGCCCCCGCGCCGCCATACATGTGATCCAGGCCGCCACCGCCGGCCAGCAGGTCCTTGCCGTCGCCGCCCTTTAGGATGTCGTTGCCCGCGCCGCCATAGACCTTGTCGTCGCCCGCGCCGCCATCCACGCTGTCGTTGCCCACGCCGCCATAGGCGCGGTCGTTGCCGACCCCGCCCGACAGCGTGTCGGCCCCGGCATCGCCGTAGAGCAGGTCGTTCCCGCCGTCGCCTTGCACCAGGTCGTTCCCGTTGCCGCCATACATCGCATCGAAGCCCGATCCGCCGAACATCCGGTCGTGGCCGTCCATGCCGAGCAGCACGTCACCGGCCATGCTGCCGACGATCTGGTTGGCGAGCGCGTTGCCCGTGCCGTTGACGGCGACGAGGCCCTGGAAGGTCAGGTTCTCGACGTTGGCCGCCAGGGTGTAGGTGGTGAGCGTGGTGATCACCGAGTCCACGCCCTGGCCGGCGCTCTCGACCACCTTGTCGCCGGCATTGTCCACGTAATAGGTGTCGTTGCCTCTGGCACCCATCATCGTGTCGGCTCCTTCGCCACCGTCGATCGTGTCGTTGCCGAAGGTCGTCGTGTCCGCTTCGTTGTCGCCGCGCAGGTAGTCGTTGCCGGTGCCGCCGAGGAGTTTGTCGTGCCCGCCGTCGCCGTACAGGCCGTCGGCCCCGTTGCCACCGTACATCGTGTCGTTGCCGCCCTCGCCGGACATCCCGATCTGCGACCCGGCATCGGCGTGCATGACGTTGTTCAGCGAGTTGCCGCTCACCCAGGAGGGCAGCTTGTACCCGTCATAGGGGCCGCCCGGATCGCTGAGCACCACGTTGTCGATGATCAGGTTCTCGACGTTCTCCGCGAGCGCGTAGGACTGCTCGAGAGTGCGGATGCCGAGGCGGACGGTGTCGGTACCCTCGTTCGCGTTCTCCTGGATCACGAAGGTCTGCCCGGCGCCGACGACGTAGGTGTCGTCGCCCGTGCCGCCCTGCAGCGTGCTCTGCCCCCCGTTCATCGAGGAGGTCGCGGTCAGCCGGTCATTGCCCGCGCCGCCGATCACGAGGTCGGCGCCGTTCGACCCGCCGTAAAGCGTGTCGTTGCCAAGGCCGCCGTTGATCGTATCGTTGCCGAGGCCGCCGCCGATGTTGTCGTCGCCGCCGAGGCCGTTGATCGCCGTGGCATCGGTCTCTGCGGACACGCTGAACACGTCGTTCTGGCCGTCGAGCAGGTTGTAGAGCTTGGTCATGTCGGTCTCTCCTTCGGATCCTGCGCCGGGATCGGCGCGGTGGAGGGACCATGCCCGCGTCGCATTGCGGGCGGACTTCGCGGCGTGGCGTGGCGCGTAACGATTGTGGTGCGCCCCACGCGCCCTGGCGTCCGTTTCGAAACATTGTGGCGCGGTCGAGCCGTCAGCCCGACAGCATGCGCCAGCCCGACGCGTCCGGAAGCGCGCCCCCGTCCGCGCTCAAGCCGGCCGCGGAGGAACCCTCAGCGCGACGGCGCCGCGTTCGGCGCCGTCAGCTCCCGCAGGAGCTGGTTCACCGCGGGGCCTTCCTGCGACATCGGAGGGCCGGATGGCGCGACCGGCGCCGCCGGCGCGTTCGGGCTGGTGCCGGTCAGCCCCTGGAAGAGCTGGTTCACCGCCGCCCCCTGCGCCGCATTCTGCTGCGCATCGGGCCGCACCCCCGCCGCGGCCTCGCGTTCGCGCACCACAGCGGCATCGGGCTCGCGCTCGTCGCGCGCGGTCGGCAGCAATTGCGCCGCGGCTGGCGCGGCGATCAGCATGAGGCAGGCGACGAGGCGCGGGCGCATCGGATTGTCCCTCCGATGCGAGCCTAGCGCCGTTCGCCGCGGCGCGCCAAACCTGTCGCGCTCAGACGGCCAGCCGCGCCCGGACCTCCGGCGGCTCCGCGGCCAGCGACGCGGCCTTCCGCTCCGCCAGCGCAAGCACCCGCGCCGCATCCTCGATGTCGGCGGCCTCGCGCGGGATATCGAGAATGAAGGTGCGCGCGCCCATCGCGATGTAGCGCGCCAGCTCCTCCGCCACGCTGTCGTCGTCGCCGACGAGATAGGGGCAGAAGGTCGCGTAGTTCTCGAAGGGCCATAGCCAGTACACGTCGCCCGTCGCCGCCGATTGCCGCGCCAGGTTCGAGAGCTGGTGGTGCCAGACGGAATCGCTTGTCTTCATCGCAAGCGCGGCGGCGACCTTGCCCCGCCGGTCCTCGGGGAAGCGCGACCAGGCGATCCGCCAGGCCTCCTCCCGGTCAGGGCGCGCGATGATGCCGACGCGAACGCCGCGCCGCAGGCCGTGCGGCACCGGCGCGGCCGCGGCGACGGAGGGTGGCTGCGGATACTCCACCGCCGTCGCCCCGATCGCCAGCGCGGCGGCGCGCCCGGCCTCGGACGAGCCGGAGATCAGCCAGCCCGGCAGCAATTCCTCCGGCACGGGCGGCGTCATGCGCAGGCCGCGCACGCCGTAGTAGCTGCCCGCGAAGCTGAAGGCGGCGGTCTCGCCGAGCAGCCCCTGCATGACCTTCGCGTATTCCACCGTACGCGCGTAGCGCTCGTCATGCGGCGTGGTGTCGCCGAGCGCGAGCAGGTCGTTCTTGAACCCGCCGGCCAGCATGTTGAGCCAGATCCGCCGGCCATGCAGGAAGGCCAGCGACGCCACCATCTTCGCCGCGGAATAGGGGTTCATGTAGATCGGCTGCACCGCGACCAGCGGGGCGAGCTGCCGCGTGTTGCACAGCACGGCCTGCGCGACGAGCCAGGGATCCACGATGCTGTTCTCGGCATAGACCAGGATCCCCGCGCAGCCCGCCTCGTCGCTCCAGGACGCGATCTCCAGCGTGCGGCGCAGGTAGTCGCGCGCCTCGAAATCCCGGGAATGCGGGCAGGTCGTGAAGACCTCCAGCGTTGCGGCCTTGCCCATCGTCCTGTCCCTTCCCGTGGTCATGCGATCGCGCGCTCCGGCATGGCGCGCGCCGAAAGCCGTCGGCCCCGCAGCAGCGCGAGCGGCACGAAGTCGTCCGCGCGCAGGAACCCGCCGTCGATCGAGGCCGGCGCCGGCACGTCGCGCGACCACCAGAAGGCCGGCCGCGGCGGCGCGCCGAGGAAGCCGGCGCGCTCCAGCGCCGCGGTCTTGGCCGGATCGCCCGCCAGGCAGCGGATCAGCCCCGCCCCGTCACGCGCCAGCGCGCGCGCCGTCTCGGCCACCACCCAGTCCGCGGTGGCCTGCGTGCCATCGGCGAGCTGGAGGTGGACGATGAAGCCCTCGAGCCCCGCCGCTGCCGGCGCGAGCAGCGAGAAGGACACGCCGACCAGCGCGCCGGCGACCCGGAAGGCCAGGCTGAGCGGGCGCCCGAGCGTCGGCGGGATGCGCCGCATCCAGTCATGCTCGGCCCGCGGCAGCAGCTCCACCAGCCCCGCCGCGCGCGGCGTCGGCGCCTCCTCCGCGGGATCCCATGGCTCGATGCGCGCATCGGGTCCGGGTGGCGGCGCGGGGCGCGGGCGACGCAGCGGCACGAAGCCGGGGATGGCGCGCGCCAGCGCCTCCTGCTCCGGCCAGCGACGGCGCAGCAGCCCCGCCGCCAGGCCGCGCGCCTTGATCGGGAGGTAGCGGACATCGAGCGACGGCATCGCCGCCCAGCGCAGCTTCGGCAGCAACGCAAGCGTCGGCGGCGTTCCGCCCACCGACACGATCGGCTCCTTCTGCTGCATCAGCTTGCGCATCAGCACGACGCCGATGCCGGCCGGGCGATGGCTCGGCGCGCAGTACCAGTCGCAATGCTCGCGCAGCATCACTGGCCTGCCGTCCAGCAGCCAGGGCCTGACGAAGCTGTCGATCATCGCCACGCAGCGCTCACCGTCGAAGGCAAGCCAGGTGCGCCCATCCGAAGGCCGCTCGCGATAGCGCCAGGCCACGATCTCGCGCTGGATGGCGTCGTCCCAGCTCGGCTCCCAGGATTCCCGCAGCAGCGCCTCGAATGCGGGGCGCGTGGCGGGCTCGAGCGGCCTCAGGCTCAGCGGCATCGCGGGGTCACCTCAGCCGGCCTCCGCATCTGCGTCCAACAGGAAGGCGTCCGCGACCATGCCGAGCGTGAGCCCGCCTTCCAGGTCGAGCAGCAGCGGATCGAAGCTCAGCCCGCAGGCCGCCTCGACGTCCAGGATCACGTCGAGCAGCGCGGCGGAATCGACGACGCCGGCTTCCAGCAGGCGCGTCTCCGGCGTCAGCGGCACGCCGGCGGCGCCGGGATGCTGCCGCACCGCCAGGGTCAGCATGTCGAGGATCCGCTCTCTCCGGCCTGACAGGCCCTCGTCGAGCATGCGCGTCACTCCAGGATTTCCGCAGGGATGATGACGGCGCGCTCGACCTGGCGCGCGGCCCGCCGCGCCCATCGCACGGCGGCATGACGCGGTGTCGCGATCAGGCAGGAATAATCCGACGGCCCCAAGACGCACCCCCGATGCTGGCCGGGCCAGCAATGACACGGCACAGATATCCGCAAGACCGCGGACATCCTGCGGTCCTTCGACGTAGTGATCCGAACGATTCTCGCTCGTGCCGAATAACAGACCTGCACGGCGCTGCCCGAGTCACACACGCGTGCTATGTCGCCGCCGCACGCAAAAGCACGCGACACGTCTTTACTCCACGTCATCTTCCGGAAATCAGCGGGTGTCGCCGATCGTTTTGTCGACGTTATTTACTTTTGGCAACGCCGACATCTCACCTCGAATCCGCCGACACCGTCAGCGGTCACCCGCCCTTCGGCGCTTGCTCCGTCGGCGCGGTGCGGCAGGCGCCGCTCTCCGCGACACCGCCATGCCGCGCCGAGAGGATCGGGCACGCGTCGGAGCCAGGGCCGGGAGGGCGTCGGCCGCCGCCCGGCCGGCCCAGCAGCCGTCGCCAGCCCGCCTCGTCGAGCAGCCTTCCCGCGTGCCGCGCCCGCGTGACGCGCAGCGCCTGGCCGTCGCCGCAGGCCATGGCCGGCCCTGCCTCGTCCAGCGCCGCCACGGCGCCCGGCGCCGCGTCCGTCCTGCCCGCCGGCGCCGTCCGCAGCACCTCCACCTCACCGCCTGGCGCCTGCATCGCCGCGACATAGCTCGGCGAGCGGAAGGGCTCGTAGTTGCCCGCGCGCACGAAATCGGCGACCGCGCGCGCGGGCAAGGTCCAGTCGATACGCCCGTCCAGCGCATCGCGATGGCGGAAGATGCGCCGGCGCGACAGGTCCTGCGGCATGCGCGGCAGCGTCCCGCCCTCCGCGATGCGCGCCGCCGCCTCCGCCGCCAGCCGCGCGGCCTCGCCCAGCGCGCGGCGGAACAGCGTGAGGCCGGTGTCGTCGTCGCGGATCGGGAAGCGCGACGCCGCGACGATCGGGCCGGCATCCACGCGCGTCTCCATCACATGCAGCGTCGCGCCGAAGTCGCGCGCGCCGTGGCGGATCGCCCATTGATGCGCGTGCAGCCCGCCATACTCCGGCAGCGGGCCGGGATGCGCATTCAGCGCACGCCCGTCGAACAGGTCGAGCAGCGCCGCCGGCAGCACCAGCGTGGAGTTCATCGAGACCAGCCAGTCCGGCGCCAGCGCGCGCACCGCCGCGATTCCGTCCGCGCGCGCCAGCGACGCCGCCTCAATCCCGCCCTCGCTGGGCTGCGTGCTTGCATGGCCCGCGAGCCGCGCGCCGGGCATCGCCGCGATGGCGCGCGACAGCTGCGCCGCCGCGAAGCCCTCGCCGACTACGAGGAAGGACGCCACGCTCAGGCCGGGACGCGCGCGGCCATCCGTCCGGCCAGCGCGAAGACGCGCGCGGCATCTTCGAGGTCGCGTTCCTCCCGCGGGATGTCGAGGATGAAGCTCCTCGCCCCCATCGCGACGTAGCGCGCGATCTCGGCCGCCACGCTGGCGTCGTCGCCGACGAGGTAGGGGCAGAAGGTCTTGTAGTTCTCGAAGGGCCAGAGCCAGTAGACCTCCTCCGCGCCGGCCTGTTGCGCCAGGCCGGAGAGCTGGCGGTGCCAGACGGAATCGCTCGTCTTCATCGCGAGCTGCGCGGCGATCTGCCCGCGGCGGTCCGCGGGAAAGCGCGACCAGGCGACGCGCCAGGCTGCCTCCCGGTCGGGCCGCGCGACGATGCCGACGCGCACGCCACGCCGCAGCCCCGGCGGCACCGGCGCGGCGGCGGCCTTGGCTGGCGGCTCCGGGTATTCCACCGCGACCGCGCCGATCGCGAGCGCCGCGGCGCGCCCGGCCTCCGACGATCCGCTGATCAGCCAGCCCGGCGCGAGCTCCGGCGGCAGGGCGGGCGCCAGCCGCAGCCCCTTCACGGCATAGTACCGGCCCTCGAGGCTCACCGCCTCGCCGGCCAGAAGCCCCTGCATCACCCGCGAATACTCCACCGTGCGGGCGTAGCGCTCGTCATGCGGCGTGGTGTCGCCGAGCGCGAGAAGGTCGTTGCGGAAGCCGCCCGCCAGCATGTTCAGGCAGACACGCCGCCCCGTCAGGAAAGCGAGCGAGGCGACCTTCTTCGCCGCGGCGTAAGGATGCATGTAGACCGGCTGCACCGCGACCAGCGGCGCGAGCCGCCTCGTGCCGCGGATCACCTCCTGCGCGACGGTCCAGGGGTCCACGATCGCGTTGTCGGTATAGACCAGCATCCCCGCGCAGCCAGCCGCGTCGGACCAGGACGCGACCTCCAGCACGCGGCCGGGATAGTCCCGCGGCGCGTGGTCCTTGGACTGCGGGCAGGTCGTGAAGACCTCGATCGCGTCGCCGAACATCGCGTGCTTCTCCTCAGGCAATCGCGGCCAGGCGCCGGCCGCGCAGCGCATCGAGCGGCACGGCGTCGTCGGCGCGCAGGAACCCCGCATCCAGCGCGGAAGGCGGCGCGAGGTCGCGCGACCACCAGAAGACCGGGCGCGGCGTCGCGGCCAGGAAGCCCGCGCGTTCCAGCGCTGCGACCGTGGCCGGCGCGCCGGCGAGGCAGCGGATCAGCCCCGCGCCCAGGGAGGCCAGCGCCAGCGCGGTCTCCGCCACCACCCAGTCCACGATGGCCTGCGACGCCTCGGCGATCTGCAGGCGGACGATTGTCGCCTCCTGCCCCGCCACGGCGGGCGCGAGCAGCGAGAAGGACGCGCCGACCGCGACGCCGCCCAGCCGGAACAGCAGCGCCACCGGCCGCGCCAGCGTGGCCGGCACGCGGCAGAGCCATTCATGCGCCGGGCGCGACAGCAGCTGGACCAGACCCGGTGCCTGCGGCACGGGCGCCTCCTCCGCGGGATCCCAAGGCTCGATCCGCGCGGCGTCGCCCGGCGGCGCGGCGGCGCGCGGCGGGCGTAGCGGCAGGAAGCCCGGGATGGCGCGCGCCAGCCCTTCCTGCGCCGGCCAGCGCCGCCGCAGCAGCCCCCCCGCCAGTCCGCGCGCCTTCACCGGCAGCACGAAGGCACGCATCGGCGGCAGCGCCGCCCAGCGCAGCCGCGGCAGCAGCGACAGCGTCGCCGCCGTGCCGCCGATGGACAGCATCGGCTCGCTCTGCTGCATCATCCGGCGCATCAGCGCGATGCCGAGCCCCGCGGGCCGGTGGCTCGGCGCGCAATACCAGTCGCAGGTCTCGCGCAGCGTCACCGGCCTGCCGTCCAGCAGCCAGGGCCTGACGAAGCTGTCGAGCAGCGCGACGCAGCGATCCCCGTCGAAGGCGAGCCAGGTGCCGCCATCGTCCTGCCGCGCGCGGTAGCGCCAGGCCGCGAGGTCCCGCTGCAGCCCCGCATCCCAGTTCCGCGCCCAGGCCTCGGCCAGCAGCGCCTCGAAGGCGGGATACGCCGAGGCATCCAGCGGCCGCAGGCTCAGCGTCATGCCGGCGTCATCCCGACGCGGCCTCGGCATCGGCCGGCAGGAAGGCGTCGGCAAGCATGCCGAGCGTCAGCCCGCCCTCGAGGTCGAGCCGCAGCGGATCGAAGGACAGGCCGGTTTCCGCCTCCACCTCCAGGATGACGTCGAGCAGCCCCGTGGAATCGATCACGCCGGTCTCCAGCAGCCGCGTCCCTTCCGCAACCGCCGCCGAGGCCGCGGCAGGATGGCGCCGCAAGGCCCCGACCAGCAGATCCAGCACCCGGCCGCGGCGCGAGGCGCGGTCGTCCAGCATCAATGTCCCTCCAGCATGCCGCGCAGGCGGCCGAGGTCGGTCTTGCCGTTGTCGTTCACCGGCCAGGCGGCCACGCGGTGCAGCCGCGACGGCAGCGCCGTCGGCGGCAGGATGCGCCGGCAGGCCGCCAGCACCTCCTCGTCGGTCGCGAAGCCGTCGGGAATGAAGCCGACGACCCCGCGCGCGAGCCCGTCCGCATCCACCGGCCAGGCGATGGCGGCGGCGAGGTCGCTGCCCGTCGCGCGGCGCAGCGCGGCCTCGATCTCCTGCAGCTCGATCCGGTGCCCCGCGATCTTCACCTGCCGGTCCATCCGGCCGAGGAAGACCAGCCCGTGGACGGGATCGCGCCGCGCGCGGTCGCCGGTGCGGTACCAGCGCGTTCCGGCGGCGTCCGCGACGGCGGGCGGCGCGAAGCGTTCGGCCGTCAGCGCGGGCCGCGCGAGATAGCCGTCTGTGACCTGCGCGCCGCCGAGGCAGAGCTCGCCCGCCTCGCCCGGCGCGGCCTCCCGTCCATCGGGGCCGAGCACGACCGCGCGCGCGCCCGGCAGCGGCTCTCCGATCGGGGCGATGTCGGGCAGTCCCCCGGGCAACCCGGCGGGGTCGCGCGGCAGGCGCCAGGCCGTGATCGCGATCGTCGCCTCGGTCGGGCCATACAGGTTCTCCACCGTCGCGTTCGGCGCGGCCTCGGCGAAGCGATGGGCGAGCCGCGTCGGCAGCGCCTCGCCGCAGAACAGCGCCCAGCGCAGCGCGGGGAAGTCGCCCGGGCGCAGCAGGCGCAGCCTTTCCATGAAGCTCGCGGTGGAGGGGACGGAGAACCAGAAGCTCAGCTCGTGCCGGCGAGCGAAGTCGCGCGGCGCCATCAGCACCTCGGCCGGCGGGCAATGCAGCGCCGCGCCCGCGGTCCAGCACAGGAACATGTCGTGTGCCGAGAGGTCGAAGCCGAGCTCGAAGAACTGGCTGAAGCGGTCCTCCGGCCCGGGCGCGTAGCGCGCGGCGGCGGCGCGGAGATAGGCGACGAGGTTGCGGTGCCGCACCTCCACCCCCTTGGGCTCGCCGGTGCTGCCCGAGGTGAAGAGCAGATAGGCCGCGTCGCTGGGCGCGGCGGCGAGCGGCGCCCCGGGCGCGGACAGGTCGGCCCGCGTCAGCACGCGATGCGGCAGCCGCGCCGCCCAGTCCGGCGCGGCGGTCGCGTCCGGCATCACCAGCGTCAGCGGCTGCCGCGGTGAGGCCTCGGCCAGCGCGCGCGCGGCGGGCATCGCGGCCTCGTCCACCACCACCACCGCGGCGCCGGCCTGGCGCAGCACGCCGGCGATGCGGTCGGGCGGATGGCGCGGGTTGAGCGGGACATAGGCGCATCGCGCGAGCAGCGCGCCGAGCACGCCGGTGAACGCCGTCAGGCTGCGCGCGCCGAGGATGGCGCAGCGCCGCGCCGGCCCCGCCGTCGCCGCGATCGCGCCGGACAGGCGCGCGGCGCGGTCGAACAGCTCGTCATAGGCGATCGCCGTTCCCTGCACGAAGAGCGCGGTGCGGCGCGGCCACCGCGCGGCGGCGTCGAGCAGCATCGCGGTCAGGTTGTCGGCACCCTGCGGCCCCACGCGCGCACCCCCTGTGCTGTCGGAAAGCCCGCCTTCGCGGCGGCTGTCTCTGCGGTCCGCGACGGTCGCTGCGGCCCGTGAGCGGGATAACAGCGCGGCGCCGGTGGTCGGAGTCACACATGCGTGCGACACGGAATGGCAATCATCACGCCCGTGATACGTGGGGGAAACCGGACGAAATGCGTCTGGCGGCGCGCCGGTTTCATCGCCGCGCGGCGACGTGCTCGTCGAGGCCGAGCTGCTCGCGCCGCGCCGCGTCCCGGCGCGCGGCATTGGCGCGGCCCTCCGCCAGCATCTCCACCGCGCGCTGCCGCGTGCGGCGATCCGCCAGCGCCATGCGCGCGAGCTCGAGCGAGCCCTGCGCCCGGCGCAGCGCCTGCGCCGCGCGTTCGCGTTCCGCCAGGCCCTTCGGCAGGAAGGCCGCGTAATCCGCCGGCGCGCCGTGCCGCTCCGCATCCAGCGCGGCATCCGCCGCCGCCGCGCGCGCCGCCGCCGCCGACAGCGCTTCCTGCTGGGACGCCAGAATCCGCCGCGCCTGCTCGACCTCCAGCCGGCGCAGCCGCGCCAGCACCGCCAGCGGATCACGCGGCATCGCGCGGATCCTCCATCGCCTCCGCGAGGCGCGCAAAGGCGGCGGCGACATCCTCCCGCGTCTCGTCGCGGCGCTGCGCGATCAGCGCCTCGATGCGCGGGGCGAGGCGCAGCGCCTCGTCCACCGCCGGATCGGTCCCCGCGCGGTAGGCGCCGAGCCGCACCATGTCCGCCATGTCGGCCGCCAGCGCCAGGATCGCGCGCGCGCTCCGCAGCAGCGCCGCTTCCTCCGGCTCGAGGCAGCCGGGGACGGTGCGCGACAGGCTGCGCAGCACGTCCACCGCGGGATAGCGCCCGCGCTCGGCAATGGCGCGGTCCAGCACGACATGCCCGTCCAGGATGCCGCGCACGGCGTCGGCGATGGGCTCGTCGTGGTCGTCGCCCTCGACCAGCACGGTGGCCAGCAGCGTGATCGAGCCCGTCTTCTCCCCCGCGCCTTCCTCCCCCGGCCCGGCGCGTTCCAGCAGGCGCGGCAGTTCGGCGAAGACACTCGGGGGATGCCCGCGCGTGGCCGGCGGCTCGCCGGCCGCCAGCCCGATCTCGCGGCAGGCCAGCGCGAAGCGCGTGACGCTGTCGAGCAGCAGCAACACGCGCTTCCCCTCGTCGCGGAAATGCTCGGCGACGGTCATCGCCGCCAGCGCGGCCTCCCGCCGCAGCGGCGCGGCCGCGTCGGAGGTCGCGCAGACCACGACGCTGCGCGCGAGCCCCGCGAGGCCGAGGTCGTCCTCCACGAATTCGCGCAGCTCGCGCCCGCGCTCGCCGACCAGGCCGAGCACCGCGACGTCGAAGCCCGGCGCGGCGGCCAGCATGGAGAGCAGCGTGGACTTGCCGATGCCGGATGCCGCGAAGAGCCCAAGCCGCTGGCCCTCGCGCATCGTCGCGAAGAGGTCGAGGGCGCGCACGCCGAGCGCGGCGCGCGGCCCGAGCCTGGCGCGTCGTCCCGGGGCGGGCGGTGGCGCCTCCAGCGCGCGCGGCCGCGGCCCCGGCGCCGGGGCGGGAAGCCCGTCGAGCGGCGCGCCGAGGGGATCGAGCACGCGCCCGAGCCAGGCGTCGGAGGGGGATAGCCGCGGCGGGCCGAGCAGGCGCGCGACTTCCCCGGCGCGGGCGCGGCTGCGGCCGAGCGGCAGGGCTCTGGCGCCGTCGGGTCCGGTGGCGACGATCTCGGCGAGCGTGTCGCCGACGAGCAGGCGATCGCCGAGCGCCGGCGGCGGCCGGAACCCCTCGGTCTCGAGGGCGAGGGCGCTGACGGCGCGGAGCCTGGCCTCGGCGGCAGCGATTTCAACCTGCGCGAGCAGGGCTTGGGCGAGGGACTGCCTTGCCAGGAAAGTCGAAACGTTTTGTTTGTTCATACGAATCGCATTTTTTGGACTTTTTAACCTTCAGTTTCCGTTTTTTCTTAAAAAAAGGGCTTTCATTTCGTGTTCAGGCGGCTCAGTTTGCACGCCTGGGATGTGGAGGTACCGTCAATGCGTGTCCTTTTGGTTGAAGACGATACGATTGTCGCCCGGGGCGTCTCCCTGGCGCTGAAGCAAGCCGCGATGATTGTCGACACGGCTGATACGGGTGAAGAATCTTTGGAACTCGCCCGGCTCTACGATTACGACATCATCGTCCTCGACCTCATGCTCCCGGACATGGAGGGCTACGAGGTCGTCCGCCGCCTCCGCGCCGCCCGGATCGAGACGCCCGTCCTGATCCTCTCCGGCCTCACCCGTCCCCAGGCAAAGGTCCGCGGCTTCGGCATGGGCGCCGACGACTACATCACCAAGCCCTTCGACCAGCAGGAGCTGGTGGCCCGCATCCAGGCCATCGTCCGCCGCGCCAAGGGCTTCAGCCAGCCGACGCTGAGCGTCGGCCCGCTGACCCTCAACCTCGGCTCGCGCGAGGTCCAGGTCGAAGGCCGCAACGTCCACCTCACCGGCAAGGAATACGCCGTCCTCGAACTGCTGACGCTCCGCAAGGGCGTGGTGCTCACGAAGGAGGCCTTCCTGAACCACCTCTATGGCGGCATGGACGAGCCCGAGGTGAAGATCATCGACGTCTTCATCTGCAAGCTCCGCAAGAAGCTCGCCCAGGCCGGCGCCGGGGAGTTGATCGGCACGGTCTGGGGCCGCGGCTACGTGCTGCGCGACCCCAGCGGCCAGGGCCGCATCACCATCGCCCCGCCCGACCTGGCCCGCGCCGTCGCCGCGGTCGCCTGACCGCGCGCGGCGCAACCCAGCCCCGAACCGCCCACCCTTGCGATCCCCCGCCGGACAGGGAAGAAACCCTGTCCGATCAGCGGAGGGATCGCCGCCGTGGATGACGGCCTCGCCTGGTTCGCCTCGGCGACCGCCTTCGCCGTCTCCATGTCCGGCAGCCCCGGCCCGAACAACACCATGCTCACCGCCTCCGGCGCGACATGGGGCTTCCGCCCGACCGTCCCCCATATGGCCGGCATCGCCGTCGGCCTGCCCGTGATGCTGCTGGCGCTCGCACTCGGCCTGGGCGAGGTGCTGCACGCCGCCCCCTGGCTGCACGACGCCATGCGCTGGGCCGGGGCGGCCTACATGATCTGGCTGGCGTGGAAGATCGCCACCGCCGATCCCGAACCCGCCGGCGCGAACGGCAGTCGCGGATCGCGCCCGCTGACCTTTCTCCAGGCCGCGCTGTTCCAGTGGGTGAACCCCAAGGCCTGGGTCGTCGCGCTCGGCGCCATCGCGGCCTACACCACCACGACGGGGCTGGCGCTGGTCGGCCAGGTCGCGCTGCTCGGCGCGATCTTCCTGGTGGTGACCCTGCCGATCACCGCGGGCTGGACGATGGTCGGCATTGGCGCCGCCAGGCTGCTCCGCACCCGCCGCGCGCTGCGCGCCTTCAACCTGGCGATGGCCGCGCTGCTGGTGGCCTCGCTCCTGCCGATGCTGCGTCACTGACGCACGCGCCGCCGCAAGCCGCTTGCACGCGACGCCGCCGAAGGCCGAGGCTGCGGGCGAGGAGACGCCCATGCCGAACGACGCCCCGCCGCTGACCATCCGCGGCCTCGCGGTCCGCACGGTCAACCCGCCGATCGACCCGCCGGTCCGAACATCGGCCGGCACGCTCGCCGCGGCGCCGCTGGTGCTTCTCGACCTCCATACGGACGAAGGCGTCACGGGCCGCGCCTATGTCTTCGCCTATACGCCGGCCGCCCTCGGCCCGACCGCGGCGATGGCCGCGAACCTCGCGCCGCTGGTCGCCGGCCGCCGCCTCGCCCCCGCTGCCCTGACGCGCGAGCTCGCGCAGCGCTTCCGCCTGCTCGGCACGGAGGGGCTGGTCGGCATGGCGCTGGCGCTGTTCGACATGTCGGCTTGGGACGCCGTGGCGCGCGCCGCCGGCCTGCCGCTCGCGCGCCTGCTCGGCGCGACCGGCGAGGAACGCATCCCCGCCTATTGCAGCCTGCGCGCCTGGGACGCGGCGGCGCTCGCGGACGAAGCGGGCCGGGCGGTCGCCGCCGGCTTCCGCGCGGTGAAGCTGAAATTCGGCCACCCCACGCTGGAGGCCGAGCGCGAGACCTGCCGCGCCGTGCGCGCCGCGGTCGGGGATGCGGTCGAGATCCTCGTGGACCCGAACCAGGCCTTCACCGTGCCGGAGGCGATCCGTCGCGCGCGGCACTATGCGGAATGGGGCATCGCCTGGCTCGAGGAGCCCGTGCGCGCCGGCGACCTGGCGGGCCACGCCGCGATCCGCCGCGCCGTGCCGTCCCTGCCCGTCCAGCGCGGCGAGAACGACTGGGGGCCGGAGGGCATCGCCGCCTCGCTCGCCGCCGGCGCGTCGGACCTGCTGATGCCCGACGTGATGAAGGTCGGCGGCGTCACCGGCTGGATGGAGGCGGGCGCGCTCTGCAAGGCGGCCGGCGTGCCGATGAGCAGCCATCTCTTCATCGAGACCAGCGCGCATCTGCTGGCGGCGACGCCGGGCCGCGACCGCCTGGAATGGCTGGACCTGGCCCGCCCGGTGCTGGCGGCGGGCAGCCCGGCGCTGGCGGAGGGCTGCGCGGTGCCGGGCAGCGCGCCTGGCATCGGCCTCGAATGGGACGAGGCGGCGATCGCCCGCTACGCAGCGTGATCCGTCAGTACAGCATCTTCCGGTAGACCTCTGGCATCCGCGCATCCAGCGCGGCGGCATCGGTGCGCCCCGCCGTGTGCTCCGCGATCAGCTTTCCGAGCGTCGGCACGGCGGCCTTCGGCCGGCCCTCCCACAGGCGGGACCGGATCAGCGCCTTGCCGCATTGCATGAAGAGGCTGTCCACCGCGACCACCAGCAGCGTCGTCGGCGGCTTGCCGTCGGCGGCGTGGCGTTCGCGCAAGGCAGGGTCGGTGGTGATCCGCGCGCGGCCATGCACCCGCAGCGTCTCGCTCGCGCCGGGGACCAGGAACAGCAGCGCGACGCACGGGTCGTGCAGGATGTCGCGCAGCGCGTCGAGGCGGTTGTTGCCGCGCCGGTCCGGCAGCACCAGCGTCCGCTCGTCCGCGACCTCCACGAAGCCAGGCGCGTCTCCGCGCGGCGTGACGTGCAGGCCCTGCGGCCCGTTCGTGCCGAGCAGCAAGAAGGGGCTCGCGGCGATGAAGGCGCGCGTCGCCGGGCCGATCAGCCGCCCCTCCTTGGCACGCGCGACCTCGCTGGCTTCGCCATAGAGCGCCTCCAGCGCCTCGGGCGTGGTGATGGCATGCGGATCGAAGGGCGCGTTCATGCCGGCAGGCTGGCAGAAGCGCCGGCCGGCGTCACGCTCTCTTGCCGCGCCCCGCGCGCCGGCGTGATCATCGCGCCATGCCGCGCCTGCTGCCGCTCCTCCTGCTTCTCCTCCCCGCCGCCGCGCTCGCGCAACCCGAGGAGGAGGGACGCATGAGGGCCGAGCTGCAGGCCGCCCAGGCCGCCTGCGGCGCGCCCGCCAGCCCCGCCCAGCGCGAAGCCTGCGCCCGCCGCGACGCGCTGGCCGATGAGATCGTCCGCTTCGGGCTCTGCCACGGCCGCAGAGGCGTGATCGGCGCGGAGGTGCATCGCTGCACCGCGCGGTCGGACTGGCCGGGCGGCGGCCTGCCGAACGGCATGGCCTTCCCCCGCGGCATGCCGGCCGCGGCGCTGCAGGCCGAGATCCCCGGTACGCGCTGCGACGCCGTGTCCTGCCGCTTCCGACCCCTGCCCCGCGGCCTCTGCCCCGATGCCGAAACCGACGCGCCGCAGGGCCGCGGCGCCGGCGCCTGCACGGAGCTCGTGCTCACGTTGAAGGACGGCCGCGTCGCCGGCTTTGAGGCGCGCTATCCCGACCGCGCCTGGCGCGCGCAGCTCGGCGTCGCGCGGGAGAGCCTCGGCCGCGGCACGCGATGGATTGTCGCGGGCGGCACGCTGGAATTCGGCGGCGCCGAGGGCGCGCGGCGCGTGCGCTTCGCGTCCGCGAACTGAAGGGGTCGGGCTACGCCGCCATCCGCTTCGCCGCCAGGCCATAGACCCCGCGCTCGCCCGGCACCGGCACCAGCTTCTCGGTCAGCCCGATCACCGTCTCCGCCGCGCCGAGATAGAGCACGCCGCCCGGCGCCAGCTGCCTCGCCATCATCTCCAGCACGCGCGTCTTGGTCGGCGTGTCGAAATAGATCAGCACGTTGCGGCAGAAGATCACGTCGAAGCGGCCGAGCCCCGCGCAATCCGCCAGCAGGTTGCCTTCCTGGAAGCGCACCATGCCGCGCAGCGCCGGCTTCACCCGCCAGCCGCCGCCTTCCTGCGCGAAATGCGCCATCAGCGCGCGGATCGGCAGCCCGCGCTGCACCTCGAACTGGCTGAACAGGCCGTCGCGCGCGCGGCTCACCACCTCGCGCGAGATGTCGGTGCCGACGATCTCCACCCGCCCGGCCGAGGCGCCCAGCGTGTCGGAGACCAGCATCGCCACGGAATACGCCTCCTGCCCCGAGGAGCAGGCCGCCGACCAGATCCGCACGCGGTCGGGCCGGCCGGCGAGCAGCCCCGGCAGGATCGTCCTGAGGTGGTCGAAGGGGCGGCCGTCGCGGAAGAAGCTGCTCTCATGCGTGCAGAGCGCCTCCGTCACCGCGCGCTCCAGCGCCTCCTCCGGCGCGGCGCGCAGCTTCTGCCCCAGCGCCGCGATCGAGCCCAGCGCGAAGCGCTGCAGCACGGGCCCGAGTCGCGTCTCCAGCAGATAGGCCTTGTCGTCGGTCAGCACGATGCCGGCGCGCCTGCGCACCAGCGCCGCCACCTCGGCGAAACCCGGCTGCATCACGAAGCTCCTTCGCAGGCGGCGAGCAGTCGCGCCGCGATTTCCTCGGGCGGCGCGAGAAGGCTCGCGACGCCGGCCCTGGCCACCGCGCCCGGCATGCCCCAGACCACCGAGCTCGCCTCGTCCTGCGCCATCACCGTCCCGCCGGCGGCGACCAGCGCGCGGCCGCCTTCCAGCCCGTCCTGGCCCATGCCGGTCAGGATCGCGGCGACGACGCGCCCGCCGCAGGCCGCCACCAGGCTGCGCAGCATCGGGTCCACCGCGGGGCGGCAGAAATTCTCCGCCGGCCCGTCGGACAGCCTGGCGACGAGCTTGTCGTCGGCCGCCTGCACCAGCAGGTGCCGGTCCCCCGGCGCGAGGTAGAGCCGGCCGGGATGCAGCACCTCGCCTTCCTTCGCCTCGGCGCAGGGCAGGCGCTTGAGCCGGTCCAGGTGGTCGGCGAGCAGCGCGGTGAAGCCCGCCGGCATGTGCTGCACGACAAGGACGGGCACCGATGGCGGATGGCGCAGCGCGCCGATGAGCGAGGCCAGCGCCTGCGGCCCGCCCGTGGAACTCCCGATCGCGAGCGCGCGCGGCCTGCCCGGCCGGAGTGCCGCGCGCAGCATCGGCGCCGCCGGCAGCCGCGCCGCGGGCGCGGACGTCACGGGCCGCGACGCGAGGGGCGCGGGACGCGGCCGGCGGCGCATCCGCGCCCAGCCCGCGACCTTGGCGCGCAGGTCCTCGGCGAAGCGCGGGTCGGACACGCCGCCCGCCGCTGCGGAGGGCTTCGGGACATAGTCCACCGCGCCCGCGCGCAGCGCCCGCATCGTGGCGTCCGCGCCCTTCTGGCTCAGCGCGCTGGCGACGATCACCTGCACGCCGGGTGCCGCGCGAAGGATCAGCGGCAGCGCCGTAAGCCCGTCCATCACCGGCATCTCGAGGTCGAGCAGCACGACTTCCGGCCGCTGCGCCGGCGCCATGGCCGCGAGCATCTCCACCGCCTGCTGCCCGTTGCGCGCCTCATGCGCGACCGCGATGCCGGGCGGGGCGGCGAGCAGCCGCCGCAGCGCGCCGCGCGCCACCGCGCTGTCGTCGCACAGCATCACCCGGATCGCGTCCGCCGCCGCGTCCGGCCGCTCCGCCGGCAGGGCGGTCACGCGGCTTCCCTGAGCAGGCCGAGCTGCGCCAGCTTGCCGCCGAGGATCTCCGCGTCGAAGGGCTTCATCACGTATTCCTGCGCGCCCGCTTCGAGCGCCTGCAGGATCCTCTCCTGCGTGTTCTCGGTCGTGCAGAGCATCACCACCGGCCTGCGCTCACCGATCTCGGCCCGCGCCGCGCGCAGGAACGCGAGCCCGTCCATCACCGGCATGTTCCAGTCCAGCAGCACGAGGTCCGGCACCGTGTCGCGGCAGGCCTCGAGCGCCTTCCGGCCGTCCTCGGCCTCGCGCACGGCGAAGCCGAAGCCTTCCAGCAGGCGGCGCGCGGCCTTGCGCACCACGCGGCTGTCATCCACCACCAGGCAGTCGCGCCCCTGGCCTTCCAGGATCTCGAAGCTCATCGGTCCTCCCCGATCGCCAGCAGCCGGTCCACCTCCAGCTGGATCAGCAGCTGCCCGTCGCGCCGCTGCACCCCGCGCGACACCTCGCGCCAGGTCAGGTCGAGCGTCGGCGGGTTCGGCTCGCAATCCGAGGGCGACAGCGGCAGCACCTCGCCGACCTCGTCGGCGAGCATCGCGTAGAGCTCGCTGCCCTGCTCGACGACGATGCTCATCGGCGCCGACCCGCCGGGCCGCGCCGGCAGGCCGAGCCGCCGCCGCAGATCCACCGCCGTCACGATCCGCCCGCGCAGGTTCATCGCGCCCTCGATTTCCGGCGGCGCCAGCGGGATGGGCGTGATGCTCTGCGGCCCCAGCACGTCACGCACGGCGAGCACCGGGACGCCGCAGGCCTGGCCGCCGACGGTGAAGGTCAGCACCAGCTCCGTCGCGCCGAGGCTCCGGTGGTTCTCGGTCATGCCCATCACGCTCTCCTAGCCGGCGACGGCGCCGAGGCAGGCGGCCAGGCTGCCGACCAGCGCGTCGCGGTCGTACTTCGCGACGAAGTCGGTGAAGCCGGCCTCCCGCGCCTCGGCCAGCGCCGCGGGATCGCTGCGCCCGGACAACGCCACCAGCGGCAGCCCCGCCCAGGCGCCGCCGTCGCGCACCGCGCGCGCGAAGGCGAAGCCGTCCATGCCCGGCATCTCGATGTCGGAGACGATCGCGTCGAACCCCGCGCCGCGTTCGCGCAGGCCCAGCGCCTCGGCCGGCGAGGCGACCGCCGTCACGTCGTAGCCCGCCGCCGACAGCGATGGCACGACGAGGTCGCGGAAGAAGCCGCTGTCCTCCACCACCAGCAGCCGGCGCGCGGCCGCCGCCGCGGACGGGCGGAACCAGTCGCCCCCGGCCTGGCGCAGCCACCAGGCGGTGTCGATGACATCCGTCACCTTCCCCGCCACCACCGCCGAGCCCAGGAAGCCCGGCCGTTCCGCGCCGGGCTGCACCTCCAGCCGCTCCTCCACCACGTCGAGGATGGCATCCACCATCAGCCCGAGGCTGCCGCCGTTCTCGCTGAAGACCAGCACGGTCTGCCGCCCGCGCGTCTCCGCATCCGGCGAAAGCCCGACGCCGCCCATCGGCACGAGCGGCATGAGCTGGCCGCGATACTGCACCACCGCCGTGCCGCCGGAATGCTCGATCTGGTCGATCGGCAGGTCGTCGAGCCGCGCGACGAGGCCGAGGGGGACCGCCTTCGGCGTCGCATCGCCTGCGCGGAACAGCAGCAGCGCCGCCCGGTCCGAGGAGCGGAAGCCCGGCGCCGTCTCCGCGGCCCGCGCCGCGCCGCCCTCCGCGCCGACCGACGCCGCGCGCGCGATCCCGTTGGGATCGAGGATCATGATCACGCTGCCGTCGCCGAGGATGGTGTTGCCGCTGAAGACGCCGATGTGGCGCAGGATCGGCGGCACCGGCTTGACCACGATCTCCTCGGTGTCGTGGACGCGGTCCACCACGATGCCGAACAGCGCGGAGCCGACCTGCGTCACCACGACGAAGCCGACGTCCCGTCCGGCGGCATCGGCTTCATCCAGCCCCAGCACGCGCGCCAGCCGCACCAGCGGCAGCAGCCGGTCGCGCAACCGCAGCACCGGCGCGTCCTTGATCCATTCGACCTTCGCCCCCGACGTCCCGCCGACGCGCACCAGCTCCAGCACGCCGATCTGCGGGATGGCGAAGCGCTCGTTCGACACCTCCACCACCAGCGCCGAGACGATCGCCAGCGTCAGCGGGATCTTGATGATGAAGCGCGTGCCCTTCCCCGCTGAGGAGCTGACGTCGATCGTGCCGCCGATCCGCTCCACATTCGTCTTCACGACATCCATCCCGACGCCGCGCCCCGACACCGCGGTCACCGCGGCGGCGGTCGAGAAGCCCGCGCGGAAGATGAAGCGGTGCACATCCTGCTCGCTCATCCCCGCGAGCTCGCCTTCCGTCGCCAGGCCCTGGGCCAGCGCCTTCTCGCGGATGCGGGCGGTGTTGAGCCCCTTACCGTCGTCGGCGATCTCGATCAGGATATGCCCGCCCTCGTGAAAGGCGTTCAGCAGGATCCGCCCCGTCTCGGGCTTGCCGGCGCGGCGCCGTTCCTCAGTGCTCTCCAGCCCGTGGTCGGCGCTGTTGCGGACCATGTGCGTCAGCGGGTCCTTGATGAGCTCGAGCACCTGGCGATCCAGCTCTGTCTCCGCACCGCGCATCTCGAGCTCGATCCGCTTGCCGAGCTCCCGCCCGAGGTCGCGCACCAGCCGCGGCAGCTTCGCCCAGGCATTGCCGATGGGCTGCATGCGCGTCTTCATCACGCCGTCCTGCAGGTCCGACGTGATGTGGGACAGGCGCTGCAGCGGCACCGAAAAGGCCTGGTCGTTGCGCGTGCGCGCGAGCTGCATGAGCTGGTTGCGGGTCAGCACGAGCTCGCTGACCAGCATCATCAGGTCCTCCAGCACCTCCACGCTGACGCGGATGGACTGCGGCGCGGCGCCAGTGGCGGCAGTGGCGGCGACAGGAGCGGCGGCCTCGGCCGGCGCCTCGTGCTCGGCGGCAACCACGGGATCGGGCGCGGCCCGTACCGGCGCCGGGGCGGCGGCCGGTGCCTCGCCTTCCGCCGCGGCATCGAGCGCCGCGATCAGCGCGGCGTCGTCGCCCGCGGGCTCCGCGCCGCCCTGCTCGATCCCCGTCACGATCGCCTTGATGCGGTCCAGCGCCTGCAGGATCAGCGTGATCCCGTCCGGCGTGACGGCGAGCGTGCCGTCGCGCCAGCGGCCGAGCACGTTCTCCCCGGCATGCGCGACCTTCTCCAGCCGCGACAGCCCGAGGAAGCCGCAGGTGCCCTTGATGGTGTGGACGACCCGGAAGATCTCCGACAGGGTCGGCCTGTCGTCGGGCTGCCGCTCCAGCCGGACCAGCGCGACGTCGAGCGCCGCCAGTCCTTCATGCGTCTCGGTCAGGAAATCCGCGATGAGGTCGTCCATGCCCGCTCCGGCGGCCTGTATCGCGCGACCTTGCGCCGGCAGCGGTGGAAAAGGCGTAAACGGGCGGGCTGGCGCGGATTGTCAATGCGGCTTGACATACGACAGACGGAAGCTGTAAGCATGGCTTGACACTGCATCGGGGCTCCCGGGTCCCAGACGGCAGGTCCCTGGCACGGCAGGTTCTGCCCCGTGCGCTTCCTCCCCGACCTTGTGCCCGGCCGGCCCGCCGCTGGCCGGGTTTCTTTTGCCGGAAGCTTGCCTTAGGCATCGATATGCTTGCCAAAGGCAAGCATCGGCGCTTCCATGCCCCCATGCACGACCCCGACCCGCGCATCGAAGCCGTCCGCCGCTTCAGCCGCCTCTACACCAGCCGCATCGGCGTCCTGCAGGACAGCCTGCTGCAATCCGGCCTGTCCCTCACCGAAGGCCGCGTCGTCTTCGAGCTCTCCCGCGGCGAGACCACGTCAACCCGCCTCGCCGCGACGCTCGGCCTCGACGCCGGCTATCTCAGCCGCGTGCTGCGCGCGCTCGAGGCCCGCGCCCTGCTCGCCCGCCGCGCCAGCGAGGCGGACGGACGGCAGAGCCTGCTCTCCCTCTCGCCGGAGGGACGCGCCGTCTTCGCGGCGCTCGACGCACGCTCGCGGGAGGAGGTCGGCGCCCTGCTCGCAACGCTCGGTTCGGAAGGCGCGCGCCGGCTCGTCGCCGCGCTCGGCGAGGCCGAGCGCCTGCTCGCCGGGCCCGAGGCGCCGCGCTCGCCCTGGCTGCTCCGCCCGCACCGCGTCGGCGACATGGGCTGGGTCGTGCACCGCCAGGCCGTGCTCTATGCCGAGGAATACGGCTGGAACGCGGAGTTCGAGGCGCTGCTGGCCGAGATCGCCGCCGCCTTCATCCGGAACCTCGACCCCGCGCGCGAGCGCTGCTGGATCGCCGAGCGGGACGGCGCGGTGGCCGGCTCGGTCTTCCTGGTGAAGGGCGACGCGCCGGAGGTCGCGAAGCTGCGGCTGCTCTATGTCGAGCCCTCCGCGCGGGGTCTCGGCATCGGGGCGCGCCTCGTCGCGGAATGCGTCGCGACCGCGCGCGCCCTGCGCTACCGGCAGCTCACGCTTTGGACCAACGACGTGCTGGTGGCGGCGCGGCGGATCTACATCGCCCAGGGCTTCGCGCTGGTGCGGGAGGAACGCCACCACAGCTTCGGCAAGGATCTGGTCGGGCAGTACTGGGCGCTGGATCTGTAGCGCGCCGGACCCCGCAACGCCCGCTCAGCGTCCCCGCTGTCGCGGCCACGTCCGCCCTCGGCGTGTCACCGGTTCGCAGGCTCCTGCACGCGGCGCATCACCTCGTCGAGGTTGAAGGACGCCGGCCGCTGCCGCGGCGGGAAGTCGCGGAAGGTCTGCAGGAACCGCATCGCGGTCACCTGCGTCGGCGTGATCAGGAAGGCGCGGTCGAGCACCCAGTCGTTGTAGGTGTTGCTGTCCACGCTGGCGCGCTCGAAGGGGTCCATGCGCAGGTCGAAGATCAGCGGGCCGCGCAGGCGGACCAGGGGATCGCGCCACACCGCCATCCCGTGCGCCCGCTGCTCCATGTAGAGGATCTTGAAGCGGCCGTTGCGGATGGCGACGAGCTCGCCGTCGTCATCGAAGTAGAAGAACTCCTTGCGCGGGCTCTCCTGCGTCTGCCCGGTCAGCAGCGGCAGGACGTCGTAGCCGTCGAGATGCACCCGGTAGGTCCGGCTGCCGGCCTGGTGCCCGCGGAGCAGCCGCTCCTTGATGTCCGGCACGCCGGCGGCGGCCAAGAGCGTCGGCATCCAGTCGTTCGAGGCGACGATCTCGTTGGTGATGCTGCCCGGCCGGATGCGGCCTGGCCAGCGGATCGCGCAGGGGACGCGGTAGGCGCCCTCCCAGTTCGTGTTCTTCTCGCTGCGGAAGGGCGTGATCGCGCCGTCCGGCCAGGCATTGAAGTGCGGTCCGTTGTCGGTGGTGTAGAGGACGATGGTGTTGTCGGCGATGCCGAGTTCGTCGAGCTTCCTCAGCAGCACGCCGACGGTGTCGTCGTGCTGCACCATCCCGTCGGCGTAGAAGTTCAGGCCCGTGCGCCCGCGGTAGCTCTCCGGCACATGGGTGCGGAAATGCATCCGCGTCGCATTGTACCAGCAGAAGAAGGGCCGGCCGGCACGCTGCTGTCGCTCGATGAAGTCGGCGGCGGCGGCGACCGTCTCGTCGTCCACCGTCTCCATGCGCTTGCGCGTCAGCGGTCCCGTGTCCTCGATGCGCTGCGTGCCGTCGGGATTGGCAAAGCTGCGGATCACGCCGCGCGGGCCGAAGCGGCGGCGGAACTCGGGGTCGCGCGGGTAGTCCGGGTTCTCCGGCTCCTCCTCCGCGTTCAGGTGATAGAGGTTGCCGAAGAACTCGTCGAAGCCGTGCGCGGTCGGCAGGAACTCGTCCTTGTCGCCGAGGTGGTTCTTGCCGAACTGCCCGGTCGCGTAGCCCAGCGGCTTCAGCAGCGCGGCGATGGTCGGGTCCTCCGGCCGCAGGCCGAGATCGGCGCCGGGCACGCCGACCTTGGTCAGCCCGGTGCGGACGGGCGACTGGCCCGTGATGAAGGCGGAGCGGCCCGCCGTGCAGGACTGCTCGGCGTAGTAGTCGGTGAAGGTCATGCCTTCGTTGTGGATGCGATCGATGTTCGGCGTCCGGTAGCCCATCAGGCCGCGGCTGTTGAAGCTGATGTTCGAGATGCCGATGTCGTCGCCGAAGATCACCAGGATGTTCGGCCGCTGCTGCTGGCCGGTGGCCGGCGCCGGCTGCTGGGCCTGTGCGGGCTGCGCCTGCTGCGCGACCGCCGGGGCGGCGAGCCCAGCAGCCAGGCCGCTCACGCTGCCCAGAAGCATGGCGCGCCGGTTCAGCCGGCCGCTGTCGTGATCCGCCGCCATGCCTTGATCCCCCTTTCTCTGGTCCCGCGTGCAGTCCCGACAAGCGTCCTGGCGTCGCTGCAACCAGGACGCGCGCGACACCGCAGCTTCACGCCAACCTCGTCATGTGCTGGCTGACGCGGCTACTCACGAAAGCGCGAGTAGAGTGGTCGCCGCGCGGGACTGCATGCGCTGGTCAGTGCCCGCCGCCGAGATAGGCGTCGCGGATCTCGGGCCGCGCGAGCAGTTCCGCGCCGCTGCCCTCCATCGTGATCCGCCCGTTCACCAGGACGTAGCCGCGATGCGCGAGACGCAGCGCCTGGTTGGCGTTCTGCTCGACCAGCAGCACCGTAAGCCCCTCCTTCTCGTTCAGCGCGCGGATCGCGGCGAAGATCTGGCGCACGATCAGCGGCGCGAGACCCAGCGACGGCTCGTCCAGCATCAGCAGGCGCGGGCGCGACATCAGCGCGCGGCCGATCGCCAGCATCTGCTGCTCCCCGCCCGAGAGGGTCCCCGCCCGCTGCGCCTCGCGTTCCTGCAGGCGGGGGAACAGCGCGAAGACCTTGGCGAGCTCGGGTCCGGGATCGTGGCCGAGCGCCTGCGCGCCCATCAGCAGGTTCTCCATCACCGACATCCGCGGGAAGACGCGGCGGCCTTCCGGCGACTGCGCAATGCCGAGGCGCATGATCTCATGCGTCGGCAGGTCGGTGATGTCCTGCCCGTCGAAGACAACGCGGCCCGAGCGCGCGCGGGGATCGCCGCAGAGCGTCATCAGCAGCGTGGACTTGCCCGCGCCGTTGGCGCCGATGAGGGTGACGATCTCGCCCTTCTCGACATGCAGCGACACGCCCTTCAGCGCCTGTACGGCGCCATAGGCGGCGACGAGGTCCTGGACCGTCAGGATGCTCACGCGTCACTCCGGAGGAGCGCGGTCATTCATCTTCCCCCTCGCCGAGATAGGCCGCGATGACATGCGGGTCGGCGCGGACCTCGGCCGGCGTGCCGTCGGCGATCTTGCGGCCGTGGTCCAGCACGACGACGTGGTCGGAGATGCTCATCACGATGCCCATGTCGTGCTCGATCAGCAGGATCGAGGTCGCCGCCGCGCCCTCCGCCGCGGTGCCGTCGCGGATCGCGCGCAGCAGCGCGGCGAGCTCCTCGGATTCCCGGGGGTTCAGCCCCGCCGCGGGCTCGTCGAGGCAGAGCAGCGAGGGCTGGGTGCACATCGCCCGCGCGATCTCGAGCCGGCGCTGCGCGCCGTAGGGAAGCGCGCCGGCGGGATCGTCCGCGCGCTCAATCAGCCCTGTCGCGCGCAGCCAGGCGGTGGCGCGCGCGATGGCCTCGGCCTCCGCCCGGCGATAGGCGCCGAGGCCCAGCAGCGCCAGCACGCCATAGCCGGTCTGCGCGTTCAGCTTCACGTGCTGCGCGACGAGCAGGTTCTCCAGCAGCGTCATGCCGGGGAAGAGGCGGATGTTCTGGAAGGTCCGCGCGACGCCGGCGCGCGCGATGTTGTGGTCCTTCAGCACCTGCAGCTCCGCCACGTCGCCGCCGCCGCGGTTCAGCCGCAGCACGCCGGCGGTCGGACGGTAGAAGCCGGTGATGCAGTTGAAGACGGTGGTCTTGCCCGCGCCGTTCGGCCCGATCAGCGCGGTGATGTCGCCGCGCCGCGCGGCGAAGCCGACGCCGTCCACCGCGACCAGGCCACCGAAGCGCATCGTCAGGTCCTCGACCTCGAGGATCGCGTTGTGCGCCAGGGTCTCGCCCATTAGCCGCGGCCCTCCGCGACGTGCTCGGCGCCGATGGCTCTCCGCTCGCCGAGCGCGATGGTCGGCGTGCGCGTGCCCACCAGGCCGCGCGGGCGCAGCACCATGATCACCACCATCGCGCCGCCGAAGACCAGCATCCGCCATTCCTCGAGGTCGCGGAACAGCTCGAACCCGCCGATCATCACCAGCGCCGCGACGACCACGCCGACCTGGCTGCCCATGCCGCCGAGGACGACGATCGCGAGGATGATCGCGGATTCGATGAAGGTGAAGGATTCCGGCGAGATGAAGCCCTGCCGCGTCGCGAAAAAGGCGCCGGCGAAGCCGCCGAACATCGCCCCCAGCGCGAAGGCCGTGAGCTTCGTCGCGGTGATGTTGATGCCGAGCGCGCGGCAGGCGATCTCGTCCTCGCGCAGCGCTTCCCAGGCGCGGCCGATGGGCTGGCGGCGGATGCGGATCGTCACCCAGTTCGTCAGCAGCGCCAGAGCCAGGATCAGGTAGTAGAGGAAGATGATGCGCTGGACCGGGCTCGGCTCGATCCCGAAGAAATGCGCGAAGCTGCCCGGCCCGCCGGAGCTGTCGAAGGGCAGGCCGAAGAAGGACGGGCGCGGGATGCCGGTGATGCCGTTCGGCCCGCCGGTCAGGCTGGTCCAGTTCAGCAGCACGATACGGATGATCTCGCCGAAGGCGAGCGTCACGATCGCGAGGTAGTCGCCGCGCAGCCGCAGCACCGGGAACCCCAGCAGGATGCCCCAGAAGGCCGCGAGGATGCCGGACAGCGGCAGGCAGAGCCAGAAGCTGAGCCCGAATTCCTTGGCGAGCAGCGCGTAGGAATAGGCCCCGATCGCGTAGAACGCGACGTAGCCGAGGTCGAGCAGCCCCGCCAGGCCGACGACGATGTTGAGCCCCCAGCCCAGCATGACATAGGTCAGCACGAGGATGCCGAGGTCGAGCTGCGACCGGCCGATGCCGGGGAAGAAGGGCAGCGCGAGCGCGAGCAGCAGCATCACCGGCGCGAAGAGCCGGCCCGCCGTCGCCATCGCCGCCGCCCGCCGCGGCGAGGGCGCCAGCGACTGCGGCCTGAGCCCCCAGACCGAGACGACCAGCCGGCCCGCGAAGACCAGCGCGCAGAGGATCGCGACATCCGCCCAGCGCTGGCGGAGATAGAGCGCGCCGTTCGGCGCGACGTCGCTGCGCAGGCCGACCATCACGACGAAGAGCCCGAAGGCGACGAGCGTCGCGACCGCCGCGTCGCGTATGGCCGCCACTACTCTCCTTCCCCCGCTTGCGGGGGAGCGGTGGGGTGGGGGCAGCGCCGTCATACCTTCTCGACCTCCTGCCGCCCGAGCAGCCCGGTCGGCAGGAAGATCAGCGTCAGCGCCAGGATGCTGAAGGCCGCGACGTCCTTGTACTGCACGCTGAAATAGGCGGACCAGAAGGTCTCGATCAGCCCGATCAGCAGCCCCCCGAGCACCGCGCCGGGCAGCGACCCGATGCCGCCGAGCACCGCGGCCGTGAAAGCCTTCACGCCGACGATGAAGCCCATGAAGAAATCAGCGACGCCGTAGCGCAGGAGGTAGAGCGTCGCCGCGACGGAGGCCAGCGCCGCGCCGATGACGAAGGTCAGGCTGATCGTGCGGTCGGTGTTGATGCCGAGCAGGCTCGCCATCCTGCGGTCCTGCTCGCAGGCGCGCATCGCCCGTCCCAGCGGCGTCCGCGTCACCAGCCAGGTGAAGACGACGAGGACGAAGAGCGTCGTCAGGATGATCAGCAGCTGGATGTTGGACAGCTGCACCGCGAAATTGCCCTCGCGCATGATCTCGAAGCCGCCGGTGACGAGCGGGTTGATCGGCTTCGGCCGCGCGCCCTGGCTGACCTGCACGAAGTTCTGCAGCACGATGGACATGCCGATCGCCGAGATCAGCGGCGCCAGGCGGAAGGACCCGCGCAGCGGGCGATAGGCCACGCGCTCCACCGTCCAGCCATAGAGCGCGGTGAAGCACATGGAGATCGCGAGCACCATCACGATCGCCGCCGGCCCGTCCATCAGCCCGCCCGAGACCAGCATGACGATCGAGATCAGCGCGACGAAGGCGCCCACCATGAAGATGTCGCCATGGGCGAAGTTGATCATGCCGATGATGCCGTAGACCATGGTGTAGCCCACGGCGATCAGGCCGTAGATCATGCCGAGGCTGACCCCGTTGATCAGCTGCTGCAGCGCATAGGCCAAGGCGAGGCTCCTTCCCGGTGAGTCTCCGGCAACGTTGATCCGCCAAGGCGACGAAACGCGCAAGGGTTCATGCCAGCATCCGCCGCCCGAACTCCTTCAGCCGCTTCCCCGCGAGCCGATAGAGCTGCGCCGGCCGCCCCCTCCCCGGCGGGTGCCGCAGCGCGCCGGGGATCGGCTCCGCGAAGCCCTGGAATTCCACCTGGCGCCGGAAGCTCCCGCGGTCCAGCGCATGGCCCAGCACGCGTTCGTAGGTCTCCTGCAGCTCGTCCAGCGTGAAGGCGTCCCCCAGCAGGAAGGCCGGCAGGGACGAATAGCTCGCCTTGTTCCGCACCCGCGCGACCGCCGCCTCCACGATGCGGCTGTGGTCGAAGGGCAGATGCGGCAGGTCGTCCACCGCGATGACCTCGCGCCCCGGTGCGGGATCGATCCCCGGCACCAGCGCGATATAGGCCACCGAGATCGACCAGCCCCTCTCGTCCCTGTTGCGCCCGCCGAAGGTCGCGAGCTGCTCGAGATAGGGCGCCGCCAGCCCGGCCTTGTCGCGCAGCACGCGCCGCGCGGCGGCGACGAGGTCCTCATCCTCCTCGACATGCACGAAGCCGCCGGGGAGCGCGAGGCTGCCCTCGAAGGGCGGCTTGTCGCGGCGGAACAGCGCCACCGACAGCACGCCACCGGCCAGCGTCAGCAGCACGACGTCCACGGTCGCGATCGGCGAGGCGAACTCCAATCTCATCGCACCCCGCGCATGAGTGGCAGCGACGTCCCCATTGCAGCATGGCAGAGGCGGCGTCCAGCCGCAATTATTTTATCGCGTGTAGCGAAAAATAACTGGCGGACCGGCCCGCGCGCGCCCATCCTGTCCGCAGGCCGGAACGAAGGAGACATTCCATGGGCCACGGCAACTGGAACAGCGCGGACTGGGACCGCCACGCGCGCCACGCCGCGGGACGCTCGCGCGCCGAGATATTCGGCGCCCGCGCGATGGATCCCGGCCTCGATCCGAAGTTCATGACCGGCGGCGTCCGCGAATCCGTGGACTCCGCGGAGAACCCGCAATCCACCCCGATCGTCGTCACCTGCGACGTCACGGGATCCATGGGCGTCACGGCCGAGGTCATCGTGAAGCAGGGCCTCGGCGTCATCATGCAGGGCATCTACGACCGCCGCCCCGTCACCGACCCCCATGTCCTGGTCGGCGCCACCGGCGACGTCTTCTGCGACCAGGCCCCGCTGCAGGTCACCCAGTTCGAGGCCGACATGCGCCTGGTCGAGCAGACCCAGCGCCTGTTCCTGGAAGGCGGCGGCGGCGGCAATGGCGGCGAGTCCTACAACGCCGCCTGGTACTTCGCGGCGATGCATGTCCGCGCCGACGCGATCGCGAAGAAGCGGGCCAAGGGCTGGCTCTTCACCATCGGCGACGAGCCACCGCACGAGGTCCTGCCCGCCCGCGCCATCGGCCGCGTCTTCGGCGACCCCGCACCACGCGACCTGTCGTCCCGGGAGATCCTGGCGCGCGTGCAGCAGGACTGGGAGGTCTTTCATCTGTTGGTCAACCCCGGCAGCTACCCCACCGACCGCTGGGAATTCCTGCTGGGCGAGCGGCTGATCCCCGTCCACGACGTCGCCCGCCTGGGCGAGATCGTGCTCGCCACCATCGAGGGCAGGCAGGCCATGCGCGCCCCTTCGCAGGCCGTCATTCCCGCGGGCAGGAGCATCTGGCTGTGACCACGCCCCGCACCGCGGAGGTCGTGATCGGCGCGAATTTCGGCGACGAGGGCAAGGGCCTCTTCACCGACTTCCACGCCGCGCGGCTCGGCGCGGGCACGACGGTGATCCGCTTCAATGGCGGCGCGCAGGCCGGCCACACCGTGACGCTCGCCGATGGCCGGCGCCACGTCTTCCACCATGTCGGCGCCGGCGCCTTCGCCGGCGCCGGGACCTTCCTCTCGCGCTTCTTCATCGCCAACCCGCTGGTGCTGGAGCGCGAGCTGCAGGCGCTGGCCGGGCTCGGCGTCGCGCCGGCGATCGCGCTCGATCCCGCCGCGCCGCTGACCACGCCCTTCGACATGATGGCGAACCAGATGGCCGAGGAAGCCCGCGGCGCCGCGCGCCACGGCTCGACCGGCCTCGGCATCAACGAGACCGTGACGCGCATGGCGACGCGCTTCGCGACGCGCGCCGGCGACCTGGCCTACCGCGACGCGCTGCGGCGGCAGATCGTCGCAATCCGCGACGAATACCTGCCCGCCCGACTCGCGGCCCTGAACGTCATCCCCGACGAGACCTGGCGCCGTCGCATCGCCGATCCCGCCACCATCGAGTGGTTCCTCGACGCCGGCGAGGCGACGCTGCTGCCCCGCCTCGGCGCGCTGCCCCCTTCGCGCGGCCTCGTCTTCGAAGGCGCCCAGGGCCTGCTGCTCGACGAGCGGCACGAGTTCTTCCCCCACGTCACGCGCAGCCGCACCGGCCTGACGAACGTGCTGACCCTGGCGCGCGAAGCCGGTATCGACCGGCTGGAGGTCACCTACGCCACCCGTGCCTACCTCACCCGCCACGGCGCCGGCCCCTTCCCGCGGGAGAAACCGGGCCTCGCCTTCGCCGACGCGACCAACCGCCCGAATCCCTGGCAGGGGACGCTCCGCTTCGGCTGGCTCGACCTCGACCTGCTGGCCCGCACCATCCACGCCGACCTCGCCCAGGCGGCCGGCGTTCGCATCGCCGCGACCCTCGGCGTGACCTGCCTGAACCAGGTCGGCGACCACGTGCCGTATTGGCGGGACGGCACCCGCCAGCTGGCCTCGCCCGAGGCGCTGGTCGCCGCGGCGCTGGAAGCCGCGGGACTCGGCCGCGCCCTCGTCAGCGACGCGCCGACGCGGGAGAGCGTCGCCCGCGTCGCCCCGCGGCGCGCGCGGGCGGCGTGAAGCAATCGAAACGACGCGCGAAGCAACGTAACGGCCCCGCGACGTCGCGGTGAAACACGGCGCGGGCATCGTCCGGGTCACGGAAGGCGCCGATGCCATCCCGCACCCAGGAGAGACTACCATGATCCGCCCCGTCGTCATCGCAGCCGCCCTGGCCTTCGGCCTGGCCGCCATGCCCGCCCACGCCGCCTTCGAAGTCGGCAACGGCCTCAACACGTCCAACGGCCTCGGCAACAGCAACGGCGTCGGTGCCTCGAACGGTATCGACAGCAGGAACGGTATCGACAGCAGGAACGGCCTCAATGGCGTCAACGGCGCTGGAAACATGAACGGCATTCCCGCGGCCAACGGCTTCGGCACGGAGAACGGCATGCAGAGCCCGAACGGCCTGCCCATCGCCAACGGCGTCGAGCCCCAGGGCGCCGTGCAGCCCGGCCAGCCGCTGATCCGGTCGCTGATCCTCGAAGACGGCAACGGCACCCGCCTCCAGCCCGCGCGCTGAGCCGATGCGCCGCCTCGTCCTCCTGCTCGCCCTGCTCGCCGCGCTGCCCGCCCAGGGGCAGCCGGCACCGGGGCTCCCCATGGGCCTCCATGCCCCGGGGGGCGAGCTGGTGGCGGCGCTGCCCGACGGCACCATGCGCCGCGGCGCCGACCTTGCCGGCGCCACGCTCGATCTGGGCCCGCGCTACGGCCTGCTCCGCATCGCCGAGGCACGGCCCGATCGCCTCGACCGCACCGGCGAAACCTGGCTCTACGACCTCCGCCGCCAGGATCCGACCGGCGCCTGGACCGTCCCGGCCTGCGAGCCCGCGCATGACGGCGTCCGCGCCGTCATCTTCCTCGAAGCGTCGCCCGGCGCGCTCGAGCCGCATTGCGCCAACGTCAACACCGCGAAATGCATCCGCATGGGCTACGCGCCCTGGCGCAGCGCGCCGGATGGCCGCGCGCTCGCGCCCTTCCACCAGGCCTGCCTGCGCATGCTGCCCGCGGAATACGCCGGCGACGGCCGCTTCCACACCCGCAACGGCATGCGGATCGAGATCTTCGACTTCGCCGGGGTGAACGACCCCGAGAACGAGGCCGGCATGCCCTTCGAAGCGGGCTGGACGCCCGATGGCGCGGCCTGCGTCGCCCATGCCCGCGTGCCGGAGATCACCGACATGGCCGCGCTCGCCGCCGCCGCGCCGCGCCTGGCCGAGGCCGGGCTGCTCGGCCCCGCGTCCTGCACCGAGGCGACCGCCCGCGCCCTCGGCGCGCTGGTCTTCAACCGCTCGGTCGCGGAGTGAGCCGGCATTCCATCCTTGCAATCAAGGACAATATTCCTGCACACTCAGGCATGAGCATCCCCGCCCTTCCGCGCTTCCGCCTCCGTCCGACCCCCGCCATCCCCTGGCGCCCGCTGACCGATGCCGAATGGCGCGCGCTGGCGTCCATCCTGCGCGCCGCCACCGGCCGCCCGCCCGCGGATGCCAGGCGCCGCTGGGACGGCATCTTCTGGGTCGCGTGCTCCAAGGGCCCCTGGCGCGGGATGCCGGCCGAATTCGGGCGTGCCGACAGCGCCCACCGTGCGCTGCGCCGCGCCGCCGCCGCACGCCAGCTGCATGCCATGCTCGCCCGCATCGGGCCGGCGACTGCGCGGCCGGACGAGCCGCTGCTCGGCATCGCCTGGTTCATCGCCCGCGCCTTCCGCCGCGCCTTCCGCGTCATGGCCTCCCCCTTCGCGCTGCCGACGCAGCTCGGCCTGGAATCGGCCCTGCCGAGCCACCCCGCCTTCCTGCCGAGCACGACTTTGTCCGAAGGGCTCGCGGATCTGATGCCTAAAATCGTAAAGGAGGGGAGCTACCGGCATCCCGCGGTGCTGCGCTGCCTCTTCCTCCTGCTCAAACGGGCCGGCGGCGACCCGCGACACTGGAAGACCACGGGCTGACGGGCGCCTTGCCCCTGGCCCCGGCGCATGATGACATCCCGGCAACCCACGATCGGGAGAGAACCATGACCACCCGCCGCACCCTGCTGGCCGGCGCCGCCTCGCTGCTGGCCGCGCCCGCCTTCGCGCAATCCCAGAACCTCGCCCCCTGGCCGAACCGGCCGATCCGGCTGGTGATCCCCTTCGCCCCCGGCGGCTCCACCGACGTGATCGGGCGGCTGCTGTCGGACCAGCTCTCGCAGCGCCTCGGCCAGCCCATCGTAGTGGACAACCGCGGCGGCGCCGGGGCGACGCTCGGCACCGGCCTGGTCGCCGACGCGCCGGCGGATGGCTACACGGTGCTGCTGTCGCCGGTCTCTGCCTTCAACGTCGGTGCGACGCTCTATCGCGGCCGCATCAACTGGGATCCCGTGCGCAGCTTCGCGCATGTCGCGATGATCCAGCGCGGCTACTACGCGCTGATGGCCAATGCGCGCTCCCCCTTCGCCAACCCCGCGGAACTGGCAGCGGAGGCGAAGCGGCGGCCGGGACTGAACTACGCGACCTCCGGCGTGGGATCGCTGCCGCATCTCGTCATGCTGCGCTTCTGCCAGATCGCGGGGATCGAGATGCAGCACATCCCCTATCGCGGCGGCATGCAGGCGGTGCAGGACACCATCAACGGCACGGTGCCGGTGACGCTGGACGGCATCGCGGCCTCGGTCGGCTTCCTCCGCCAGGGCCAGATCCGCGGGATCGGCCTGACCGGCCCGGCGCGCCACCCGGATTTCCCGGACATGCCGACCTTCGTCGAGGCCGGCTTCCCGCAGCTGGTGGCGGAAGGCTGGGCCGGCTTCTCCTTCCCCGCCGCGACGCCGCGCCCGATCCAGCAGCGCTTCGCCGACGAGACGAAGGCGGTGCTGGCCTTGCCGGCGGTGCAGGCGCGCTACCGGGAGCTCGCCCAGGATGTCGGCGACCGCTTCATGGACGAGTTCCAGGCCTTCGTCGCGCAGGAGGTCGAGACCTGGCGGCCCCTGGTGATCGCCTCGGGCGCCACGGTGGATTGATGCACCCCGCCCCCACCGCCGCCGATCGCCTGCCCGCCTTCCAGCGCCTGCTGGAAGGACGCGCGGACCTCGCCTTCATCCCGCTTGGCACCGACCTGCACTATCTCGCGGGCATCCCGCGCGACATCCCGAACTACGGCGCGACGCTGCATCCCGGCGGCTGGCTGGAAGGCGCCTGGCTCACGCCGCGCCACGCGCCGGTCCTCGCCCTTCCCCGCATGACCGCGGAGTTCAAGGGCCGCGGCGAAAGCAAGGGCATCGGCATCCGCGTCCTCGGAGACCATGACGATCCCGCCGCGCTCTGCCGCGACATCCTGGCGGGCTTCGGCCTGCCGGCGAAGCCGCGCGTCGCGGTCAGCGACCGCGCGCATGGCGAGAGCCTCGTCGCCCTCCAGGCGATCCTGCCCGACGCGGTCTTCCTCTCCGCCACCGACATCCTGCGCGAGCTACGCGTCATCAAGTCGGCCGAGGAGATCGAGACGATGCGCGAAGCCGGCCGCCGGACGGAGGCCGCCTTCGCCGAGACCCTGAAGCATCTGCGCTTCGGCATGACCGAGCTCGACGCCATCGCCGAGATCAACCACCAGATGCAGCGCCAGGGCAGCCTCGGCCAGACCTTCACGACCTCGCTCTACAACACCGGGCCGGACCATCCCCTGCTGATGGGGCGCCGCCTGGAATCCTGGAAGCGGCCGATCCACCCGCCCTGTTCCGTGCTCTTCGACTTCGGCGCGTCCTTCGACGGGCTCTGCTACGACTACGGCCGCACCGTCAGCTTCGGAGAACCTTCCGCCGAGCAGATCAAGGTGCATCGCGTGGTGATGCAGGCGCAGGCCGCCGGCATCGCCGCGCTCAAGGTCGGCACGACGGCGGCGCAGGTGGACGCGACCGCGCGCAAGGTCGTGGAGGATGCGGGCTACGGCCCCAATTTCCGCCACCGCCTCGGCCACGGCATCGGCTGGGACGTGCACGAGCCGCCCTTCCTCACGAAGTCCGACCACGCCGTCCTGCGCGAAGGCATGATGTTCACCGTCGAGCCCTCCATCCTGCAGGATCGGTCGTTCAGCGCGCGCGTCGAGGACGTGATCGTCGCCCGCCCCAACGGCGGCGAGAAGCTGACCAACGGCTTCCAGGAGCTGCTGGTCGTGGACACGTAGCGCGTGCCGCGGCGCTGGCTGGACCGCAGGCTCAAGCTTTCGCTGCTCCGGCTCGCTGATGCGCTGGACACGCATGGCAGCCTGCTGAAGGCCGGCGCCGCGCTCGGCCTCAGCCAGCCCGCGCTGTCGCGCAGCTTGCGGGAGCTCGAGGACATCGCCGGCGCGCCGCTCTTCGAACGCCATGCCCGCGGCGTGCGCCCGACCGAGGCCGGCGTCGTCGTCATCCGCCTGGCGCGCCGCCTGCTGGCGGAACTCCGCCGCGCGGAGGAGGAGCTCGACGCCGTCGGCGCGGCGGATGGCGGGTCGGTCGCGGTCGGCGTGCTGCCCGTCGCGTCGGTCGGCGTGCTGCCGGGCGCGCTGATCCGCCTGCGGCGCACGCACCCCACGCTGCGCCTGCGCCTGCAGGAAGGCCGCACGGAGGAGCTGCTGCCGCTGTTGGCGGCGCGCGAGATCGACCTGATTGTCGGCCGCCTCTACGCCCCGGCCGTGCCCGACGGCTTCCTGCGCGAGCCGCTGTGGGAGGAGCCGATCAGCGTCCTCGCCCGCGCCGGCCACCCCCTGCTGAAGAAGCCCGTGACGGCCGATAAGCTCGCCGGGCAGGAGCTGGTGCTGCCGACCGTCAGCCAGCGCGTCGGGCAGGAGATCGACCAGCTCGTCGCGCTGCTCGGCCTGCCGCGCGACGTCGCGCTGCGGTCGTCGAGCTACGGCTTCATCCGGGAGACGCTGCTCGCCTCCGATGCGATCTCCATCATGCCGCGCTCCATGATGGTGGGCGACCTGCTGCGCGGTGCCTTGCGGGTCGTGCCGCTGCCGGTGCCCGCACCACCACGGCCGGCGGGCATCATCCGCGCGGCCGACCCGCCGCCCTCGCCGGCCGCCGCCGCCTTCGTCGCGGCGCTGCGCGCGCATGTCGCCGACATCGCGGCGCGGGATTTCGGTGATATGCGCAAAGCCGACAGCTCGCGCGGAAAGCGCGATACGACGCGGCGCGCGCAGCGAGGTTAGGGATGGACAACGGAGGACACGACGTGGAAGCGCCCGAGCCGATCATGGACATCGCGCATCTCGGCCATGTCGAGCTGCTGACGCCGAAGCCGGAGGAGTCGCTCGCCTTCTTCCGCGACGTCATGGGCATGACGGTCAGCGGCCGGAAGGGCGACAGCGTCTTCCTGCGCGGCTGGGACGACTACGAGACCTACTCGCTGCAATTGTCGGCCTCGCACAGCTCCGGCCTCGGCCACGCCGCTTTCCGCACCCGCAGCCCCCAGGCGCTGCAACGCCGCCTCGCCGCGCTGCGCGCGGAGACCGAGGTGTGGGAGCAAAGCGACAGCTTCGGCCACGGCACAGGCTGGCGCTTCCGCGACCCGGACGGGCATGTGTTCGAGCTCTACTACGACACGCAGTGGTACCAGGCGCCGGAAGACCGCCGGCCGTCGCTGAAGAACCAGGCCGAGCGCTACCCCGCGCGCGGCGTGAACGTGCGACGCATCGACCATTTCAACTGCCTGGCCGTCGATGTGCGCGCCTGCCGCGAGTTCTTCCAGCGCAACCTCGGCCTGCGCTGCACCGAGCGCATCGAGCTCGACAGCGGCGAGGAGGCCGGGATGTGGCTCACCTCCAACAACAAGAGCTACGACTTCGCCTTCACGAAGGAGGCGCATGGCGTCCCCGGCCGCTTCCACCACGTCACCTTCGCGCTCGACAGCCGCGAGGCGATCCTGCAGGCCGCGGACACCTTCCTGGAGGCGGGCGTGCACATCGAGACGGGGCCCCACAAGCACGCGGTGCAGCAGACCTTCTTCCTCTATGTCTGGGAGCCCGGCGGCAACCGGGTGGAGGTCGCGCATGCCGGCGCGCGGCTGATCCTGGCGCCGGACTGGAGGACCATCACCTGGACCGAGGCGGAGCGCCGAAAGGGCCAAGCCTGGGGCCTGAAGACGATCGAGAGCTTCCAAACCCACGGCACGCCGCCGCTGCCCGGCGAATCATCGTGACGACCGGCGGGAACATTCCGTAACCGCCGGCGTCTCGCGGCGCAGGCGCGGATCGTCTATCCCGGGCCGGCCTTGTCGGACCGCTCCCGCCCCCTCCGCCGACTCCGGACCGGCGCGCGCCAGGCACGCCGGCGCGTGACGACGCGGCGCGAGCCGATCCTCGCGCCCCGTCCCTCGCCGCCGCGGGAGAGGCTCGGCCCGCCAGGCCCGCCGCCAAAGGCGCGCCGGCCCTGGGTGGTCGCCTCGCTGCTGGTGCATGCCGCGGTCATCGCAGCCGCCGTGCTCTGGAGCATGCGGTGGTTCGAGGAGCCGCGCGAGCTCCCGCCGCCCGCCTTCGACGTGGTGTTCGAGGGGGGCCAGCCCGAGCGCCCCGTCGGCGAGGCCGCCGAGGGCATCCCCGTCCCGCCGGCGCCGCCGAGCGTCGAGGCCGTGCCGCCGCCCGGTGCGCCGCCAACCCCCGCCTCGCCGCCGGCACCGCCGCCGGTCGCACGGCCCCCGGCCGAGGCCCTGCCTCTCCCGCCGCCGCCCGCGCCGCCCCTGACCCAGGCGCCGCCGCCACCGAGCGTGCCGCCCTCCGTCCCGCCGGCGCCGGAGGCGGTGCCCGCGCCTCCGCGACCCGC
>NZ_JBNXUM010000040.1:0-62958 GCF_050563545.1 Falsiroseomonas sp. HW251
GGCGCGCGGCGCTCCTCGTCCTGGCGACGGGCGGCTTCCTCGGCGGCGGAGCGCAGGCTCAGCGCCTGGCGCTCGCGCTCCTCGCGCTCGCGCGCCTGGGCCTTGCGCTGCTCCTCCAGCACGCGGGCGCGCGTGTCCATCTCGGCCTGGGTGAGCGGGCGCCCCCCCGGGGCCGCGGGCTTCGCGGCCGCCGGCGCGGCTGGCCTGGCCCCCGGCGCGGCGGGCGCGCCGGGCTTTGCCGCCGGCGCGGCCACGCCGGGCTTGGCGGCGACCGCACCCGGGGCCGGGCGCTTCTTCACCACCTCCACCTGGACGACCTTGCTGCGCCCGTGGCTGAAGGACTGCCGCACGCTGCCGCCATCGACGGTCTTGCCCAGGTCAAGGCGTCCACCCGGCCGGAGCGAGAGCCGGCCCTTCCCTGCATCCTGGTCGTTCTGGTCGCTCATTCGCCGATCCGAACCCGATCTCTCTTCATCAGTCCACTGCACCGGCCGCGCCATCGCGGTCGGGCTTCGCGTCCGGTCGGGCGCGATCCTCCGCCGGGCGCCTGCCCGGCTTCTGGGCGTCGCGCCTCGGCGCGGCGTCCGGTCGGAGGGTCATCCCCTCCAGCCTCGCGGCTTCCGCCGCGATCCTTTCCGCCAGCCGCCCGCGGGCGACGGCGACATGCACGGCCCTGTCCCGGCCGAACGGCGCGCCGAGCGCCGCCGCGTCGAGGGGCGATACCACCGGCACATCCCGGCGTCCGACCAGCCTGGCCTTCTCGGCCGTGCTGCCATCCGCCGCCTGTACCATCAACCCGGCGCGGCCGGCCTGCAGCCATTCCCTGGCCGCCTGCCACCCGCTGACCGCCTGCCCCGCGCGCCGCGCGAAGCCGACGAGGTCCCGGATGCGCCCCCGCAGGCCATCCTCGATCGTCGCGCGAAGGTCGGGGGGCACAAGCACCTCGCCGCGGACGGCCTTAGCAAAGGCCCCGCGGCGCGCGGCCTGTTCTATCACATCGGCCTTCGCACTCAACCACATTCCCCGGCCGGGCAGGCGTTCCGCGAGATCCGCGATCACTTTCCGGTCGGGGCCGAGGACGAAGCGGACCATCGCCTCCTTCGGCAGACGCTCACGCGTCACCAGGCAACGGCGGAGCGGCCCGCGCTCCGGCTCGTCGTCTTCCGCAGCTTCGATGGGCAGTTCAGCCGGCGTTGCCGTCTTCCGTCTCCCCGGCGGTCTCTTCAGTCGCTTCCTCGGCGACCGGCTCGTCGTCGCCTGTCCCGGGCGCGGGCTCGTCGTCACCCGTCCCGGGCGCGGGATCGTCACCGAACCAGCCGGCGGCCTGGCGCGCGGCCATGATGATGGCGTTGGCGCTATCCTCGTCCACGGTCTCGGACCCCAGGATCTCGACCAGCTCGTCGCCGGCGAGATCCGCCAAGTCCTCGAGCGTCTTGACGCCCTTCTCGCCGAGCTGGACCAGCATCGCCGGCGAGAAGTTGCCGACCTCCTGCACGCTGTCCTCGACGCCCATCTCGCGGCGCTTCTCGTCGTATTCGCCGTCGCGCTTCTCGATGAAGGCCGCGGCGCGGCGCTTCAGCTCGGCCGCGATGTTCTCGTCGAAGCCCTCGATGCCGGCGAGCTCCTCGTCGTCCACGGCCACGATCTCCTCGATCGAGCCGAAGCCCTCGGTCACCAGCAGGCCGGCGATGACGTCGTCCACGTCGAGGCCCTCGACGAACAGGCCGGAGCGCTTGCGGAAATCCTCCTGCCGGCGCTCCGATTCCTCGGCCTCGGTCAGGATGTCGATATCGTAGCGCGTGAGCTGCGATGCAAGGCGCACGTTCTGGCCACGGCGGCCGATCGCGAGGCTCAGCTGGTCGTCGGGCACCACGACCTCGCAGCGATGGCCTTCCTCGTCCAGCACGACCTTCGTCACCTCGGCCGGCGCGAGGGCGTTGACGATGAAGGTCGCGCTGTCCTGCGACCAGTTGATGATGTCGATCTTCTCGCCCTGCAGCTCCTGCACGACGGCCTGCACGCGGGAACCGCGCATGCCGACGCAGGCGCCGACGGGGTCGATGCTGCTGTCGCGCGAGATCACCGCCATCTTGGCGCGGCTGCCGGGGTCGCGGGCGACCGCCTTGATCTCGATGATGCCGTCGTAGATCTCCGGCACTTCCTGCGCGAAGAGCTTGGCGAGGAAGCCGGGATGCGTGCGGGAGAGGAAGATCTGCGGGCCGCGCGGTTCCTCCCGCACGTCGTAGATGTAGGCGCGGACGCGGTCGCCGTTCTTGAAGGCCTCGCGCGGGATGGTCTCGTCACGGCGAAGCAGCGCCTCGGCCCGGCCGAGGTCCACCATGAGGTTGCCGTACTCCGTCCGCTTGACCACGCCGTTGATGATCTCGCCGACGCGGTCCTTGTATTCCGCGAACTGCTTGGACCGCTCGACCTCGCGCACGCGCTGGACGATGACCTGCTTGGCGGTCTGGGCGGCGATGCGGCCGAAATCGATCGGCGGGAGGGGGTCCACGATGAACTCGCCCACCGCGATGCCCGGCCGGATCTTCTGGGCGATGCGGTGGGGCATCTGCGTCGCCTCGTTCTCGACGGGCTCGGCCTCCACCACCTCGGTCCAGCGGGACAGCTTCACCTCGCCGGTCTTGCGGTCGATGACGGCGCGGATGTCCTTCTCGTGCCCGTACTTGGCGCGGCCGGCCTTCTGGATGGCCTGCTCCATCGCCTCGAGCACTTCCTCGCGCTCGATCATCTTCTCGCGCGCGACGGCGTCGGCGACCTGGAGGAGTTCGGGGCGGGCAATGGCGACGTCGAGGGCCATGGCGTCAGTGTCCCTTGCGCTGGGTTGGCCGATCGGCCCCGTCTTCCGCCTCGTCGGCGTCCTCGGGATCGGTCGGGGGAGCGGCAGTGGCCGCGATCAGTTCGTCGGTGAGCACCAGCTTCGCCTTGCGGATGTTGCCGCGCGGGAAGCTCACTTCGCTGCCGTCCTCCAGCCGGACTCGGGCAAACTCGGCATCGGCGCCGAGGGCGACGCCCTTGAAGCGCTTGCGCCCGTCCTGCGGGATGGCGAGCTCGAGCGTCGCGACATGGCCGGCAAAGCGGTTCCAGTCCTTGGCCCGCGTCAGCGGGCGGTCGATGCCGGCGGAGGAGACCTCCAGCATCCACTCCCCGCGGATCGGGTCCTCCACGTCCAGCACGGCGCCGATGGCGTGGCTGATCGTCTCGCAATCCGCGACGAGAAAGGGCGCGCCGTCGGCGCGGTCGGCCATGACCTGCACCGTCGGTCGTTCCTTGCCGCTGACCTGCACGCGCACGAGCTCGTAGCCCAGCTGCGCCAGGCTCGGCAGGATGGCGTTGGCGATGCGAAGCTCGAGCCCCTCGTGCTGGGGCAGGTCGGCATCGGCGGGGATCGGGTTCGTGTCGCTCATGGCCAGGTGGCTCGGCGCCTCCCGGCCAACAAAAAAGGCGGCCCTTTGGGGGCCACCCTCCGTGACGTCGGAAAGCGATTGGCCAGGGATATAGGCGATGCCGCGGGCGGCGGCAAGCACCGAACGCCGGCCTGTGCCAGGCCCGGGGCGGTGCGCCGGGCAGCGGAACGGTGTATCCGCGACGCACCGCGGCGGCCGGGGGCCCCGCCCGACCGGAGAGCTGCATGAGCCGCGTTGCCCTGATCACCGGCATGACCGGCCAGGACGGGTCCTACCTGGCGGAGCTGCTGCTCGCGAAGGGCTACGTGGTGCATGGCGTGAAGCGCCGCGCCTCCTCCTTCAACACGCAGCGCGTGGACCACCTGTATGTGGATCCCCATGTCGCGGGCGCGCGCTTCTTCCTCCATTACGGCGACCTGACCGACGCCACCAACCTCATCCGCATCCTGGCCGAGACGCAGCCGGACGAGATCTACAACCTCGGCGCACAGTCGCATGTCCAGGTCAGCTTCGAGACGCCGGAATACACCGCCAACGCGGATGGCCTGGGCGTGCTACGGCTGCTGGAGGCGATCCGGATCCTCGGCATGGAGAAGCGGGCGCGTTTCTACCAGGCCTCCACCGGCGAGCTCTACGGCAAGGTCCGGGCCGTGCCGCAGGACGAGGCCACGCCCTTCCACCCGCGCTCGCCCTACGGCGTCGCCAAGCTCTACGGCTACTGGATCACCGTGAACTACCGCGAGGCCCATGGGCTGCACGCCTCCAACGGCATCCTCTTCAACCATGAGAGCCCGCGGCGCGGCGAGACCTTCGTCACCCGCAAGATCACCCGCGCCGTCGCCGCCATCGGGGCCGGGCTGCAGGACGTGCTCTGGCTCGGCAACCTCGATGCGCGGCGCGACTGGGGCCATGCGGCGGAGTATGTCGAGGGGATGTGGCGGATCCTCCAGCAGGACAGCCCGGACGACTACGTCCTCGCGACGGGGCAGACCCATGCGGTGCGCGACTTCGCGCGCCTCGCCTTCGCCGAGGCCGGCATCGCGCTGGAATGGTCCGGCCGCGGCGTCGAGGAGGTCGGGCGCTGCGCCGCGACCGGGCGCGTGCTGGTGCGGGTGGACCCGCGGTATTTCCGCCCCGCCGAGGTGGACCTGCTGATCGGCAATGCGGCCAAGGCCAGGCGCGTCCTGGGCTGGGAACCGCGCGTGACCGTGCCGCAGCTCGTCGCGGAAATGGTGCGCGCCGACATCGCCGCGATCCGCGCCGGCGGGCAGGACCGCGTGGGATGACCGCGCCCTTCGACCTGGCGGGCCGGCGCGTGCTGGTCACCGGCCATCGCGGCATGGTGGGCTCCGCCCTGGTCCGGCGCCTCGCCGCGGAAGATGTCGCGGTGCTGACGCTCGACCGACGGAAGGTGGATCTGCGCAACCAGCTTCAGGTGCGTCGCGCGATGGCGGCGATGCGGCCCGACGTCGTGATCGTCGCCGCGGCCAGGGTCGGCGGCATCGTCGCGAATGACCGCTACCCCGCCGACTTCCTCTACGACAACCTGATGATCGAGGCGAACCTGATCCAGGCGGCGCACCTGGCCGACGTCGCGAAGCTGCTCTTCTTCGCCTCTTCCTGCATCTACCCCGAGCACGCGCCGCAGCCGATCCGCGAGGAATCGCTGCTGACCGGGCCGTTGCAGCCCACCAACGAATGGTACGCCATCGCCAAGATCGCCGGCATCAGGCTCTGCGACGCCTATCGCCGGCAGCACGGCCGCGACTTCATCTCCGCCATGCCCTGCAACCTCTACGGCCCGAACGACAGTTTCGATCCCGAGCGCAGCCACGTCATCCCCGGCCTGATGCGCCGCTTCCACGAGGCGAAGCTGGCCGGCGCGGAGGAAGTGGTCTGCTGGGGCACCGGCGCGCCGCGGCGCGAATTCCTGCATGTGGACGACCTCGCGGAGGCCTGCGTCTTCCTGCTGCGCCATTTCAGCGCGGAAGGGCCGATCAATGTCGGCACCGGCAGCGACATCAGCATCCGCGAACTCGCGGAGACGATGCGGGACGTCACGGGCTATGCCGGGCGGATCGCCTGGGACGCGTCCCGGCCCGACGGGACGATGCTCAAGCGCATGGATGTCGGCCGGATCGAGGCGATGGGATGGAAGCCGCGCATCGCCTTCGCCGAAGGACTGGCCGGGACCTATCGCTGGTTCACCGCGCAGGAGAGGCTGCGCGGCGGCGGCGGGCCGGCGCGCGTCGGCCGGCCGGATCCGGGCGAGCGGCGGCTCGGCGCGATCGAGCTGCATGCGCCGGACGAAGTGGCGGCCGGCCTGTTGCGCGCCTTCGGCGCCGCGCTCGGCGAGGATCCCGCCGGCGCGCCGCGGCATCCCAAGGATCCGCTGCGGATGCGCTGGGCCCGGCCCGGCATGGGGCCGCGGGAGGTGCGCTCGCTCTCGCTGCGCCGCTTCGGGCGCTTCGGCAATGGCGTGACGCAGCTGCTGAACGCGATCCACCTGGCGCGCCGGGCGGGCATCGCACGCATCCATCTCGGCCCCGTCAACCCCGCCGGGCTCGCCGCCAGCCGCGCCATCGAGGGCATCGAGTTCCGGCTGGACGAGGCCGACGGCAGCGCGGGGGCGGACCTGCTTGGCCGCTTCTTCTACGGCAGCGTGCTGCCGCGCGCCTTCGCCAGCCGCGACGCCGCGGCGGTGGAGGCGATCGCCGCGACCTGGCTGCGGCCGCTGTTCGACGGCTTCTTCGCGCCACGCCCGGCGCGGCCGGCGCCGACGCTGCACGTCCACCTGCGCGCCGGCGACGTCTTCGTCCGGGCGCACCCGCTCTACACCCAGCCGCCGCTCGGCTTCTACGCCCGCGCCGTCGCGCATGCCGTCGCGGAGCTCGGCGTGCGCCACGTCGTGCTGGTGCACGAGGACGAGGCCAATCCCTGCATCGCCGCGCTGCGCGACTGGCTGGCGGCGCGGGGCATCGACTTCTCCGACCAATCGGCGAGCCTCCAGGAGGACCAAAGCGAGCTGATGGCGGCCGAGCACCTCGTGGTCTCGCGCGGGACCTTCTGCCTGCCGGCGCTGCTGCTCTCGACGCGGCTGCGCACGGTGTATGGCTTCCGCGACGATGCGACGCTGGCGCTGCCGAGGCTGCCGCTCGCTGCCCTGATGCGGCGGCGCGGCGCGCGCTGCCTGAGGGTCGCCGATGCCGGCGGCGCCTACATCCCCGCCGCGGGCTGGCGCAACACCCCGGCGCAGCGCGCCATGATGCTGGACTACCCCGAGGGCGCGCTGCGGATCGAGGAAGCGGGCCGCTGAAGCGGGTGCCGGAGGGTCGGAGCTAGCCCGCCCCGGGCGGCGCCGGCAGGGCGGCGAGGTGCGTCACGCGCCGCCGCCCATGCGTGCGGGACGACAGCGCCACGCCGTGGTGGCGGTTGTCGAAGACCTCGGCCCTTCCGCCGCGGGCGACCCGCAGCAGGCAGAAATGGTCGGTCACGCGCGCCAACCACCAGCCCTCCGGCAGGCCCGCCTTCACCGCGGCGGCGAGCGTCGGAGTGCCTTCGACCGGGCGGGGCGCGGCGTTCACGCCGAGGCAGCCCAGCGCCCCGATCAGGTCGCGCCACCAGGCCGTGACGATCTCCTGCCCCGGGGGATAGCGCTCCGGCGCGATGCGGGAGAGCAGGTCGCAGGCGCTCGCGTAGCTGACGCCGGCCGCTGTCGCGACCACGGCCGGCCCGCACCACGGGGCATAGCCGCCGCGCTCGCCGGCAAAATCCTCGGGGCGGCGCAGGCGACGGTCGTCGTTGGAGGCGGCGAGCTGCATCGAAAGGAATGTCCCGCTGGAATAAGGCAGGACCTCACTTTAGCGTGAAGTATACAATCACACAATCGCGATCATGCGCGACGGCGGAAGATCCAGTAGATCGGGCGGCGCCCCTCGCGCAGCGCCTTGGCCTCGTAGCGGGTGCCCGGCCAGCCCGGCGGGCGGGTCGTCTCCCGCGATGCAGGGACGAAATCCGCGGCGGCGCCCATCACCTCCTCGACCCAGGCCTGGTAGGTCGGATCGTCGGACGCGATTCGCCATTCGCCCCCCGGTTTCAGCGCACGGGCGGCCAGCGGCAGAAGCGAGGGGTGCACGAAGCGCCGCTTGGCATGGCGCGCCTTCGGCCAGGGGTCGGGGAAGAGCAGGAACAGCCGGTCCAGCGCGCCTTCCGGCAGCACGGCGAGCAGGTGCCGGGCGTCGCGCGGCCAGAGCCGCAGGTTGGGCGGCAGCGCCCCGGTCGCCTCCTCGCCCTCGGCGACGAGTCGCGTCAGCAGGGAGCAGAGCCCGTTCTCGAAGACCTCGGAGGCGATGTAGGCAACGCCCGGGTTTGCCGCGACCTGGTCGAGCGCGTGCTCGCCCCCGCCGAACCCGACCTCGAGCCAGAGCGGCGCCTGCGGCATGCCGAAGGCGGCGAGGGGGTCGGCAGCCTGGGCGGCCGCCAGGTCGAGCCGCGGCAGGGTGACGTCGAGCAGGCGCTGCTGCCGCGGCCGCAGCGGATGCCCCCGACGGCGACCATAGAGGCGGTCAGGCACGCCCTCGGCGAGGGGCGGACGGTCGGCGGTCATCGGAGCGTCCAATCGAAAGGGCGGCGGGCTCGCGCCCGCCGCCCTCAAGGTGCGAAGCGCGCGGAGCGCGCGCCCGGCGTCCGAGGGCAAGAATTAACGCCCGAACGCCCGCTTCAGGTCGTCCACCAGGTCGGTCCGCTCCCAGGTGAACGTCCCCTTCTCCGCATCCGGCGTGCGGCCAAAATGGCCGTAGGAGCTGGTCGGCACGTAGATCGGACGATTGAGGTGAAGGTGCTCGCGGATGCCGCGCGGCGAGAGGTTCACCAGCCCGTCCACGACCTTGGCGAGCTTCACCTCGTCCACGTCGCGCCCGGTGCCGTGCAGGTCGAAATAGACCGACAGCGGCTTGGAGACGCCGATCGCGTAGCTCACCTGGATCGTGCATTTCTCCGCCAGGCCCGCCGCGACGACGTTCTTCGCGACATAGCGCGCGGCATAGGCGGCCGAGCGGTCCACCTTCGTCGGGTCCTTGCCGCTGAAGGCGCCGCCGCCATGCGGGGCCGCGCCGCCATAGGTGTCCACGATGATCTTGCGCCCGGTCAGGCCGCAATCGCCGTCGGGCCCGCCGATCACGAACTTGCCCGTGGGGTTCACGTAGAATTCGTTGTCCCCGCACATCCAGCCATTGGGCAGGGTGCTTTCCACCAGCGGGCGCAGCATGCGCTTGATCTCGGCCTGCTCGAGGCCCTCGACATGCTGGGTCGAGACGACGACCGAGGTCGCGCCGACCGGCTTGCCGTCGACGTAGCGCAGCGTGACCTGCGACTTGGCGTCGGGCAGCAGCCCGGCCACTGCGACGTCGCCGTTGCGGCGCATCTCGCTGATCCGGCGCAGGATGAGATGCGCGTAGTACAGCGGCGCGGGCATCAGCTCCGGCGTCTCGGTGCAGGCATAGCCGAACATGATGCCCTGGTCGCCCGCGCCCTCGTCCTTGTTGCCGGCGGCGTCCACGCCCTGGGCGATGTGCTCGGACTGGGCGTGCAGGTGGCAGGCGATGTCGGCGGTCTGCCAGTGGAAGCCGTCCTGCTCGTAGCCGATGTCGTGGATCGCCATGCGGGCGAGGTGCTTCAGGTATTCCGCCGTCACGCTGCCGGGCCCGCGGACCTCGCCGGCGAGGACCACGCGGTTGGTGGTCACCAGCGTCTCGCAGGCGACGCGCGAATAGGGATCGGCGGTCAGGAAGGCGTCGAGGACGGTGTCGGAGATGCGGTCGGCCACCTTGTCGGGATGACCTTCGGAGACGGACTCCGACGTGAACAGGTATTCGCCCGTGTCGCGCATGGCGTGATTCGGCCTCTTGTCGCGGGAGGGCCGGATGCCCCGGCCGGGAAGCCCGGGAATCCGGGACGGGCGCGTATCGCAGCGGAGTGCGGCAGGGTCAAGGCGGGGGAATGCGTTCGGACCGCCGTCGCGGCGGCGCGGGGAATCACATCCCCAGCACGTCGCGCATGCCGTAGAGCCCCGGCCCGCGCCCCTGCAGCCAGAGCGCCGCGCGCACCGCGCCGGTGGCATAGGCGCGGCGGTCGAAGCTGCGATGGGTCAGCGCGATGTGCTCGGTGGCGGAGGCGAAGAGCAGCGTGTGCTCGCCGACGACCTGGCCGCCGCGCAACGCGGCGAAGCCGATGGCGCCGGCCTTCCGCGCGCCGGTGTGCCCGTCACGGCCGGATTCGATGCCGGCCTCCTCCATCGTGATCCCCCGTCCCTTCGCGACGGCACGTCCCATCGCGATCGCGGTGCCGGAGGGCGCGTCCACCTTCTGGCGGTGGTGCATCTCGACGATCTCGGCGTCGTATTGCGCGCCGGGCAGGGCCGCGCCCATGCGCTCGGCCAGCGCGAGGACCAGGTTCACGCCGGGGGCGAAGTTGGCGGCGTAGACGATCGGGGCCGTCCTGCCGGCATCGGCGACCGCCCTTTCCTGCTGCGCGTTCAGGCCGGAGGAGCCGAGCACGAGGCCCCTCCGGCTCGAGGCGGCGAGGGCGGCGTGGGGCACCGCTTCGTCGGCATGGGTGAAGTCGATCACGACGTCGGCGACGGCGAAGAGCGCCACGGGGTCGGGCAGGATCGTCACGCCCCCGGGCGGCACCTTGGTCGAACCTGGCCGCATCGTGCCGCCGGCGAGCGTCGCGCCGGCGGCGGCGACTTCCTCGACCAGCAGGCGGCCCATGCGGCCGGCGATGCCGGCGATTCCAATGCGCATCCTGTCCCTCCAGAACGCGCGACGCTTCGCGCGGGCGGGGCGGGGGGTCAAGCTTCCGGACGAGCGCAGGCCCCCCACGTGCCTCGCTCCGCTCGGCACCCTCCCCCGCACGCGGGATAGGGATAAGGCCGCAACCTCTCGCTCTCCCGCCACAGCCTCGAAACAACAAAAGCCCCGCTTGCGCGGGGCTTTCGCTTAGGGGGGGCGGGCGGCGACGCGGGTGGGACCGTGTCCGCGCCGCCGCCTGCCGGGGCCGCCGCTGGGGGGATGCGACGGTTGCAGCATGAACGTGGCGCCGGGCCCAGGGTTTCCGACCGTCGCAAGCCCCCTACAGCACTCGCCATGGTCACATCGCCGTGGCCCGCCCGACGGCGCCTCAGCGCCCGAGCCCGTCCCAGAACTCCTTCACCTTGGCGAAGAAGCCCTCGCTCTCGGGGCTGGATTTCCCGTGCTGCTCGCTCTCGCGCTCGAACTCCGCGAGCAGCTCCTGCTGGCGCTTGGTCAGGTTCTGCGGCGTCTCCACCGCGACCTGGACATACATGTCGCCGCGCGCAGCGCTGCGCAGGACAGAGAAGCCTTTGCCGCGCAGCCGGAACTGGTCGCCCGCCTGCGTCCCCGCGGGGATCGAGACCTTGGCCCGGCCGCCATCCACCGTCGGCACCTCCACCGCGCCGCCGAGCGCGGCCTGCGTCATGCGCAGCGGCACGCGGACGAAGATGTTGGCGCCGTCGCGCTGGAAGATCGGGTGCGTCTTCACCGCGATGTCGACATAGAGGTCGCCCGACGGCGCGCCGCGCAGCCCCGCCTCGCCCTCGCCCGAGAGCCTGATCCGCGTGCCGTCCTCCACGCCCGCCGGGATGGTCACGGCCAGCGTGCGGTCGCGCTGCACGCGGCCCTGGCCCGCGCAGACCTTGCAGGGGTTCTTCACGACGCGGCCGGAGCCGCCGCAGGTCGGGCAGGTCCGCTCGATTAGGAAGAAGCCCTGCTGCGCGCGGACCTTGCCCGAGCCGCCACAGCTGCCGCACGTCGCGGCCGCCTGGGCGGCGGGACCCTCGGAGCCCGTGCCCTTGCAGGCCTCGCAGGAGACGGTGGTGGAGACGCGAATGGTCTTCTTGGCGCCGGCGAAGGCTTCCTCGAGCGTGACCTCCACGCCGGTGCGCAGGTCCGACCCGCGCCCGACCGGCCCGCCGCGGCGGCCGCGGCCGCCCAATCCGCCGAACATCTCCTCGAAGATGTCCTCGAAGGCGCCGCCGAAGGGATTGCCCCCCTGCCCGAACGGGTTCCCGCCGCCGCCCGTGCCGCCCTGCTCGAAGGCGGCGTGGCCGTAGCGGTCATAGGCGGCCCGCTTCTCCGGGTCCTTCAGCACGTCGTAGGCCTCGTTCAATTCCTTGAACCTGCCTTCCGCCGCCTTGTCGCCCTGGTTGCGGTCCGGGTGGAACTGCATGGCGAGCTTGCGGTAGGCCTTCTTCAGGTCCTCCTCGCTCGCTTCCCGGGCCACGCCCAGGACCTGGTAGTAGTCACGCTTGGCCATGGGCCCTCAGGTCCTCGATGAGCCTATCCATCGCGGCAGCGCCCGACCCCCTTGCGGAAGCCGGGCGCGCCGAGCCCAGTCAGATCCGAAGATCGCCTTACGAGGGCTTCTTCTTCTTGGGGTCGACTTCCTCGAACTCGGCGTCGACCACCTTCTCGTCCGGCTTGCCCGCACCACCCGCGGCATCGCCGCCGCCCTCGGCGGCCTGCTGCTGCTTGTAGAGCGTCTCGCCCATCTTCATCGCGGCCTGGGACAGCTTCTCCGCGGCCTCGCGGATGGTCTCGGCCTCCGTGCTGTCGAGCGCGCCGCGCGCCTCGGCCACCGCTGCGCGGACCGCGTCCTTCTCGGCCTCGCCGAGCTTGGCCGCGTTCTCGTTCAGCGTCTTCTCCGTGGAGTGCACCAGCGCATCGAGCTGGTTGCGCGCCTCCACCGCCTCGCGCCTCTTCTTGTCGGCATCCGCATTCGCCTCGGCCTCGCGCACCATGCGCTCGATGTCGGCGTCCGACAGGCCGGACTTGGCCTGGATGCGGATCTGCTGCTCCTTGCCGGTGGCCTTGTCCTTCGCGCTGACGGACACGATGCCGTTCGCGTCGATGTCGAAGGTCACCTCGATCTGCGGCACGCCGCGGGGTGCGGGCGGGATGCCGGTCAGGTCGAACTGGCCGAGCAGCTTGTTGTCGGCCGCCATCTCGCGCTCGCCCTGGAAGACCTTGATCGTCACCGCGTTCTGGTTGTCGTCGGCGGTGGAGAAGACCGAGCTCTTCTTGGTCGGGATCGTGGTGTTGCGGTCGATCAGGCGGGTGAAGACGCCGCCCAGCGTCTCGATGCCGAGGCTCAGCGGCGTGACGTCGAGCAGCAGCACGTCCTTAACGTCGCCCTTCAGCACGCCGCCCTGGATGGCCGCGCCGATGGCGACGACCTCGTCGGGGTTGACGTTGCGCGCGGGCTCCTTGCCGAAGAACTGCTTCACGGTCTCCACGACCTTCGGCATGCGCGTCATGCCGCCGACCAGGATGACCTCGTCCACCTCGTTCGCCGCGATGCCGGCATCCTTCAGCGCCTGGCGGCAGGGCTCCAGCGTCTTCATGACGAGGTCATCGACCAGCGCTTCCAGCTTCGCGCGAGTCAGCGTGAGCACCAGGTGCTTCGGGCCCGACGCGTCGGCCGTGATGAAGGGCAGGTTGATCTCGGTCTGCTTGGAGCTCGACAGCTCGATCTTCGCCTTCTCGGCGGCTTCCTTCAGCCGCTGCAGCGCGAGCTTGTCGCCGCGCAGGTCGATGCCCTGCTCCTTCTTGAACTCCTCGGCGAGGTAGTCGATCACGCGCTGGTCGAAATCCTCGCCGCCGAGGAAGGTATCGCCGTTCGTGCTCTTCACCTCGAAGACGCCGTCACCGATCTCGAGCACGGAGATGTCGAAGGTGCCGCCGCCGAGGTCGTAGACCGCGATCGTGCCGGTCTTCTTCTGGTCCATGCCGTAGGCGAGCGCCGCCGCCGTCGGCTCGTTGATGATGCGCAGGACGTCGAGGCCCGCGATCGCGCCGGCTTCCTTCGTGGCCTGGCGCTGGGCGTCGTTGAAGTAGGCGGGGACGGTGATGACGGCCTGCGTCACCTTCTCGCCGAGATAGGCCTCGGCCGTCTCCTTCATCTTGGTCAGGATGTTCGCGCTGATCTGCTGCGGCGCATAGGGCTGGCCGTCCACCTCGACCCAGGCGTCGCCATTGGCGGCGCGGACGATGGAATAGGGCACCAGGCCCTTGTCCTTCGTCACCATCGGATCCTCGAAGCGGCGGCCGATCAGGCGCTTGACCGCGTAGAGGGTGTTCATGGGGTTGGTCACGGCCTGGCGCTTGGCGGACTGGCCGACCAGGCGCTCGCCGGACTTCGAGAAGGCGACCATCGAGGGGGTGGTGCGCGCACCCTCGGCGTTCTCGACGACCCTGACGTCCTTGCCTTCCATGATGGCGACGCAGGAATTGGTGGTACCGAGGTCGATACCGATGACCTTGCTCATCCGCAAAACTCTCCTTCCTGGCAGGCGGGGGCGGCCCCGGAGGCACCGCGCCCGCCCCCGTCCATGCGACGGATGGGGGTGGCAAACAGGGCGGCCGGGAAGATGGCCGCCTTGGCGTGGACCGGCCCTGGCGGGCCGTCTCGCAGCGCGATGTATTGAGCCCCTGGCGCCGGGACAAGGGGGGAACGGGCAGGCGCGACGAAAAGCGTCGCCGCGACCGCGGCGCCGTATTCCATGGCCACGCGCCATGCCGCCTTGTTTCGTGGCTGCGCGCCGCGCGCGGCCCCGCTATAGGGCCGGCCTGACCATGATCGCCAACCTCCCCCAGCATCCCGACCGCGACCTGCTCGCGGGCGAGCTCCATGCCCGTCCGCCGCTGCCGCTCGAGACCCCCGTGGCGATCAGCCGCCTCGCCAATCTGAGCGAGCCCGGCCAGCCCCGCGGCGCGGCGGCGGAGCATCTCGGCCTGCTCTGCCGGCGCTACGGCGTGGCCCCGCCGGCGCCCGCCGCCGACTTCTTCCTCGGCGATTTCGGCAGCTTCTCGCTGCGCTACGAGCGCCACACCGAATTCGACGGCTACACCTTCTCCCGCCCCTTTCCCGAGCCGCCCGGCGCCGACCCCTTCGACGAGACGGCGATCGGCGCGGTGCCGACGGACTGGCTCGCCGCCATGCCGGGGAAGACGCTCGTCGCCTCCCACATCGCGGTGGTGCCCACGGCGGGCGAGGACGAGCCGCCGCCCCCCGGCTGCTTCGTGCCGGACAACCTCGCCGGCGCGAGCCTCAATGCCGGCGCAGCGACCTGCTGGACCGATTTCCGCCCAGGGCCGGACGGCTTCACCCGCCTCCTGCTGCAGGACCACGGCATGACGCCGGCGCTTGCCGGGCGCCTGGCGCAGGCGCTGTGGGAGATCGAGACCTACCGGATGCTGGCCCTGCTGGCGCTGCCAGCGGCGCGCCGCGCTCAGGCCTCGCTCGGCCTCGCCTCCGAGGAACTCGCCGCCATCGCCGAGCGCCTGCCGGGCCTTGCCAGCCTCGACGAGGAGCGGCGCGCGCTGGAGCAGCTGACCAGCCTCGCCACCATGATCGAGCGCCAGGCGGCGACCACCGCCGACCGCTTCTCTGCCGCGCGGGCCTATCACGCGCTGGTCGGGCGGCGGCTGCTGCTGCTGCGGGAGCAGCGGCTGCACGGCCTGCCCACGCTCTCGGAGTATCTGGAACGCCGGCTCGATCCCGCCATGGCGACGGTGGACGCCGCGAATTCGCGCATCGGCTCGCTCTCCACCCGCTGCGCCCGCGCGGTGGAGCTGCTGCGCGCCCGCGTCGCGGTCGCGCAGGAAGCGCAGAGCCAGAAGCTGCTGGCCGCCATGGCCGATACCGGCCGCGCCCAGCTCCGCCTGCAGGAGACGGTGGAGGGGCTGTCGGTCGCGGCGATCAGCTACTACGTGCTGTCGCTGCTCGCCTATGTGCTGAAGCCGCTGCCCTGGGAGGTCTTCGGCCTGGGGGGCGAGGCGGCGCTGGCCGTGCTGGTGCCGGCGGTGGCCGCCTTCGTCTGGATCCGCATGCGGCGGCGGCGCATCCGGCCGATGATCTGACGCAACAGGGTTGCCGGCGCGGACGGCGTCCGGCCGGGCACGCCCCACGGGATCGGCGGCGCCTGCGGTCCGGCCCGCTCGCGCAATCCGGAATAAGGTATTTGATTATACAATAACGGCCCAAAACGGCCGCAAGTTTGCTTCCTGAGGCGAGGCGAGCGTCAAAAAGGTCGCAAGGCGAGTGTGACTTACTGTTTTTCTACTACCGGTTTGTGGTGTCGCGGCGCGGATGAGGTGCAGGCTGCCGTCGCCGACCCCCCCAAACCGCGAGCGCCCGGCCATGACGGGGCGCCAAGGCATGACATGAGCCAGAACCTGACGTCCGGCGGCACGGCCACCATCAACGGTGCCGTGTTCGTCGCCGAATTCGACAGCGGGACGGGCAGCGGGGTGCTGCAGCCCTTCGTCCGGATCCAGGAGAGCGGGACCGAGAACGGCGCCAACAACGACCCGGCCCTCGGCCAGTTCGAGGACGTGAAGCCCGCCTTCCTGAGCCTCGTGACGGTGAACAGCCTCGCCGCGCTGCCCGCCACGCCCGACATCCCCTTCGAGAGCTACGCCTTCGTCCTCGACATCGGCGAGCCCGGCGGCAAGGCGAGCCTTATCACGCTCGAGACGCTGAAGGTCTTCGTCAGCAGCAAGGCCACGCTCTACTACTCGAATGGCGACTGGCACGACGCCGCCCTGGGCGGCAGCGTGGTCAGCCTCACCCCGATCTACGACCTGGATGCGGGCCTTGGCGGCAACACGAGCGTGCTGCTCGACGGCGACCTCGTGGGCAGCGGCAACGGCAAGACCGACCTCGGCGTCTTCATCCCGACGTCGCTCTTCACCGGCGGGCAGTATGTCTATCTCTATTCCGAGTTCAGCGGCACGGATGGCAGCTTCGAGGAATGGGCCGGCATCTGGGCCGACACGATCCCGACGCCGCGGATCTCCATCGTCAAGAACACCGCCGATGCGCAGGGGCTGAACGGCGACGACGGGCTGACCATCCTCGCGGGCAGCAGCATCAGCTTCGTCTACACCGTCCGCAACACCGGCGATGTCGCGCTGTCCGGCGTGACGGTGACGGACGACAACGGCACGCCGGGCAACACCGCCGACGACAACACCGCGTCCTATGTCTCGGGCGACACCAACGGCAACAGCCTCCTCGACCTCGACGAGACCTGGATCTTCTCCCTCGCCGGCACGGCGATCCATGGCAACTACGCCAACAACGCAACCGTCGTCGGCTCGGGCGCGGGCAGCACCGTCAGTTCCACCGACGACAGCTCCTATGTCGGCGTCACGCCCGGCATCGCGGTGGACAAGGTCACCGGCGACGGCCCCGGCGGCCTGGACAATGACGGCGACAACCTGACCATCCTCGCCGGCAAGGCCGTCATCTGGACCTACAGCGTCACCAACATCGGCGACGTGCCGCTTTCCGGCGTCGTCGTGAAGGACGACAACGGCACGGCCGACACCGGCGACGACAAGATCGCCAGCTATCTCTCCGGCGACACCAACGGCGACAGCCTGCTCGGCACCACCGAGACCTGGATCTACACCCTCGCCGGCACGACGGGCAGCGACGACTACACCAACCTCGGCACGGCGAGCGGGACCTACACCGACGACCTGCGCAACGGCGCCACGGTCAGCGGCAGCGACGGCAGCGGCTACACCGTCGCCAAGCCCTCGGTGGACATCGAGAAGTACGTCGTCATCAACGGCGTCGCCTATGACGCCGACACCGCGCCCGGCCAGCTGGTCTCGCAATACGACACGATCCAGTTCCGCTTCGTCGTCCACAACACCGGCAACGTGGCGCTGACGGACCTCGTCGTCACCGACGACCGCTTCGACCTGAACGGCAGCCTGCCAGGCGGTGCCTGGACCATCGCCTCGCTGGACGCGGATGACAGCATCGCCGGCGGCGCCGACGAGGCCACGCTGACCATCGGCGCGAGCTTCCAGGCCGGCCAGCACACCAACACCGGCAGCGTCGTGGGCTGCTACACCGACGACCTCGGCAACACCGCCGCGCCCACCGACAGCGACGCCGCCAACTACTTCGGCGTGCCCGGCCCGGGCGTGCGGACGCCGGGCTTCTGGAGCAACTGGACCGATTTCTGGGATGGCGATTCCCACAAGCCCGCCCAGGCCGGCACCAAGGGCTTCGCGCCCTGGGACGTGGTCTACAATGCCTATCTAGGGGACAATGGCGGGTCCGGCAGCGTCAAGGACCCCGTCGGCATCGACGTCTATTCCGCGCCGGTCGCCGCCGGCAACACCGCCAACGGCAACCGCGGCATCCTGATCGGCGACTACGACCTCAACGGCAAGACCGACGCCGGCGAGAGCACCATCTTCTACTCGCTGACCGAGGCGCTGACGATCATCAACGCCTCGGCGAAGGTGCAAGGCGATGCGCGCTACATCCTGGACCGCCACCTCGTCGCGACCTGGCTGAACTACATGGCCGGCAACCCCTTGGATGCGCCGGACGCCACCAAGACCGATGCGCGCGACCTCGTGGACTGGTCGGTCGCCTGGCTGAAGGCTCGTACCCCGGACGAGAACGGCGACGGCGCCGGCGACGGCAACCTCGTGCTGGACGCCGCGACCTGGAAGACGGCATCGAGCAGCAATGCCTGGGTCAAGGGCATCGACGGCGGGGATGGCGGCAGCGGCATCACCAACTACACCGCCGCCGGCCTGCACGGCTTCGACCCCGCCAAGGACATTCCCGCAGGATCGCTGCTGAGCGGGCTGCTCGACGAGTACAACAACAACGGCACGGTGAACGGCGTCTTCGTCGCCTGGAACGACGCGCTCTTCACCTGAGCCGGCGGGGCGCCGGGCGCCCCGCTTCGGCCCGAACCCGCGATCGCAGGGGCCCGGCGCAAGCCGGGCCCGTCGCGCGTCAGCCCTTGCCCGCGACCACCACCATCGCGGGCTTCAGCAGGCGCCCGTTGAGCGTCCAGGCCGGCGTCCAGGCCTGGATCACCGTCCCCGGCGCAACGCCGGGCGGGGCGGGCTGCTCGCTCATCGCCTGGTGCAGTTCGGGGTCGAAGGCCGCGCCCTGCGCCTCCACGCGCTGCACGCCATGGCGCTCCAGCATCGCGACGAATGCGCGCTCCACCCCCTCGAAGCCGTGGCGCAGCTTCGCCATCAGTTCGCTCTCGCCGGGCTCGGCCTTCGGCAGGCTGTCGAGGCCCCGCCGGAGGTTCTCCGCGGTCTCGGCGACGTCGCGGGCGAATTTCTGCACGGCGTAGAGCCGGGCATCCTCGACCTCGCGCTTGGTCCGCGTGCGGAGGTTCTGCATCTCCGCCTCGGCGCGCAGCCACTTGTCGCGCATCGCCGTGACCTCGGCTTCGAGCTCGGCGATGCGCTCGGCCTCGGTCTGCGGCTGGATCTCGACCGCCGGCTCCTCGGCCGGCGCGGCATCGGCCTGGGTCTCGGGCAGGGGGTCGCTCTGGTTCTCGGGCTTGTCGTTCATCGTTCTCGGGTGCGGAAAGGTTCGGGTCGGGCGTGGGCCCGTTAGGCCGACACCTAGGTGCATCGCGTGCGCGAGACAACCCGCCTTGCCCGCCCGTCCCGTCCCTTGGGCTTCCGGAGCGGGGGCAAGGGCTGCTAACCCCTGCCGATGCTGCGCAGCGTGGCGACCGTCGGCGCCTGGACCATGGCCAGCCGGATCCTGGGCTTCGCGCGCGACATGCTGATCGCGGCGAAGCTCGGCGCGACGCCCATGGCCGACGCCTTCTTCGTGGCGCTGCGCCTGCCCAACCTGTTCCGCCAGCTCTTCGGCGAGGGCGCCTTCAACGCCGCCTTCGTCCCCGCCTTCGCCGGCAGCTACGCGCTGGACGGGCCGCGCGCGGCGCGGGCGCTGGCGAATTCGCTCGCGGCGCTGATGAGCCTTTTCCTGTCGGGCATCGTGATCCTCGGCATCGTCTTCATGCCGCAGCTGCTCTACGTCCTCGCCCCCGGCTTCCATGGCGAGAGCCTGCGCTTCCCGCTGACGGTCGAGCTCACGCGGATCACCTTCCCCTACCTGCTCTTCATCTGCCTGGCCGCGCTGGTCTCGGGCGTGCTGAACGGAATGAACCGCTTCTCGGCCGCGGCCGCCGCGCCGATCCTGTTCAACCTGGTCTCGATGGCCGCGCTGCTGGGGCTGACACCCTTCGTCGCGACGCCGGCGCATGCGCTGGCCTGGGGCGTCACCGCGTCGGGCCTACTGCAGCTGCTGATGCTGATCGCGGCGGCGCGCATGGCAGGGATGGCGGTCACGCCCTTCGCCCGGCCGCGGCTGACGAAGGAAGTCCGCACCGTGCTGCGCCGGATGGGGCCGGGGCTGGTCGGGGCAGGCATCACCCAGGTGAACCTGGCGATCGGGATCATCATCGCCTCGCTCCTGCCGGAGGGGGCGGTGAGCTTCCTGTACTATGCCGACCGGATCTCGCAGCTGCCGCTCGGCGTGATCGGGGCGGCGGTCGGCACGGCGCTGCTGCCGGTGCTGTCGGCGCAGCTGCGCACGGGCAAGCGGCTGGCCGCGCATCGCAGCCAGAACCGCGCGATCGAGCTGACGCTGGCCTTCGCGCTGCCGGCGGCCCTGGCGATGGCGGTGGTCCCCGGCCCGATCATCTCGGCGCTGTTCGAGCGCGGCGCCTTCGACAGCCGCGCCGCGGCCGCGACCGCCGCCGCGCTGGTCGCCTATGCCGCGGGGCTGCCGGCCTTCGTGCTGGTGAAGGCGCTCACCCCCGGCTTCTTCGCCCGCGGCGATACCGCCACGCCGGTCAAGGTCGGGCTGGCGGTTGTCGCGCTGAACCTGGTGCTGAATCTCACGCTGACCCGCTGGCTCGGCCATGTCGGCATCGCGCTCGGGACCTCCGTGGCGTCCTGGGTGAATGTGGTGCTGCTGGCCTGGCTGCTGGTGCGTCGCGGCCGGCTTGTGCTCGACCGCCGGCTGCGCCGAGCCGTGCCGCGGCTGCTGGCGGCGGCGCTGGCGATGGCGGCGCTGCTGCTCGCGCTGCAGGCCCTGCTGTTCCCCCAGCCCGATCCCTGGCTCAGGCTCGGCGCGCTGGTGGTGCTGATCTCGGCGGGGATGGCGGCCTATTTCGGCACCGCCCAGGCGATCGGCGGGCTCGACCTGCGCGTCGCACTGCGCGAGCTGCGCCGGCGCAGGACCTGACGCCGCACCACCGGGGGTAGCGAGGCACCCCGTCGGCTCGCCTGTCCGTCCTTGACTTGCGCCGCGGCGCGCCAGCACCCTGCCCGCGACGAAACGCCCGAGGAGCGAGAGCGATGGGCGACAGCCTGCCCGGTCCGGCGGAGCCCGCGGGACCCCGTCCCGCCGCGCGGCAGCCCGCCGGCCCGTCGCGCCTCGGGGCTGCGCTGCGCGGAGTTGGGCGGTTTGCCTGGCGCGTGCTGGTCGGCGGCGCGGCGCTGGCCGGGATCGCCGCGGCCGGGCTCTGGGTCTTCGGCGCCGATGCCTGGGTGCGCGACCGATTCGAGCCGGACGACGGCGGCACGATCTTCGTGGATGGCCCGCAGGTCTACACGCGCGAGCGCCTGGTCAACGATCGCTACCAGGAGGACAGCTGGCTCAACGGCATGCTCGACCGCGCGCGGGAGCAGAGCTTCGGCTATTCCGGCATGCGCGCCGCGACCATGGCGGCGATGCGCCAGGCCGGCTTCGGCGCGGCCCTCGGCGGGACCGGCGCGCCGGCCCCCGGCGGTGGCGACCAGGCGCAGCGCCCGCCGGCGGCGCCCGGCGGGGACCAGGCCCTCCGTCCGCCGCCCCAGCCCGGCGATCCCGCGGCGCTGGCGCAGGGCCTGCCCGACATCTCGATGACGCCGACCTTCCAGCTGCAGGCAATGCGCGCCTATCGCGAGCAGATCCGCACCATGCTGATCGAGAACCAGCTCGACGACCGGCACGACCTGCGCGGCAACTCGCTCTACCGGCTGCGCTTCGACGCCACGATCCTGCCGAACGAGGGCTCGCGCGCCTCGGCGCAGATCCGCATCCGGCTGGGCCAGACGCTGTTCGCGACGCCACCGGAATTCATCACCGACGGCGCGCGCGGCACGGTGCTGAACTGGCTGCTCAACCTCTCGCCGCCGCTCCGCGAGCGCTGGGAGAGCCTCTATGGGCGCTGGCTCACCTCGCTCGAGGTCCGGGTCGAGGAGGCCCGCATCGGGCTCAGGCGCGCCTACGATCTCGGGCGCCTCGGGCCCGACGACTACCAGGCGATGCTGGCCAGGCTCGACACCGAGATCGAGGCCGCCGGCCGGAACCTGACCGCCGCCGCGACGCAGCCGCAGCTCCTCTCGCTGCCCCCGGCGACGCTCGCGACGGTGCAGGGCTGCTATGACGATGCCCGCCGCCAGCTCGAGCGGATGACGGACGCGCCGCGCTGGCCGGCCGAGGCGGACATCCGCACGCTCGACGAGTTCCGCCTCCTGTTCCAGCAGGGCCTGCCGGTGGTGAAGGAAGGCAACCAGCGGGTCCAGATCGAGGACCACAGCGCGCATCCGCTCTACCGTGAGCGCGTCGCCACCCGCATCGCCATGCTGCAGACCATCCAGAGCCTCGGCGCCTTCTGCGCGGGACCACTCGTGGCGGCGGCACCGCCGGTCCAGGCGTCGCCCGATCCCACCGCCGCGCTCGCGCCGCCCGCGCCGGGGGCGGAGGACCCGCGCCGGCTCACGGCCGAGGACCACCGGCGCCGGCTGCTCGACACGCTGTTCTGGCCGCGCATCTACAAGGCGACCACCGGCGTCGAGGAGGACATGCTGGCCGCGCCCGGCGACCCGAGCGCGCTGCCGCAGCCGCTCTCGCTCTCGCGCTATGCCTCGGTCCTCTACCGCCCGGACCGCAGCGTCAGGGCGTTCCGCTTCGAGGCGAACCAGCTGTCGCTGATCATGGTCGGAAGCGAGGCCTGCGTCGTTCCCCTCGGACGCGACCAGTACGACGAGATCGCCCTGCCCGGCGGGCGGCGCGTCTTCGTCGCGAAGGTGCGGCGGCAGGCGATCGCGGCGGGCCTGCCGGAATTCGATCTCGTGAAGCATCTCGACAGGCTGGCCGCGCGCCTCGGCACGGGCGCCGACTGCTCCGCGCAGCTCGTGCCCGTCATCCTCCCGACCGGGCTGGCGGAGTTCGTCAGCGCGGTGTCGCGCTATCCCGATGTCTACAGCTACGCGATCACGCCGACCGAGCCGGACGAGCTGATGGCGAACCGCATCCGCTCCGACATGGTGCGCGACTTCGGCATCCAGGCGCTGCTGGGCGGCCAGGGCGGCGCCGGGCAGGGCCGGGTGCAGGCGCAACAGGCGATGGCGGAGCTGACGCGCTTCGACACGGCGAACCGCGCGGTCTTCGGCTTCAGCCTGCGTGAGAACGCCAACACCACCTCCTTCGGCTGGCGCGTGCAGCCGAGCGACCGGCAGGGAACCGGCCCGGTCCTGCAGCCGCGGCAGCTGCCGATGACCGCCCTGGTCTCCCTGCCGGCCTGGTGGGACGTGCTCGACATCGAGGTCTCGCGCAGCTGGGTGGACCGGCAGGGACGCGAACGCCCGGTCTCGACGGTGCCGCTGACCTACCCGATCGAGCTGCCCGCTAATTTCGAGGCGGTGGACGCCATCCTCTTCCCCACCGCCGACCGCGGCCCCGCGCTGATCGACTGGCAGATCTCGCGCATGGCGGTGCGGCCCTGCGCGCCCTTCTCCGTCACGCTGATCGGGCGGCGGCTGTGGCGGAGCACGGTCGTCACGCTCGGCAGCCAGCGATCGAGCAGCGTCGTGGTCATGCCGAACATGAACGGCATCATCGCGAGCTTCGACATGGTGGAGCCGCCGAGCAACTGGAACCCCAACCAATCCTATTTCGTGCCGCTCACGGTCTGGACCAGCCAGGGCCAGGCCCGGCTGCCGAGGCTGCTGGAGTTCGAGGCGGCAGCCGACCGCCCCATCCCCGGCGGCGCCTGTCCCGAACGCCCGCGCAGCCCGGGCCCGCCAGCCGCGCCACGGACGCCCGCCACGCCGGCGGCGGCGGCGACCCAGTGATGCTCAGGGCGGGACGACCTGCCCGACATCGCCGAAGCAGCCGCAGGCGCTGCCGACCGGCGTGGGGTTGATCTGGCAGACGCCGCGGTAGGTGCGGCAGAACGGGCTGAACGCCATGGGCGGCGGGCCGCCCGGCGCGACGATGCGGCCGGGATCCTGCCGCCCCGGCGCGAAGCAGAAGCAGGGCGCGCCGACCGGCGCGACGCCGGAGGGGCAGACGCCGAAGGCGGTCTGGCACATCGCACCGACCTGCGCCGAGGCCGGCAGGGCGGCAAGCAGGCCGGCGACCGCGACGGCCATGAGCGCGACCGCGCCGCCGCGGCGGACCGGCCGGGTGGCGGCGCGAGCGGCGCTGGTGTCGCGGGCCTGATTCATCGCCGCGAAGCTTCGCCGGGAAGTGCGGCAAAAGGAAGGGCGATCGCGCCGCGCGGGGCCCGCGCGTCAGCCCAGCACCTCGATCCCCCTCAGCCCCGCCTCGAGCACGCGGCGGAGGTCACGCGGCGCGAGCGCCACGCAGCCCTCGGTCGGGCGGAAATCGTCGCGCGCGGGATGCAGGAAGATCGCGCTGCCGCGGCCGCGCTCCACGGGATCGTCGTTCCATCCCAGCACGCCGACCAGGTCGTAGAGCGCGTCGTCGCGCCAGAGCCGTTCATGGGATCCGTCGAAGGGCAGCCGGACCGGCCGGTTGTAGGCGCGCTGCGCGGGATCGTCGCACCAGCCATCCTCGGGCGCGATCGGCTCGACCGGGACGGCGCAGCGCGGCGGGGCGCCGCGATCGGCGCGGAACAGCACGCGCCGCAGCGGCATGACGGCGGCCGGCGTCGCGCCGTCGCCCTCGCGCTTCTCCGTCGCGGGCTTCACGCCACCCTTGCCGAGCGCGCAGCGCAGCACCTGCCCCTGGAACAGGAAGCGCCCATCGGGCAGGACACGGGCGAAGGCGGAATCGGGCGGCGCGGACATCGCGCGATAGATCGCCCGCCGCCGCGGTTTCCGCTATCACCCCAGCGACGGTTCCTGCTATGTTCCAGATGTCAAGACCCGAACTGCAGGCCGGATCTCCCTGAGCGCGCGTTCAGGCATTGCGGAAACCGGGCCCCGTCGGAACGGGACCCAGTTTTAGGGCTAAAACCTCAAAACCCTAAAACCGTAAAGTTCCGCTCAGGTCAGCAGGTGGCCGAAGCGCCGCGCCTTGGTCTGGAGATAGGCGTCGTTCACGCCGTTCGCCGCGAACTGGTGCGCTTCCCGGCCCTCCACCCCGATCCCGCAGGCCGCGAGGCCGGCGAGCTTGTCGGGGTTGTTGGTCAGCAGCCTGACGCGTCCGATCCCGACGGCGCGCAGCATCTCGGCCGCGACCCAGAAGTTGCGCTCGTCCGCGCCGTAGCCCAGCGCCCGGTTCGCATCGAGCGTGTCGAGCCCCTGGTCCTGCAGCGCATAGGCGCGCAGCTTGTTCACCAGGCCGATCCCCCGCCCTTCCTGGGCGAGATAGAGCAGCACGCCGCCCGACGGGTCCTCGGCCATGCGCTTGATCGCGCCGCGCAGCTGCGGCCCGCAGTCGCAGCGCAGGCTCCCCAGCAGGTCGCCGGTGAAGCATTCGGAGTGGATGCGGGCGAGCGGCACGCTGCCTTCGGCCAGCGCCTGCTCGGGCTGGCCGACGAGGATCGCGAGGTGCTCGATCCCGCCATCCGCGGCGCGGAAGGCGACGAGCCTGGCCTCCGGCGCGTCCTCCAGCGGGACGCGGGCCTCCGCGACGCGGGTCAGCGTGCCGGCGGCGGTGTCGGGATAGGCGGCGATGTGCCCGGCCTCGACGGACAGCAGGTCGAGCCGCCCGGACGCGGCCTCGGCCGCCGGCGCGGCAACCAGCGCCGGCAGCAGCCGCGCCAGCTTGGCCAGCGCGATCGCCGCGGAGGCGAGCGCCGGCGCGCCGACCCGCTCCGGCTCCGCCGGCAGCAGCCGCTCCGCGGTCGGGTCGGCAAGCGACCTGAGCACGGCGGGATCGAGCAGCGCGGGCGGCAGGCGCAGCGCGACGGCGCCGGCCTCGGTGCCCGGGGCATCCTGCGGCACGGGGCGCTGCAGGACCGCCGCGGCGCGCACGGGCGCGAGCAGCAGCACGGCCGGGCCGATCCCGGCCAGGCCGAGTTCGGACAGGCCGCGTGCCGAGACGGTTTCGGCGGCCGCGATGATAAGGGTGTGATCGCCGCCGCGGATCAGCACGGGCGTGCCGCGGCGCAGCTCCGCCATGGCGCGGTGGACGGCGCGCAGCGCCCGCGCGGCGGACGCCTGGTCCCCACCCAATCCGCGGTCGTGCAAGCTGGCAGCGAGGTGGCCGGTCAAACTCATTCCCTATCGTCCGTGCTGGCGGCGCTATACACGCGCCCCAATGTGGCGCGGCAAAGGCGTTTGGAAGGGTGTGGCGGGAAGAAAAACATTCCGCCCGTCAAGCGACGGTGATCGTAACGCCTTGCGACAATGCTTGCCCGGCTCGTGAGCAACGGGCAGTGTCGTGATGTCAGCGCAGGCGTTCCTTCGATCCCGGGTTGGGGCGGGAACGCCGTCGTGAAAACCCACGCGTCATGGCGGCGCCAATCCGCCGGAGGAGCTGAGAGCAATGGCTGGTCCCCGACCGATCCTCGTCGTGGACGACGACGAGGCGCTGCGCGAGACTCTGAGCGAGCAGCTCGCCCATGACGGAGAGTTCGCGCCCGAGCAGGCCGGCACCGCCGGCGAGGCTCTGGCGAGGCTGTCCGCCGAGGATGCGCGCTTCGACGCCGTCATCCTCGACATCGGCCTGCCCGACGGCGACGGGCGGGAGCTCTGCGCCAGGCTGCGCCGCCAGGGCTTCAGGATGCCGATCCTGATGCTCACCGGCGCCGACCAGGAGCAGGACATCGTCCGCGGCCTCGACAGCGGCGCGAACGACTACATCGCCAAGCCCTTCCGGGTGAGCGAGCTGACGGCGCGCCTGCGCGCTCAGCTCCGCGTCTTCGACAACAGCGAGGACGCGGTGTTCACCGTCGGGCCCTACACCTTCCGCCCCTCGGCGAAGCTGCTGCTCGAGGTCGCGCGGAACCGCAAGATCCGCCTGACCGAGAAGGAGGCGGCGATCCTCAAGTACCTGTATCGCGCGGGCGGGCGCCCGGTCGGGCGGCAGATTCTGCTGAACGAGGTCTGGGGCTACAACAGCGCGGTCACGACCCATACGCTCGAAACCCACATCTACCGCCTGCGCCAGAAGATCGAGCCCGACCCGAGCCAGGCGCGGCTGCTGCTGACGGAAGGCGGGGGGTACCGGCTGGACCCGCATGCGGGTCGCGCGACCCAGCAGGCGGCGTAGGCGCGGGCCAGCCCGACGAGAAGAAAGGCCCGTCGGAGCGATCCGGCGGGCCTTTTTCATGAGTCTCTGATCCACGGCCCCCTCGCCCGCAAGAGCGGGGGAGGGCGAAAAGAACGAGAGGTGAAGCGAAGCGCCCCTACTCCAGCCGCGCCGCCTCGTCGAAGCTCAGCCGCGGCAGCCGCGGCATCACGCCGGCGGGATCGCCATAGCCCAGATTGACCAGGAAGTTCGACTTCCACGTCGTGCCGCCGAAGAACAGCTCGTCGAGCTTCGCCGCATCGAAACCGCTCATCGGGCCGGCATCGAGCCCGACCGCGCGCGCCGCCAGGATCAGGTACGCGCCCTGCAGCGAGCCGTTGCGGAACGCCGTCTGCTCCGCGAAGGCCGCGTTGCCCGCGAACCAGGACCGCGCATCGGCATGCGGGAACAGGAAGGGCAGCTTGTCGTAGAAGGCGGCGTCATGCGCGACGATGGCCGTCACCGGCGCCGTCATCGTCTTCTCGATGTTGCCAGGCGAGAGCGCCTGCTTGAGCTTCGCCTTGCCCTCCGCCGTGCGGACGAAGACGAAGCGCGCGGGCGAGGCATTGGCCGAGGTCGGCGCGAACTTCAGGAGGTCATAGACCTCCTGCAGCTTCGCGTCGGGGACCGGGCGGTCCTGCCACTTGTTCTGGGTCCGCGCCTCGCGGAAGAGCTGGTCGAGCGCCTGGTCGTCAAGCACGCTGGGATCGGAGAGCATGGGAAGTCCCTCGGCAGGTTGCGTCGGACCGGATATGGCCCCGCCCTGCCGAAGGTCTGCCCGTCAACCGCCGATGGTGGTCATCACCGGCGAGAATGACGGGCCGGGTGACGATCAGGCCTCGACCTGCTCGACCCGCGTCACCTCGGGCACGTAGTGGCGCAGCATCGTCTCGACCCCGTGCTTCAGCGTCGCGCGCGACGACGGGCAGCCGCTGCACGCACCCTGCAGGTGCAGCCGCACCACGCCCTCGCGGAAGCCGCGGAAGACGATGTCGCCGCCGTCGCCGGCGACGGCGGGGCGCACACGGGTGTCGAGCAGCTCCTTGATCTGCGCCACGACCTCGCCGTCGGCGGCGTCGAAATCCTCCTCCTCCGAGGCTTCCTCGGCGCCTTCGATCGCCGGCAGGCCGGCGACGTAGTGGTCCATGATGGCGGCGAGCACGCGAGGCTTCAGCGCCACCCAGTCGGCGTCCTCGCCCTTGGTGACGGTGACGAAGTCGTTGCCGAGGAAGACGCGGGCGACGTCGCCGACGCCGAAGATGCGCGCAGCCAGCGGGCTGCGGCCCTCGGCCTCGTCGGCGGCGGTGAAGTCGGCGGTGCCGCGCCCGCCCATGACGTCCCGCCCGGGCAGGAACTTCAGGGTGGCGGGGTTGGGGGTGCCTTCGGTCTCGATGAACATGCGGGGCGTCCGTTGCGGCCTGGTCGTGTATCCAGGACCTATGTGGTCCTTTTTCCACCGGCCGCAAAGCCCTCCTCCCGCTGCGGGTCGAGAGGGTTGTTCACGTTACCCTCTCGAGCTCCGACTCGCTCAGCGCACCCGGCACGATCGTCATCGGCACCGCGAGCTTCGCGGCGTAGCGCCCGGTCAGCGCCGAGATCAGCGGGCCCGGCCCAGACCCGCCGGTCGCCGCGGCCAGCACCAGGATGGAGATCCGGGGATCCTCCTCGAGCAGCGACAGCAGCTCGTCCCGCGGCTCGCCTTCGCGGATCAGCAGGATGGGCAGGCCGCCGGTGATCTCGTTCACCTCGGCCGCCATGGCGGAGAGCAGCTTCTCCGCCTCCTCCCGCCGCTCCTCGGCCAGCATCGCCCCCACGCCGGCCCATTCGACCTGGCCGGCGGGCTCGATCACCCGCAGCAGCGCCACGCGCCCGCCGCTCTTCTTCGCGCGCAGCGCGGCATAGCGCAGCGCCACGCGCCGCTCCGTGCTGTCGTCCACCACCACCAGGAAGACCCGGTCCCGCCGCGCCTGGGCCGCCGCCGCGCTCTCGCCCATCAGCCCCTCCGGAACAGCACGCTGCCGAGCCAGCCCGCCAGAGCCGCCAGCACGATGCAGGCTAGCCCATACAACACCGGCCAGTCGCGCGCGACGAAGGCGATCTGCGCGGCCGAGCCGACACGCGCAACCTCCAGCGCCAGGTCCTGCCGGGCGACGACGCGCCCGTCCCGCACCAGCATGACCTGGACGCGATACTCGCCCGTCGGCACCGTGGACGGCACGGGCAGCCGCACCGAGAAGAGCCGACCGCCCGCGACCTCGATCGTATTGACCTGGTCCACCCAGAGCCCGCCCTGCTGCTTGAGCTCGCGCAGCGCCACGCGGAACTGCGGCCCGCGCGCCCCGAGCTGCGGCAGGGGGATCAGGTCCATCCCCAGTCGTAAATCCGCCCTCTCGTCGGGCGAGACCAGCTCCCCGACCGGTGTCGTGGAGGCGAGCGCCCAATAGGCCGGGATCCGGTTGAAGCGAGCGGCGGCGCCGTTGATCCAGAAGCCCAGCACGTTGACCTTCTCGCGCACCACCATGGAGGCCTGCGGACCGGTCGCGAGCACCACCACCGCATCGCCCTGCGGCCCGATCAGCCGCTCCGTCGCGCCGAAGACCAGGATCTCGCCGCCGGTGAAGGCGGTCGTCACCTCGATCCGCCGGACACTGAGCTCGGCAGCGAGCGACGGCGGCGCGACCTGTGCGAAGGCCGGGAGCGTCGTGATGAGCCAGGTCGCGATGAGGGCGAGGGCGGCCAGCAGGGAGGGGTCCGGGGAGGGTAGCGCCCTCCCCGGTGACGCCCCGCCCCTCACGGCGCCGGGCCGATCACGAAGAGCTGTCCCGGCGTCCGCAGCAGGTCCCACAGCAGCGCGCCGGCGACGAACAGCACCAGGGCGCCGAGCAGCGCACGGGTTTCCTCGCCGCGGAGCTTGCCGCCCATCGCCGCGCCGAACTGCGCGCCGGCCACGCCGCCGGCCAGCAGCAGCAGGGTCAGCACGATGTCCACGCTGCCGACCTGCACGGCCTGCAGGAAAGTCACGTTCGCCGTGACGAAGACCACCTGGAACAGGGACGTGCCGATCACGATCGAGGTCGGCATGCCCAGCAGGTAGATCATGGCGGGCACCAGCATGAAGCCGCCGCCCACGCCCATCACCGCCGACAGCACGCCGATCAGGAACCCCAGCGTCAGCGGCGGGATGACGGAGATGTAGAGCCGCGACTTGCGGAACCGCATCTTCAGCGGCAGGCCGTGGATCCAGAGATGCTCGTGCAGGCGTCTCGGCCGCGCCTTGCCGCGGCGGAGGATGGCGCCGAGGCTTTCCCGCATCATCAGCCCGCCGACCGAGCCCAGCACGACGATGTAGAAGATCGCGACGGCGAGATCGACCTGGCCCGCGCGGCGCAGCCAGGCGAAGAGCTGCACGCCGGCGGCCGAGCCCATGAAGCCGCCCACCAGCAGCACCGTGCCCATTCGCACGTCCACGTTGCCGCGCCGCCACTGTGCAATGAGCCCGGAGACCGAGGCGCCGAGCGTCTGGTTCGCGCCCGACCCGACCGCGACCGGGGACGGGATGCCGATCAGGATCAGCAGCGGCGTCAGCAGGAAGCCGCCGCCCACGCCGAACAGGCCCGACAGCCAGCCCACGCCGAAGCCGATGCCCAGCAGCAGCAGGGCATCCACCGACATCTCGGCGATCGGCAGATACACCTGCATCGCGAATCAGGCCCGCATCGTCGGAGACGGTCTTCCATGCCGGGGTGGCGGGAATGCGGCGCCACGGGGCGCGGCGTCGCGCCCGGCACTGTCGCGCCGGTTGCGTGGTCGCGTCCAGGGGCCGAACTGCGCGACCTGCCGGGCGTTGCCGGGGCGCAACCGGAAAGGGGCCGCATCATGCAGGCCAGGACATCAACCGCCGAAGAGACCACGATCGGCACGGGCGTCGAGGGCGCGCCCGCCCTGCCGCCGCGCATCTCATGGGGCGCGGTGATCGCCGGCGGCGTCGTCGCCGTGGCGATCGGCGCCCTGCTCAACCTGCTCGGGCTCGCGGTCGGCGCGACGACGATCGATCCCGCGACGCCGGGCGACACGCCCTCGGCCTCGCTGCTGGCGAAGGCGGGCGGGCTGTGGCTGCTGCTGGCCAACCTCATCGGGCTCGGCATCGGCGGCTGGGTGGCGGCCAGGCTGTCCGGCACCTCGGACGACACGGACGGTCTGCTGCACGGGCTCGCGGTCTGGGCGCTCGGCTTCCTGCTCTCGGCGGTGCTGCTCGGCAATCTCGCGGCAGGTGCGGCGAACACCGCGGTGCAGGGCGCGTCCTCCGTGCTCGGCGGCGCGATGCAGGGCGCGGGGCAGGCCGTCGGCCAGGCCGCGCAGGCCGTCGCGCCGGACGCCGCGCGGTCGGTGGATCCCAACGCGCTGGCCGAGCGGCTGCAATCCGCCCTGCAGAGCGGCGGCGATCCCCGCGCCATGACGCCCGACCAGCGCCGCGCCGAGATCACGCGGATCATCGGCGAGCGCGTGCGCCAGGGCGGCTTCCTGGGCAACCAGCGCGACCGGCTGTCGCAGCTCGTCGCGGCGGAAGCCAACATCCCGGCCGAGGAAGCCAACAACCGCATCGGCCAGCTCGAGACCCAGGCGCGCGAGGCCGCGGCCCAGGCCGAGCAGGCCGCGCGCCAGGCCGCTGAAAAGGCGGCGGATGCGGCGGCGACCGGCGCCTATTGGCTCTTCGCGGCGATGCTGCTCGGTGCCGGCGCGGCGGTGCTGGGCGCACGGCTCGGCACCCGGCGCGAGGTCGGGCTGCGCAGCTACGCCTGAGGCGTAGCCGCCGCGTCGCCCAGCGCGGCCAGGCGCGCCACCAAGGCAGGCAGGGTCCGGCGCGCGAGGCCGCGCCGGGCCAGCTTGCCGACCAGCCTGGCCGCGAAACCGTGCTGCGCGGGATCGAGCGTCGCGGCGCGCAGCGCGCCCTCCGCGGCCAGGTCGTGGCGGCCGCTCCGCCAGGCCTGCCGCGCGAGTTCCGTCCACCAGATCGCGGAGCCGCCGCGCGCACCGCGAACCGCGCGCCGAATCGCCGCGAGGTCGGGTTCCGCTTCGGTCAGCAGCGCACGGACGATCCGGCCCAGCAGGCCGATCTGCCGGAGGTGCAGCGTCGCGGGATGACCACCGAAGGGCAGCGCGAGCACCCGCGCACGCCCGCCGCAGGCCGCCCTGATCAGCGCGAGGTGCCGCGCGTCCATGCCGACCGTCTCGGCGACGACGAGGAGCGTCGCATCGCGCGACAGCCCGCCCGGCAGGTCGTCGCCGGCGGGATCGAGGCGCGGCAGTTCCGGCCGCGACCGCGTGTCGAAGGGCACCTTCTCCGGCAGCATGGAGAAGCGCGGCGAGATCGCGACGACGCGCGTCACGCCGAGTGCCGCGGAGTGGCGGAGCGCCGCATAGGCGCCGAGGCTCTGGCCATAGGCGACGCGGTGCCGGAAGGGCGCGGCCGCGGCGCACAGGCCGGGCAGCGCGCGGCGCATCTCGTCCACGATGAACCAGTGGTTCCAGGACGCCGTGAGGTGGATCGCCGGCAGGCCGGCCCGGCGCAGGAAGCCCGCGCCGAAGGCGTGCATCCAGCCCGGCACCTCGCGCATGTCGCGCCCGGAGAAGGTGAGGACGACGGTGTCGGCGGCCGGATCGCCCGGGACGAAGCTGGCGCGCAGGTCGGTCCCGTCGAACAGCAGGCCCATCCGTTTCGGCTAGCATGACGGCGCCCGCCGGGGCAAAGCTGCGGCCATGATGCTCGGCCGACGCCTCCTCCTCGCCGCCCCTCTCGCGATCCCCGCGCTGCGCCCTGCCCTGGGCCAGGCCAGCACCCGGGTCAGCCTGGTGCACGTCAACGACTTCCACAGCCGGCACGAGGGCGGCCAGGCCAATGGAGCGTCCTGCCGCGTCGCCGATCCCTGCCTCGGCGGCAGCGCCCGCCTGGTCGCGGCGGTGAAGGCCGCGCGCGCCGCGGCGGAGGCCGAGGGGCGCGCGACGCTGACGCTCGACGGCGGCGACGAGTTCATGGGCAGCCTGTTCTACACGCTGCATCGCGGCGCCGCGGAAGCGGCGATCCAGCATCTGTGGGGCGTCGAGGCGATGGCGCTCGGCAACCACGAATTCGACCACGGGCCGGAGAATCTGGCGCGCTACCTCGATATCCTGCGCAAGCCGATCGTGGCGGCGAACCTCGACACCTCGGCGGAGCCCGCGCTGGACGGCAAGGTCCGGCCGGCGGTCGAGCTCACGCGCGGCGGGCAGCGCGTGGTGGTGATCGGGCTGATCACCGAGACGACGCCGAACGTCGCTTCGCCCGGGCCGCGCCTGCGCTTCCGCAACGCCGAGGAGGTCACGGAGCGCGCGGTGGCCGAGGCGCGCGCGCAGGGACCGGCGACGGTCGTCGTGCTGTCTCATCGCGGGATCGAGGCGGACCGGCGCATGGCGGCGCGCGTCGCGGGGATCGATGCGATCGTCGGCGGGCATTCGCACACGATCCTGGCGAACCGCCCCGACGCCGAAGGCCCGGCGCCGGTGCTGGTGGACGGGCGCGACCGCACGGTGCGCATCGTGCAGGCCGGCGCGCTGGGGCGCTTCGTCGGGCGGCTCGACCTGGACCTGGCCGAGGGCGGCCGCGTCGTCGCGCACAAGGGCGACGCGACGGAGATCACGCCGGACATGCCGGAGGATGCGGAGGCGCTGGCCGTCGTCGCGCGCTTCGCCGAGCCGCTAGGCGATCTGCGCGCGAGGCCGGTGGCCAGCGCGACATCCGCCTTCGACAACGGCAATTGCCGCCAGGCGGAATGCGCGATCGGCAACGTGATCGCGGAGGCGCTGCTGGCCGCCGCACCCGGATCCGACATTGCGATCCACAATGGCGGAGGCATCCGCGCGAGCCTGCCGGCGGGAACCGTCACCTATGGCGACGTCCTGACCACGATGCCCTTCGGCAACACGCTGGCGACGCTGACGATCCGCGGCGGCGACCTGCGCGCGGCGCTGGAGAACGGCCTCTCGCAGCCCGGCGGCGGGCGCTTTCCGCAGGTCGCGGGGATCCGGATCGTCGCCGACATGTCCCGCCCGGCGGGGCAGCGCCTGGTCTCGGCGGAGGTGCTGGCCGGCGAGCGCGCCGGGCCGCTCGACAACGAGCGCGCCTATCGCGTGGTGACGCACAACTTCCTCCGCCGCGGCGGCGACGGCTACGCACCCTTCCGCGACGCCGCGCTGGACTCCTACGACACCGGGCCGCTGGTGGAGGAGGTGGTGTCGGCCTGGATGGGCACGCGCTCGCCGCTGTCGCCGATGACGGACGGGCGGATCGCGCTGCGATGAGCGATCCTCGCCGGTTCGCGCCGGCGGCGGCACGGAACCGCGAGGCGATCCTGGCGGTGCTGCGCGGCGTGCTGCCCGCGCGCGGCCTGGTGCTGGAGATCGCGAGCGGCAGCGGCGAGCATTGCGCGTTCTTCGCGGCGGCGCTGCCGGGTCTGGACTGGCAGCCGAGCGATCCCGATCCCGACAACGTCGCGAGTTGCGACGCCTGGTGCGCGGGGCTGCCGAATGTGCGCCGGGCGATCGTGCTGGACGCGACCTCGGACTGGACGGTGGAGCGCGCCGATGCCGTGCTCTGCATCAACATGATCCATATCGCACCCTGGAGCGCGGCTCTGGGGCTGCTGCGCGGGGCAGCGCGCGTGCTGCGCGCGCGCTCGCCGCTGGTGCTCTACGGGCCGTGGTTCAGAGCGGGCGTGGAGACGGCGCCGGGGAACCTGGCCTTCGACGCGGATCTGCGGGCGCGGGATCCCGCATGGGGCGTGCGACGGCTGGAGGATTTCGTGGCGGCGGCGGGAGAGGATTTCGACGCGCCGAGCGTGACCGAGATGCCGGCGAACAACGTGACGGTGGTGATGCGAAGGAAGTAGCGAACGCTCCTCGCCCGCACGCCCGGTTCCCTCCCCCGATTGCGGGGGAGGGAAATCAAGGAGCGGGGGAGATAGCGATCACCCGCCCCGCGTCGCGAGCATCTGCTTGATCTCGCCGATGGCCTGCGCGGGGTTCAGCCCCTTCGGGCAGGTCCGCGCGCAGTTCATGATGGTGTGGCAGCGATACAGCTTGAACGGGTCCTCGAGGTTGTCGAGCCGCTCGCCGGTGTGGTCGTCGCGGCTGTCCGCAATCCAGCGATAGGCCTGCAGCAGCACCGCCGGACCGAGATAGCGGTCGCCGTTCCACCAGTAGCTCGGGCAGGCCGTGGTGCAGCAGAAGCACAGGATGCACTCCCACAACCCGTCGAGCTTCGCCCGCTCCTCCTTCGACTGCAGCCGCTCGGCATCCGGCGGGGGCGGGGTGTCGGACTTCAGCCAGGGCTCGACGCTGCGGAGCTGCGCGTAGATCTGGGAGAGGTCCGGCACCAGGTCCTTCACCACCGGCATGTGCGGCAGCGGGGAGATCTTCACGTCGCCCTTCACGTCCTCGATCGGCTTGAGGCAGGCGAGCGTGTTCAGCCCGTCGATGTTCATCGAGCAGGAGCCGCAGATGCCCTCCCGGCAGGAGCGGCGGAAGGTCAGGCTGCTGTCGATCTCGTTCTTGATCTTGATCAGCGCGTCCAGGACCATCGGGCCGCACTGGTCGAGGTCGATCTCGTAGGTGTCGGTCCGCGGGTTGTCGCCGCTGTCGGGATCCCAGCGGTAGATCCTGAACGACTTGACGTTCTTCGACCCCGAGGGCGCGGGATAGCGCTTGCCCTCGGTGATCGTGGAGTTCTTGGGAAGGGTGAAGGTGGCCATGTCAGCGGGTCGCCTTGATCAGTAAACCCGCGCCTTCGGCGGGAAGACCTGAACTTCGTTGGTGAGGGTGCGCATCTTCACCGACCGGTAGTCCAGGCGGACATTGCCGTCGCCGTCGCACCAGGCCAGCGTGTGCTTCATCCAGTTGGCGTCGTCGCGCTCGGGGAAGTCTTCCTGGGCATGCGCGCCGCGGCTTTCCTTGCGGGCGTCGGCGCTGACGATCGTCGTCATCGCATTGCCCAGGAGGTTGTCGAGCTCCAGCGCCTCCATCAGGTCGCTGTTCCAGATCAGGCTGCGGTCGGCGATCTTCAGGTCGCCCATCCCGCCCCAGATCTTCCGCATCTTCTCGACCCCTTCCTTCAGGCTGTCGGTCGAGCGGAACACTGCGGCATGCGTCTGCATCGTGCGCTGCATCTGCACGCGCAGCTCGCTGGTCGGCGTGCCGCCCTTCGCGTTGCGGATGCGGTCGAAGCGGTCGAGGTCGCGCTCGCCAGCGTTGGACGGCAGCGGCGGCTGCGACGCGCCGGGCTTGATCGTCTCCGACGCGCGATGCGCCGCGGCGCGGCCGAACACCACGAGGTCGAGCAGCGAATTGGTGCCGAGCCGGTTCGCGCCGTGGACCGACACGCAGGCGGCCTCGCCCACCGCCATCAGGCCGGGAACGATGGCGTCCTCGTTGTCGCGGGTCGGGCGCAGGACCTCCGTGTGGATGTTCGTGGGGATGCCGCCCATGTTGTAGTGCACGGTCGGCAGGATCGGGATCGGCTCCTTCGTGACATCGACGCCGGCGAAGATCTTCGCGGTCTCGCTGATGCCGGGCAGGCGCTCATGCAGCAGCTCGGCACCCAGGTGCTCGAGGTGCAGCAGGATGTGGTCCTTGTGGGGGCCGACGCCGCGGCCCTCGCGGATCTCGACCGACATGGCCCGCGACACGACATCGCGCGAGGCCAGGTCCTTCGCGGTCGGGGCGTAGCGCTCCATGAAGCGCTCGCCCGCGGAGTTCGTGAGGTAGCCGCCCTCGCCGCGCGCGCCCTCGGTGATAAGGCAGCCCGCGCCGTAGATGCCCGTCGGGTGGAACTGCACGAATTCCTGGTCCTGCAGCGGGAGCCCTGCGCGCAGCACCATCGCGTTGCCGTCGCCGGTGCAGGTATGCGCCGAGGTGCACGACAGATACGCACGGCCGTAGCCGCCGGTCGCCATCACCACGGTCTGCGCGCGGAAGCGGTGGATCGAGCCGTCCTCGAGGCACCAGGCGGTGACGCCGCGGCACGCGCCCTCGTCGTCCATGATGAGGTCGAGGGCGAAATACTCGACGAAGAACTCGCAGCCATGCTTGAGCGACTGCTGGTAGAGCGTGTGCAGGATCGCGTGGCCCGTGCGGTCGGCGGCGGCGCAGGCGCGCATCGCCGGCGTCTTGCCGTAATGCTGCATGTGGCCGCCGAAGGGGCGCTGGTAGATCTTGCCGTCCTCGGTCCGGCTGAAGGGCACGCCGTAATGCTCGAGCTCGATGACGGCGGGGATCGCCTCGCGGCACATGTATTCGATGGCGTCCTGGTCGCCGAGCCAGTCCGACCCCTTCACGGTGTCGTACATGTGCCAGCGCCAGTCGTCCTCGCCCATGTTGCCGAGCGCGGCGCCGACGCCGCCCTGGGCGGCCACGGTGTGGCTCCGCGTCGGGAAGACCTTGGTGATGCAGGCGGTCTTCAGCCCCGCCGCGCCCATGCCGAAGGTCGCGCGGAGCCCCGCGCCGCCGGCGCCGACCACCACGACGTCGTAGGTGTGATCCACGATCCGGTAGGCGCCCCCATTGGGACCAACATGGGGCTTGGAGATGGCGTTCATCGTGCCGTCCGTGTGTCAGGCCCGGGCCCGGGATAGGGCCCGCGCATGGGAAATCGTGCCTCGGCGGTCAGACTGCAATCCTCAGGACCGCGATCCGCAGCACCGCGAGCGCCGCGGCGATGCCGAGCAGCCAGCAGGCGCCCTTGGTCATCAAAACCAGGGCGATCCTGGTCCATTCGTTGTTCGTGTAGTCCTCGATGACGACCTGCAGGCCCGACGCCGTGTGGTGGAAGGTCAGGCCGATTAGCGCGAGCAGCAGCACCGCGTTGAAGGGCCGGCCGATCCAGACCAGGGCCTCGGCATGGGTCATGCCGGCATTCGTCGCCATGGCGACGATGAACCAGATCATCAGCGGCAGCAGCGCGATGGAGGTGACGCGCTGCATCCACCAGTGATGCGCGCCGGAGTGGGAGGCGCCGAGGCCCCGCACGCGCGCCAGCGGCGCCTGCATCTGCGCCTGGCGGGGAGGCTGGCCGGAGGTGGAATGAGACATGGTCAGCCCCTCACCAGGAGATCAGCAGCATCAGCCAGGTAAGGGCCGTCAGCACCGCGGTGCCGACCAGCACCGCGCGGCCGGTCCTGTAGGTCGTCGGGATGTCGTAGCCCCAGCCCGCATCCCAGGCGAGGTGCCGGATGCCGGCCAGCGTGTGGAACCACGCCGCCGCCGTCAGCCCCATCAGGAACAGCACGCCGAGGAAGGAGCCGAGGAACCACTGCGCCGTGGCGAAGGCGGAGGCGCCGGAGGCCGCGGCGATCAGCCACCAGCTCATCACTACTACGCCGACAGTCCAGATCATGCCGGTGACGCGATGCGAGATCGAGATGGCGCTGGTCATCTGCAGCATGTCATAGACCTGCAGATGCGGGGACAACGGGCGGCGGATGGTCGTGCCGTCCGACCGGCGACCGATCATGGTCGCCTCGCGCGAGTCCTTCATGACGGACATGACTACGCTCCCGATCGCGCATCATGTCCGGGCCCGAGGGCCTCGACGACACCTGCGCATCTTCCTCACCCGTCTCTTTATGGTGCACTGCGCCATAGCGTCAACGCGGGGAGGCGTGGCGGTCTGGGTGACGTTTTGAACATGACGGTCGGGGCTTAGGAATGTTATCATATTCCCATGCCCCGACCCGGTCCGAGTCGCCCGCCAGGAGCCGTGCCGCCTCGCCCGTCCCGCGGGCAGCGATGGTTCGACCTCATCCACAAGCTGCTCACCGGCGGCGCCGCCCTGGCGACGCTGGTGAAGCTGCTGCTGGGGTGACGTCAGCGCGTGGAGCGCGCCAGCCCCGCATACTGCGCGGCGGCGAAGACGGCCACCGCGATCGCCTGGGCAACGACGAAGGCGATGCCGAGCCCGGTAGGCGCCACCCAGCCCGAGGCCAGCAGCAGCAAGCTGTCCGCGGCCCAGACGGCGTTGCCGCCGACGACGAGCCAGACCAGCCAGGCCGGCAGAGCGTCCCGCCGTGCCATCCGGGCGACGAGGGCGGCGTAGGCGATGCAGAAGGCGCCGGCGCCCTGCAGCAGCGCGCCCGGCAGCCCGAGCGGCGCGGCGAGCGAGCTCCCGCCGGCCAATGCCAGGGCCCCGAGCGTGCCGGAGGCGATGGCGTCGGCGCCGAGCGCCAGGCGCAACAGGCGCGAAGGCCGGATCGCGGCGGGGGTGGCGATGGTGGTGTCCATGCTGTCGTCCTCCTCGGCGGGCGGCCCTATCGCCGTCCCGCTGGCGCCGAGGATCGCGACGCCGGGCCCGCGAAGCGATGACGTCGGAGGTAATCGAAACGCGGCGCGCGGCGCGGCAGGATGCGTCCATGACCGTGATGACCCGCGATGTCGGCGGCCTGATCCGCGAATGGCGCCGCCGCCGGCGCCTGTCCCAGCTGGCGCTCGCCAGCGAGGCCGAGATCTCACAGCGGCACCTGAGCTTCGTGGAATCCGGCCGCTCGAAGCCGAGCCGGGAGATGCTGCTGCACCTCTGCGAGCAGCTCGAGGTGCCGCTGCGCGAGCGCAACCTGCTGCTGGTCGCCGCCGGCTTCGCGCCGCACTACCCCCAGCGCGCCTGGGACGATCCGGCGATGGCGGGCGCGCGCGCCGTCGTGGCCCGCGTGCTGGCGGCGCATGAGCCCTTCCCCGCCCTCGCCTTCGACCGGCACTGGACGATGCTGGACGCGAACCGCGCCGTGGCGCCGCTGCTGGAGGGTGTCGCCCCCACCCTGCTGCGGCCGCCGGTGAACCTGATGCGGCTCGCGCTACACCCCGAGGGCATCGCGCCGCGCGTCGTCAATCTGTCGGAGTGGCGCGCGCATATCCTGGAGAGGCTCCGCCGCCAGGCCGAGCAGACCGCGGACACCGTGCTGGTCGCGCTGCTGGCGGAGCTGCGCGGGTATCCCGGCGGCGGTCCGCTGCGGGTCGATCACGACGCCGGGGCCGTGGCGGTGCCGCTGCGGCTGCGTGTCGGGGAAACGGAGCTGGCCTTCCTGTCCACGACGACGGTGTTCGGGACGCCGGTGGACGTGACGCTGTCCGAGATCGCGATCGAGGCGTTTCTTCCGGCTGACGCGGCGACGGCCGGGGCGCTGGCGGAGTAGTCAGCCCCGTGGGAAGAAGCGATTCTCCGGCCGCGGCAGCCCGAGATGCTCGCGCAGCGTCGTCCCCTCGTATTCCGTCCTGAACCGCCCGCGCCGCTGCAGTTCCGGCACGACCTTCTCGCAGAAGGCCTCGAGCCCGCCCGGCACATGGCTGAACATGATGTTGAAGCCGTCGCAGGTGCGGGCTTCAAGCCACTCCTCCATCTCGTCCGCGATGGTCTGCGGCGTGCCGACCATCGCGAGCCCCGCATAACCGCCGAGCCGCTGCGCGAGCTGCCGCACGGTCAGGTTCTCCCGCCGCGCCAGGTTGATCGCGCGCTCCCGCCCGCTCTTGCTGCTTTCGGTCTCCGGGATGTCCGGCAGCGGGCCGTCCAGGCCGAATTGCCGCGCATCCACGCCGAGCGCGACCGACAGTGACCCGATCGCGCTTTCAAGGTGCACCAGGCTGTCGAGCTTCGCCCGCATCGCGCGCGCTTCCTCCACCGTCTCGCCGACCACCGTCAGGCAGCCCGGCAGGATCTTGATGAAGTCGGGGTTGCGCCCGATCCGCGCCGCGCGGTCCTTGACGTCGGCGTAGAAGGCCTGCGCGTCCTTGAGCGGACCGCCCGCGGCGAAGACCATCTCGGCGGTCTCGGCGGCGATCTGCCGGCCGGCGTCGGACGCGCCGGCCTGCACGATCACCGGCCAGCCCTGCACGGGCCGCGCGACGTTGAGCGGGCCGCGCACCGACAACTCCTCGCCGACATGATCCAGCACATGCATGCGCGACGGGTCCCAGAAGATCCCGCTGGCGGCGTCGCGGATGAAGGCGTCGTCGGCGAAGCTGTCCCAGAGGCCGGTGACGACGTCATAGAATTCCCGCGCGCGCTTGTAGCGCTCGCCATGCGCCCTGTGGACGTCATGGCCGAAATTGCCGGCGGCGTCGGGATTGGCCGTCGTCACCAGGTTCCACCCCGCGCGCCCGTTCGAGATGTGGTCCAGCGAGGCGAATTTCCGCGCGACATGATAGGGGTCGTTGTAGGTGGTGGACGCTGTCGCGATCAGGCCGATGCGCTCCGTCACCGCCGCGAGCGCGGGCAGCAGGATCAGCGGGTCGAAGCTGGTGACGGTGTGGCTGCGGCGCAGCGCCTCGATCGGCATGTTCAGCAGCGCGAGGTGGTCCGCCATGAAGAAGGCGTCGAACTTCGCGGCCTCCAGCGCCTGGATCAGGTATTTCAGCTTGGGGAAGCTGAAATTCGCGTCGGGCCAGGCGCCGGGATAGCGCCAGGCGCCGGTGTGGATTGTGACGGGGCGCATGAAGGCGCCGAGATGGAGCTGGCGGTTCGGCATGGCGCGGGGCTCGCTTCGATGCCCCAGCATGCGCCGATAACAGCGCCGCGCACATCGTCTATGGCGTCCGGCGCCACATGCGCTGGTGTCATGGCCGCGCGGGATTCATCCCACGTGGGCGCCGCGGCGGAGAAACAGCTTCCCCGCCACAGCAGTGCGCGTCACTCCGGCTGGTAGTTCACGCTGCGCAGCAGCTCCGTCGCGCGGACGATCTCGTTCGCGATGAAGCGGCGGGATTCGTCCGTGCTCTCGGTCACGGGCTCCAGGACCTGCTGCGTCAGGCGCTGTACGATGGCGGGGTCGCGCATCGTCTCCTGCATCAGCGCGTTGATGCGCTGGACGATGTCGTTCGGCGTGCCCTTCGGTGCCCAGACCCCGTACCAGGACTGGAACTCGTAGCCCGGCAGCCCGGCCTCGCCCATGGTCGGCACGTTCGGCGCCAGCGGCGAGCGTTCCTTCGACGCGATGCCGAGCGCGCGGATGCGCCCGCCCTCGGTGTGCGGCAGCAGGTTGAAGGAGGGATCGATCAGCAGCTGCACGTTGCCCGCCATCAGGTCCTGCAGCGCGGGCTGGGTTCCGCGATAGGCCACCATCTCGAGATCCGCGCCCGTCCGCCGGTTCAGCTCGATCGTCGCGAGGTGGCTGGCCGCGCCCAGCGAGGTGATGGCGATCGACCATTGCCGCGGGTTGCGCTTCGCGGCCGCGACCACCTCGGTAAGCGTGCGCTCCGGGCGGTTGCCGGCGATCGCCATGACCAGCGGCGCCTGCGCCGTGCGCGCGCAGACCTCGAGGTCGGTCTGCGGGTCGAAATTGGCGTTCTTGAGGACCAGCGGCATCACCGCGGTGTTGAAGGCTGACGCGAGCAGCGTGTAGCCGTCGGGTGCGGCGCCCAGCACCTCCCGCGTGCCGACCAGGCCGGCGCCGCCGGTCTTGTTCTCGGTGATCGCGGTCGCGCCGAGCCTCTCCTGCAGGCGCGAGGCGGTCAGGCGGGCCAGCATGTCGTTCGCCGCACCGGGCGGCCAGGGGCAGATGACGCGCAGCGGGCGGCCCGTGGGCCAGGTGCCCTGCGCGAAGACGGCGGGCGCCTGCAGCATGCCAAGCGTGGCGGCGGCGATCAGGGTACGGCGTTGCATGGCTGTTTCCTCCTCGACGATTCGTTCAGGATGCGGCCTTCACCCAGTCCTCGGTGACGCGGACATGGCGGATGGCCTGGCGCCACCAGGTGAAGGCGAGATGCAGCGCGCCGTCCGGCGTCTGCAGGATGCTGGGGTAGGAGAATTCGCGGTTCAGCCTGTCCTTGGAGTTGTTGGTCAGGCAGTAGCCGTCGCCGGTCGCGACGTCGCGGCGATGCGGCCAGGTGCGGCCGCCATCCTCGGAAATGGCGATGGTCATCGGCGCGCGCGGCGCGCCCCAGAAGGCGCTGCGGCCGGTGGCGGGGATCTCCACCGCCATGTCCTCGCCGAGGTCGTCGTAGAGCGACGTCCGGCGGTCCGTGGCGTTCGCGGCCGAGGAATGGTTGTAGGCCAGCGCGACATGGCCGTTGGCCAGCACCCGCGCCTGGATGGAGGAGTTGTTGTTCGGCAGTTCCGTCGGCTCCGGCGCCGACCAGTCGCGGCCGTTGATCGAACGCGACGCGTAGACGAAATCCGCCCAACGGCTGCGATACAGCGCGAGCAGCGTGCCGTCCTGCAGCGGCAGGATGTCCATGTGCACGGCGCCGGTGGAGTTCGGTACGTCGTGCCCTGTCCAGGTCTTTCCCTGGTCCGAGGAGACCATCACCAGCGAGGTGTCCTCGTCCCCGCGCCAGGCGCCGGCCGGCGGCGTGGGACACAGCCAGGCCGGCAGCAGCCAGTCGCCGCTCTGCGCAACGACGATGGGCTGGCGGATGAAGAGGCCCTTGCGGTCGATCAGCGTGGAGATCGGGCCCCAGCTCCTGCCGCCATCCTCGGAAATCCGGTGCCGCACGACAGCGGTGTCCTGGTGGCCGGAGACCTGCGCGGTCCAGAGCAGCCAGAGCCTGCCGTCCGGCGCGGTGAACAGCAGCGGGTTCTGCTCCGACCGCGTGGGGTCGTCCGAGAGCTTCACGGCTTCGGTCCAGCGCCCATCCACCAGGCGCGAGAAATGCACGGAGATGTCGGGCACGCCTTCCTGCGTGCCGCCGAACCACACGCAGCCGAGCCCTCCGCCGGGCAGCACATGCAGGAAGGCCGCGTGGTTCTGGATGCAGGGCGTGGGGATGAAGGCGTCGGCGCGGCCGGGATCGCCGGGCGCCGGCCTCAGGTCGGGGGAGCGGTCGAGGACGTCCGACATCAGAAGGCCCTCCGGTACATCGCGAGGATTTCGCTTTCGGAAATGTCGCGCGGGTTCCAGTCCAGCAGGCGGCGAATGGCGTGCGCCTCCTTCGCCATCACCGGCAGGTCGTCCTCCGGCACGCCGAGCTTCGAAAGGCGCATCTCCATCCCGAGCGACGCGCACCACTCATAGGCATTGCGCGTTCCGAGCGCCTCCAGCACCAGCTTCGTCTTCTCTTCCACCGCCGGCGCGTTGAAGGCGAGGGTGTGCGGGAAGATCACGGCGCAGGCGAGGCCATGCGCGACGTGATGGCGCGTGCCCAGGGGATAGGCCACGGCGTGCCCCGCCGTCGTGTTCACGGGCCCGAGGCAATAGCCGCCATAGAGCGAGGCCAGTGCCAGCCCCGCCCGCGCCTCGGCATCGCTGCCGTCAGCGACAGCGCGGGGGAGGTAGCGGCCCACCAGCCGGATGCCCTCCAGCGCGTAGAGATCGATCAGGGGATGCGCGCGCTTGCTGGTGAAACCCTCGGTGCAATGCGCCAGCGCGTCCACTCCGGTCGCGGCGGTGACCGCGGGCGGGACGGTCATGGTCAGCGCCGGATCCACCACCGCGAGGTCCGCCAGCATGTGACGCGACTGCACCGCGAGCTTCGCCTGCGTCGCAGGATCGGTGACCAGCGACCGCGTCCCGGCCTCGCTGCCCGTGCCCGCCGTCGTCGGCACCTGCACCAGCGCGACGCGGCGGCCGTTCACCTTCTCCGGCCCGACCACGTCATGGATGGTCTGCCCGCTGCCCGGCAGCACCGCGACGAGCTTGGCGAGATCGAGCGCGCTGCCGCCGCCATAGCCGATGACGAGGTCGGGTTTCACGCGCGCCGCCACCGCCAATGCGGCGTCGAGGTTCGGGATGTCAGGCTCCGGCTTGACCTCGCCGAAGACCGTGACCTGGCCCTGCAGCGCCAGCTTGTCCGCGCGCGCGGCGTTGGACCGGCCGGCGACGACGAGGATGCGCTTCAGCCCGCGCTCCGCCGCCCATTCGCCGACGAAGGGCGCGCGGCCCACGCCGAACTCGATGCGCTGCGGGCGGAGGATCTCGATCGGGGTCGTCAGGTCGGTCATCAGTGATCCCTCCGCGCCGTCAGCGCCTCGGCGTATTCGATGGCCTCGATCAGGCTGCGTTCGCTCGCGATGCCCTTGCCCGCGATGTCGAAGGCGGTGCCGTGATCGACGGAGGTGCGGATCACCGGCAGGCCGAGCGTGACATTGACGCCGGACAGCGCGTCCCACTTCCCCGTCGCGGGATCCACGTGGAAGCCGAGCAGCTTCACCGGTATGTGCCCCTGGTCGTGGTACATCGCGACCACCGCGTCGAACTGGCCGGCGCGCAACTTCACGAAGACGGTGTCGCCGGGCACCGGGCCCGTCACGTCCATCCCGTCCGCCACGGCCTGCGCGATGGTCGGCGCCGTCACCTCGATGTCCTGCATGCCGAACAGGCCGCCCTCGCCGGCATGCGGGTTCAGCGCGGCGACCGCGATGCGCGGCCGCTCGATGCCGAGGTCGCGCAGCGCCTTCTGCGTGAGGTCGAGCACCAGGCGGATGCGCTGCGGCGTCGCGCGCTTCGGCACGTCTTCCAGCGCGCAATGCGTGGTGACGTGGCTGACGCGCATGTTGCCATGGGCCAGCAGCATCACGCTGCCCTTCACGCCGGTCAGTTCGGCCAGCATCTCGGTATGGCCGGCATAGTGGAAGCCCGCCTTGTTCAGCGCTTCCTTGTTCAGCGGCGCGGTGACGATGGCGCCGACGCGGCCGGCCTGCGCCAGGCGCACGCCCTTCTCCACGGCGTGGAACGCCAGCCGCCCGCCATCGGCGGACAGCACGCCGGTCTCGATCGGCGCACCCTCGGGGGCGGCCTGCAGGAACGCCAGCGCCGGCCAGTCGCCTTCCATCCCGACCTCGGGGATCGCCTCGCCGCCGACCAGCGCGCGCGCGCGGTCCAGCGCGGGGCCGCTGCCGATGACCAGCAGCCCGAGTTCGCCCGCCGCGATGCGCGGCGCCAGCGCGTTGCAGGCCTTGACGATGATCTCCGGCCCGATCCCCGCGGGATCGCCCATGGTGATTGCGAGGTGCCTGGCGCTCATGTCGTCTGCATTTCCGCGATGAAGCCGTTGCGCGCTAGCAGGTCGCGCCAGAAGCCGTCGGCGCCGAAGGCGCCGGATTTCGAGACCACCGCCACGCCGTCCCAGCGCCCGCCGCGCATCACCGAGCGCGGCACGCCGGGTGCGACCAGCCCGGTCGCCTCCAGCGCCTCGGCGCCGAGCGCCGCGCAGAGGCCGGCCAGCGTCTCCCCGCCCGCGACGAGCAGCGTGCCCGGCGCATCGAGACGCTGCGTCAGCCGCGCGAAGCTCCGCGCGATCCGCTGCGCGGCGAGGTCGCGCGGCAGCGGCGCCAGATCCAGGCTGACCAGCGCCGCCCCGTGGCGCGACAGCGCATGCGCGATGCGGCGGGGATCGCCTTCCTCCGGGACGCGCAGCGCGCGGTCGCCGCAGGCCTGGAGCTGCCGCGCCGTGACGGGATGATCCGACCCGAACAACCCGAGCACCGGGCCCCGGAGCGTGGCTTCCGCGCGCACCGGCCCCGCCGCGCCCAGCGCGCGCCCCAGCCCGCCGCTGCCGCACCACAACACCGGGCCGCGCGCGGCCTCGCCGCAGGCGACGACGCGGCGCAGGTCGTCCTCGGTCCCGGCGTCGAAGACCGAGATGCCCTCCGGCAGCGGGCGCGCGGCGTCGCCGCGAACGCTGTCCAGGCCCTCGGCCGCCAGCATCGCGGCGATGTCGCCCACCGCGCGCCAGCCCTCGCCGTCGCGCGCGTGTTGCACGCCGCCGCGCGTCACGCGGCCCTGCGCGGGGAAGGCCGGCGCGAGCACCACGCTGCGCACGCGGCCCGCCTGCAGGCCGGCGGCGAGTTCCGCGAAGGGATGGCCGCGCAGCAGGCTGTCGATCTTGCGGAAGGCGATCGTCGCACCCTCCAGCATCGCGGCGGCGTCGCGCGCGCGGCGGACCGCGACCTCGCGCGGCACATCGCGCGTGTTGGTCGCCAGCGCCAGGCTGCCGGTCGTCACCGTCGCATCCCAGCGCACCGGGACGGGACCGCAGAGGCCCGTCAGCTCCGCGGCCGTGTCCAGCGCGCCGGTCAGGTCGTCCGCCACCAGGCGCAGCAAGGGCGTCGTCATGGCCGCAACCCGATCGCGCCGAGCGACAGGCGCAGCCCGTCGCCGAGTTCGCCGGCGATGCGCAGCGCCTCGGGCGCCGCATGCGCGACGAAGGGCGCCAGTTCCTCGCGCGTCGTGGCGATGGTCAGGCTGACGCCGGCGACCGGCGCGCCCGACGCGTCCAGCACCGGCGCCGCGACGGTGCGCAGGCCATAGGCGTTCTCGCCGTCCGCGACCGCATAGCCGCGCGCCCGCACCTCATCGAGTCGCGCGAGCAGCGCATCCATCCCGGTCAGCGTGCGCTCCGACAGCATCACGCGCTCCACGGCGTGCAGATGCGCGACCTGGTCCGCGCGCGGCAGCCAGGCCAGGATCGCCTGGCCCAGCGCCGTGGCATAGGCGCCGATCCGCGTGCCGGGCCGCCGCACCAGGCCGTGGCGTTCCAGCGCGGCCTCGACCCGCGCGAGGTAGATCACCTCGCCACGGTCGAGCACGCCGAGCGAGGCCGCGTCCGCGACACCGGGCACGGCTTCCCGCAGCAGCGGCGTCGCATGCGAGGGCAGGTCGCCCGCGGACAGCGCGGCGAAGCCGAGCTCGAGGCAGCGCAGCGTCAGGCGATAGCGTCGCGTCGCGGGGACGGCGCGGACATAGCCAAGGTCGATCAGCGTATGGATCAGGCGGAAGGCGGTGCCGCGATCGAGGCCCGCGCGCGCCGCGACCTCGGCGGTCGTCAGCTCGGGCGATCCAGGGCCGAAGGCCTTGAGCACGGCGAATACCTTGCCCACGGACTGGACCTGGTTCTTCGGGTTCGCCGCGACGGCGGAGCCGAGCCTCCTCCCCTGTGTCGCGTCGCCTTCCGGCACGCTCGATTTCCTTCAATAGATCGGATTCCGAACGCATGTTCGGAATGCACGCAAGCTACGGGAGGGCCATGGCACGGGTCAAGCGCCTCGTGCGAGGCTGCATCACACCACCCCGAGAGCCACCCCGATGCCCCGCCATGATCTGACCGTCTCGCTTGGTCTCGTCCGTTACCGCGTGGAGCGTCCCTGGGGCGACATCCCGCCCGGCGTCGGCGTGCTATCCGATGTCGCCTGCGACGGCAAAGGCCGCGTCTATGCGCAGCTTCGCACCGACCCCGCCGTCGATCCCGTGACGCCCGCGGTGGTGGTGCTGGAACCGGACGGCCGGCGCCTTACGGCATGGGGCGGCGAGGAGGTGGCGGATGGCCACATGCTGTCGGTGCATCCCGACGGCCGGGTCTTCGTCGTCGATCGCGACATGCATGAGATCGTCGTGTTCAGCGCGGACGGACGACGCCTTGGCGGCCTTGGCCGACGCGGGCATGCGAACGAGCCCTTCAACGCGCCCTGCGACGTCGCCTTCGCAGCCGATGGCACGATCTATGTCGCGGACGGCTACGGCGCCAGCGTCGTGCATCGCTTCAGCGCCGAGGGCACGCCGATGGGGCGCTGGGGCGAGCCCGGCGCGGGGCCCGGGCAGTTCTCCACGCCGCACGGCATCTGGGTGCTGCCGGATGGGCGGGTCGCGGTGGCGGACCGCGAGAACAACCGCGTGCAGGTCTTCACGCCGGAAGGCCGTTGGCTCGCGGACTGGCCGGACCACCACAAGCCGATGTCGGTGCATGGCGACGGCGCCGGTGGGTTGCTCGTGACCGACCAGGTGCCGCGGCTCACGCGGATCGACGGCAGCGGGAGGCTGGTCGGGCGGTGCCGGCCGGTGCTGAACGGGGCGCACGGCATGTGGCGCGCGCCGGACGGGGTGATCTACCTCTCGGAGCAGAATCCGAACAGGCTGACGCGGCTGGTGCCGATCGCCTGACCGGCGCGCCAACGAAGCACCCCCACCCTGACCCTCCCCCGCGAGCGGGGGAGGGAATTACAGCGACGCCCCCCCGCAGACGAACACCTGCTGGCCGGTGATCGCGCCGGCCTCCGGGCCCAGCAGGAACGCCGTCAGCGCCGCGACCTCCTCCGGCGTCACCAGCCGCCCGATCGGCGGCAGGCTCGGCGGCATGGCGGCGCGGGCGGGGTCGCGCAGCATCGGCGTATCGGTCGCGGCGGGTGAGACGACGTTCACGGTGATGCCGCGCGGCGCGAGCTCCAGCGCCCAGGCCCGCGCCATCGCGACGAGCGCGGCCTTGGTCGCGCCGTACTGGCTGCGGCCCGCGACGCCCTGCGACCCGCGGCTGCCGATCAGGACGATGCGGCCGCCTTCGGGCAGGCGCGGCGCCAGCGCGTCGGCGATGACCGCGGCGGCCTCGACATGCAGGCGCCAGAGTGTGCGGCCGGCCTCGTGATCCAACTGGCCGAGCGGTCCGCCGCGCATCAGCCCCGCCGCATGCACCAGCGCGTCCGGCGCCAACTCCGCCAGCGCGGCGCGGACCGCCGCGTGGTCCTCGATGTCGAGCGGCAGGTGATCGTAGCCGGCTTCGGCGCGCCCGGGATCGCGGCGGCTTATGCCCGTCACGCGCCAGCCCTCGCGCAGCAGCCGGTCCACGATCGCGGCGCCGATGCCGGAGCTCGCGCCCGTGACGATCGCGTGCCTCATGCCGCGCGCAGATGTTCCTGCAGCCGCGGCATCAGCTCCACCAGGTTGCAGGGCCGGTGCCGGCTGTCGAGCTGGAACAGGAGGATGTCATCCCAGGCGTCCTTGCAGGCCCCGGTGCTGCCGGGCAGCGCAAACAGGTAGGTCCCGCCCGACACGCCGCCGATCGCGCGCGACTGGATCGTGGAGGTGCCGATCTTCGCGTAGCTCAGCATGCGGAAGAGCTCGCCGAAGCCGGTGATCTCCTTCTCCAGCACACGGTCGAAGGCCTCGGGCGTGACGTCGCGGCCGGTGATGCCGGTGCCGCCGGTGGTGATGACGCAGTCGATGGCGGGATCGGCGATCCAGCGGCGGAGCGTCGCCTCGATGACGTCCGCCTCGTCCTTGCAGATCTCGCGTGCGGCGAGCCTGTGGCCGGCCTTGGCGATGCGCTCGGCCAGCGTGTCGCCGCTGCGGTCCGACGCCAGGTCGCGGGTGTCCGACACGGTCAGGACAGCGATGTTGACGGGCAGGAAGGTGCGGGATTCATCGATCGGCATGGCGGGAAGATAGGGCGCCGGGGGCCGCGACGCAGCCCCTATCGCCGCGTCGCCGCCACCCTCGCGGCCGCACGGCCTTCCGTGAAATGCGGGAACTGCCCGGCTGCCAGCGCATCCAGGCTCTCCGACGGCAGGCCGAGACGCGCGGCGTAGATCCAGGAATAGGCCATGACGCGCTGCACGAAGCTGCGCGTCTCCGTCACCGGGATGCTCTCGATGAAGAGGAACGGATCGTTCCGGTGCCTGAGCGCGGGCTGCCAGCGCGAGAGGTTGCCCGGCCCGTTGTTGTAGGCCGCGAGCAGCCGGATCAGGTCGCCATTCACCTGCTCGTGCCGCGCGAGATACAGCACGTAGCGCTGACCGACCTCGAGGGCGAAGCCAGGCTCGTGCAGGCGCTGGGCGCCCGCGCCGCGCAGCGTCTCGTCGCCCGTGATGTAGCTCGCCGTCGCCGGCATGATCTGCATCAGCCCGCGCGCGCCGGCGCGGCTGACGGCCTCGGGGTCGAAATTGCTCTCCTGCCGCGCCAGCGCGTAGAGCAGCGCGGGATCCATGCGGAAGCCGCCCTCCGGCGCGAGCCGCGGCAGGGGAAAGCGAGCGAAGTCGCGCGGGCGTCCGTCGGCGCCCTGCTGCAGGGACGCCAGCTGCGCGCCGAGGTCGTTCATCCCCGCGGTGGAGGCGACGACCAGCATCGCGCGCATCACGCCGGCATTGCCCTGCACCCGCGGCCAGAGCGCTCGCATCTCGGCTTCCGCTCGCTCGCGCTGGCCAACCTGCAGCAGGGCCAGCGCCCGCCAGCCCGCGGCGGTCTCGGCCACCGCCGCTGCCTCGCTGACGCCGGCGACCTCGCGTTCCCAGGCGAAGCTGTTGGGCAGGCCGAGCGCGCGGCGCGCGATCATGCCGTAGAAGGTCCGCGGCTCCTGCGCAGCCTGCATCATCCAGGGCACGTAGAGATGCGGCCGGCGGGCGCGAACCGCGGCGCGCGCGGTCCAGAAGGCCGCAGCCGCGCGCATCGCGGGGGAGGCGAAGTCGGCGCGCGCGGCCTGCTCGAAATAGGGCAGTGCGACGTCGGGCCGGTCCGCGCCCCAGGCCGCGAGGCCCGCGACGAAGGGCGGGAAGGCAGCGCCGGCGGCGTTGCGGGTGGCTTCGGCGGACAGGCGGAACGCGTCGTCGTCGCGGCCGAGCTGCAGCAAGGCCTGGGCGATGTCGGCCTGCAGCAGCGCGGCATAGGTCGCGTTGGCGCGGGACCGCGTGATGGCGGCCAGAGCGCCGGCGACGTCGCCGTCGCGCGCGCGGTCGCGCACGGTGCGGTCGAGGGCGGCGTTGCGGGTCACGCCGCCCGGCAGGGGCTCGCGCTCCTCCGGCACGACCTCGCCATTCGACAGCGCGGCCTGGTCGGGGGCGGGCGGCAGCATCGTGCCGGCCGGCGCCTTGCGGACCAGCAGCGCGTGCAGCGCCGGCGCGTCGGGGTGGTCGGCATGGTCGCCGAACCAGGCCAGCAGCTCCGCCACGCCGGGGTCGTGCCCGCGCAGCCAGCGATCGGCCAGGACATGGCCCATCAGCCGGCGGTCATCCAGGCGCTCGGCCTCACGCGCGGCGGCCGCCATCTCGCCCCGGGACTGGAGCTCGAAGATACGGTGAAGCCGCGCCGCGTCCGACGGCGCCAGGGGCTGTGGCAACCCGGCGATCCCACCCCGGAGGGGACGGGGGACGCTCATGGCGGTCTGGTCGGCCCGTTGCCCGAAGGCGGGGGCCTGAACCCCCGCGATCATCGTCGCCCCGAGGAGGAGGACCAGGGCCCTGGAAGGGGCCGCGATCCCGCGGAGACGCCGGGCCATGGGGCAGATCGCTCGCATGGCGGCGACTCCCCTACAGGCGCCCTCACGGCAGGCGCAACCCCACAATCACGCGCGCAGTGAGGCTTTTTAGACGGTTATTAAGGAATCAGCGCCTTCTGCCATGTTCTTCACGCATTATCCCGCCTCACGACGGCGCGACCCGTCCGTCAAGGGTCCGCTTCAGCAGGACAAGGTCGCCCCAGGCGTCGCGCTTGGCGTGCGGGCTGCGGAGGAGATAGGCGGGGTGGAGCGTCGCCAGCGCGGGCCGCCCCCCGTGTTCGGGCGGCAGTTGGTGCCACCGGCCGCGCAGCCGCGTGATGCCGTCCTTCGCGCGCAGCAGCGTCTTGGCCGAGACGCCGCCGAGCAGCACGACGTGGCGCGGATCGGCCAGTTCGATGTGGCGCAACACGAAGGGCAGAAAAAGCGCGATTTCGGCATCCGTCGGCGTGCGGTTTCCCGGCGGCCGCCAGGGCAGGATGTTGGTGAGGTAGAAGTCGCTTTCCCGCTTCAGCCCGATCGAGGCGAACATCCGGTCCAGCAACTGGCCGGAGACGCCGACGAAGGGCTTGCCCTGGCGATCCTCGTCGGCGCCCGGCGCCTCGCCGACCAGCATCAGGCCGCTCGTCACGTTCCCGTCGGAGAAGACAAGGTTCGTCGCGGTCTCGCGCAGCGGGCTGTCAGCGGCGGCGATGGCCGCCTTCAGCGCATTGAGGTCCTTCGCATCCGCGGCCAGCCGCGCCGCCGCGGCCGGGACCGGGGCCAGCGGGATGGGCGCGGCGGCGGGCCTGGCGACAGCGGGCCTCGCCGGCGACACGGGCGCCGGGGCGGGCGGCGCGGCGAAGCGGTCCACCGGCGCCTCGGCCAGCGCCTCGTCCGCCCCCCACTCGATCTGAAGGCTCAGCGCCGCGAGCAGCGCATCCCGGTCCATGCCGGGCATATCGGCGGTCGCGAGGGTTCCGCGCAAGCACCCGCGACGCTACATCCTGCGCGCGGCAGAAAAGCCAGGGGAAAGCAGCATGTCCGACGCGCAGCGCGAAGCCATGGAGTTCGACGTGCTCGTCGTCGGCGGCGGCCCCGCCGGGCTCGCCTGCGCCATCCGGCTGAAGCAGGCCAGCCCCGAGGCGTCGGTGTGCCTGGTGGAGAAGGGCAGCGAGATCGGCGCCCATATCCTCTCGGGCGCGGTGCTGGAGCCCCGCGCACTGGACGAGCTGTTGCCGGACTGGCGCGAGGACCCGCCGGCGCTGGCGACCCCCGTCACCGAGGACCGCTTCATGCTGCTGACAGCGGGCGGGTCCTTCAAGCTGCCGACGCCGCCGCAGATGAACAACCACGGCAACTACATCGTGTCGCTCGGGAATGTGTGCCGCTGGCTGGGCGCGAAGGCCGAGGCGCTCGGTGTCGAGATCTATCCGGGCTTCGCGGCGTCCGAGACGATCATCGAGGAGAACCAGGTCCGCGGCGTCGTCGCCGGCGTGATGGGCATCCAGCGCGACGGCACCAAGGGCCCGGACTACCAGCCGGGGATGGAGCTGCGCGCCACCTACACCGTCTTCGCCGAGGGCTGCCGCGGCAGCCTGACCAAGCGGCTCTTCGAGACTTTCGACCTGCGGCGTGACTGCCAGCCGCAGACCTATGCGCTGGGGGTGAAGGAACTCTGGGAGATCCCGCGCGACATGCACAAGCCGGGCCTGGTGTGGCATTCCACGGGCTGGCCGCTGCCGAGCGACACCTATGGCGGCTCCTGGCTCTACATGCTGGGCGAGAATCTGGTCTCTATCGGCTTCGTGGTGGGGCTCGACTACTCCAACCCATGGCTGTCGCCCTTCGAGGAGTTCCAGCGCTTCAAGACGCACCCCGCCGTGCGCGGCTTCCTCGAGGGTGGCAAGCGCGTCGCCTATGGCGCCCGCGCGCTGAACGAGGGGGGGTTCCAGTCCATCCCGCGCCTGGTCTTCCCCGGCGGGATGATCATCGGCGACGCCGCGGGCTTCCTCAACGTGCCGAAGATCAAGGGCACGCACACCTCGATGAAGTCGGGGATGGTGGCGGCCGAAGCGATCGCCGCCGCGCTGGCCGGCGATCGCGCGCCGGTGCTGGAGAGCTACCCCGAGGCGCTGAAGGCGAGCTGGGTGTGGCCGGAGCTGGAGAGCGTGCGCAACATCCGGCCGGGCTTCGCGAAATGGGGGCTCTGGGGCGGGCTGCTGAATGCGGCGGTGGACACCTATGTCTTCCGCGGCAAGGCGCCCTGGACCTTCGGCCACCACGCCGACCATGACTGCCTGGCCAATGCCGCCTCCGCGCCGAGGATCGAGTATCCGAAGCCCGACGGCGTGCTGACCTTCGACCGGCTGTCGTCGGTGTATCTCTCCAACACCAACCACGCCGAGGACCAGCCTTCGCATCTCGTGCTGAAGGAGCCGGGGCGCTGGGAAGGCATCAACTGGGAGCGCTACCGATCGCCCGAGAGCCGCTATTGCCCCGCGGCGGTCTACGAGGCCGTGGGCGAGGAGGCGGGCAACGGCGAGGGGCCGATGCACCTCGTGATCAACGCGCAGAACTGCGTGCACTGCAAGACCTGCGACATCAAGGATCCCAGCCAGAACATCGACTGGCGGACACCGGAAGGGGGTGGCGGGCCGAACTACATCGGCGGGATGTAGGCGGGGCGCGGCCAAGGCACCGAAATCCGTGGCCAGATTTGGGTTTTTCCGCAGCATCGTCATCGGATTGGCCTTGACCTCCGGCCTCATCGCGCAGGACGCTGGGCGTGCTTTCGAAACGCCGGATGCAGGCTGTCGCGCATGGCCGGCGTGACGACTGGAACGTCTTCTTGGGAGAGATCCGCATGCGTCGCTTCGTCCTTCTTGCCGCGCTCGGCCTGACCGTGGCGGCCGCCCCGGCCCTCGCGCAGCAGCGCCAGTCCAGCTCCCGCCAGGCCGCAGCCCGGCAGCCGCAGATGTCGGAGACCGACCGCCTGAACCAGATGAGCCTCGATCGTGCCAAGTCCGGCCAGAACGTGCTGACGGGCGGCCCGGACACCACGCAGAACCTGAACTCGCTGAGCGACCAGGCTGCGCAGCGCGGCCAGAACATGAACCAGGCGCCGATGCCCTTCCGTTGATCGGCCGGCTGGCCCGGGGAAGACCTCCGGGCGGTTCCGGAACGCCGCGGCGCCCATGTGCCGCGGCGTTTCGTTTTTTTGGGGGGCCAGACTTTACGGTTTTAGGATTTTAAGCTTTTAGCCCTCAAGCCTGCCCGGGTTTCGGACGAACCGTTCGGCGCTTGACCCGCCTTGGCGGCTTCCGGACAAACTGCCCCATAGTCTCGAATGCTTGTGCGGTCCGATGCAGCCCGGCCAGCGCCGGTGTCAAAGAGCGGCGCCACGATACAAGGAATATTATCCTTTCGTCCAGGCAAAAGCGTGGGGGTCATGCGCTTGGCCTTCCCCGTTGCGGCGGACGGACCGCCCTAACCCGCCGGCCCCGGCGCATCCAGGGCTCACCACCTCGGCGCACCGGGCGGGGTCGTCGGGCCGCGACAGCGCCCGGATGGACTGCACAACCGCAAGCGCGTTGCGTACGCGAAAGCTTGCGCGCGCAACGCGGAGGGCCTCGCCTTGCAAGCGCATGCAAAGCTCGGCAATTTGGTCGCTGAGATGGTTGAGGAGGAACTGGCGGCGATGCGAACCCGCCAGGCACGAACCTGAGCATGGTGACCAGCGCCCGCGATGCGTATGGGCCGCGCCCGGCCCGGGCTGGCCGGTTCGGCCCGACCAGCGCGCGGCTTCCACCATCGAGATGACCGAGCCGCGTGCCAGCCGCGCGCCGCGCCCGGCCACTGCGGATGACGTGGCCCGCATGGCCGGCGTCTCGCAATCAGCTGTCAGCCGCGCCTTTACTCCGGGTGCCTCCATCGCGCGCGAGACCCGCGAGCGGGTGGAGAAGGCGGCGCGTGCGCTGGGCTACCGGCCCAACGCCATCGCCCGCAGCCTGACCACGCGGCGCAGCCGCATCATCGGCGTCGCAGCGGCCTATCTGCAGAATCACTTCTATCCGGACGTGCTGGAGGCGCTGTCGAAGGGCCTGCAGGCGCGCGGCTATCATCTGCTGCTCTTCACGCCCGACGCCGCCCGCGATGCCGACCCGCTGCTGCAGGAGGTGCTGGCCTGGCAGGTGGACGCGCTGATCCTCGCTTCCACCACGCTGTCCTCCGCCCTGGCGGGGCAGTGTCGCGCCGCAGGGATCCCCGTGCTGCTGTTCAACCGCACGAGCCGGGATGGCGACGTCTCCTCCGTCACCGGCGAGAATGCGCGCGGCGGGCGGCTGATCGCCGAATTCCTCGTCGCCGGCGGGCACAGTCGGCTCGCCTTCATCGCAGGGATCGAGAATTCCTCGACCAGCCGCGACCGGGAGGCCGGCTTCGCGGGCTGGCTTGCAGAGAACGGGCATCCGCCGCCGCTGCGCGAGGTCGGGCTGTATGATTTCGAGGCGGCGTCGGCCGCCGCGCGCCGGCTGCTTGCGCGGCCCGACCGGCCCGACGCGATCTTCGTCGCCAACGACCACATGGCGACGGCCGTCAGCGAGGTCGCGCGCCACGAATTCGGCCTGCGCATCCCGCGCGACCTGTCGCTGGTCGGCTTCGACGATACCGGGCCGGCGCGCTGGCCGAGCTTCTCGCTGACCTCCTTCGCGCAGCCGCTGCAGCCGATGGTGGACGCCGCCGTCGCGCTGGTCTGCGAGATGATCGAGGAGCCCTCGGCGCCGGTGCGGCACGAGTTGGTGCCGGGCGAACTCGTCGTGCGGGGATCGGCGCGCATGCCGCCAGAGGGCTGCGTAAGCCTTGGCGATAAGCTGGTCTGGCGGCCGCCCCTGGCTTGACGCTTCGGGCTTGCCATCGGCGCTGGCTTGCCGCTAGCCTTGCATGCGCATGCAAAACGGGGCGTCCCAAGACGCCCTCCTGGGGAGGAGAGGGTGCGATGACGCTCAGCAGACGTGACCTGCTCGCTGCTGCCGGCGGTGCCGCCACGTTCATCGGCGCCGGCCCGGCGACTGCCCAGGTCAACGCCACGCCCGGCCTGCGGCCCGGTAAGCCCTTCGCCGGGACAGAGCTCAAGGTGCTATGCGTCGTCGCCAGCCAGTTCCGCGCGCATGAGGCGCGCCTCGCCGCCTTCACCGAGCAGACCGGCATCACCGCGAAATACACCTTCGTGCCCTTCGCCAGCATGCGCGAGGCATTGACCGCCGAGATGGTCGGCGGCGGCGGCGACTACGACCTCGCCATCGCGATGGACCAGTGGGTGGCGTCGCTGAACAACCTCTTCGATCCCGTCGACGCGCGCGTGCGCGACAAGGGCATCCCGCTGGATCGCTGGCCGGCGGCGCATCTGCGTCAGGGCCAGGTGAACGGCAACCTGCTGGGCCTGCCGAGCCGCGGCCACGTGCAGCTGCTGTTCTACCGCAAGGACCTGTTCGAGAAGCACAACCTGACCGCGCCCGCGACCTGGGAGGCGCTGGTCGAGACCGCCAAGGCCGTGCAGGAGAAGGAACCCGGGATGGCCGGCGTCTCCGTCCCCTATGGCCGCGGCAACGGCCAGAACCTGATGGTCTGGTACAACTTCCTCTGGGGCCGCGGCGGGTCGCTGTTCGATGCGCAGGGCCAGCCCGCCTTCAACAGCGCCGCCGGACTGCAATCGGCGCAGGACTATGTCGACCTGCTGCGCCGGCATCGCGTGACGCCGGCCGGCGCCGTCTCCTTCGCCGAGCAGGACGCGGTGAACAGCATGGGCCAGGGCAACTCGGCCATGCTGCCGGTCTGGTGGTGGGTGCGGTCGACGCTGGTAAACCCGCAGTCGAGCCGCCTGACGGATGCACAGATCGGCTTCGCCCCGATGCCGAGCTACGCCGGGCGCCCCCGCACCACCTTCACCAACACCTGGGTCTGGGGGATCACGCGCCGCTCGCGCCGCAAGGACGCGGCGATGGAGCTGCTGACCTGGATCGCGACTCCCGCGCTCGAGAAGGAAGTGCTGCTCGATCCCCGCGAGAACGACGTCGTCGCCGTGATGTGGCCGAACCTGACGGATGACGCGGTGAACGCCCGCTTCGGCGGCATGCACCGCCTGGCAGCGGAGGGGCTGCGCGACACGCAATCCGTGACCTTCGGCCCGGACTGGCCGCAGATCAGCGAGGCGCTGGAGACCGCGATGAACGAGGCGGCGACGGGTGCGAAGACCGTGCCGGACGCGTTCAACAACGCGGCGTCGCAGGTCCGCCGCATCGTACGACGCGGGTGAGCCTGCCCGGCACGATGCGTGACCGCTGGCTGAAGTACCTGCTGATCCTGCCGGCGGCGCTCATCGTGCTGGGCACCACGATCTGGCCGCTCGCGGTATCCCTGACCACGAGCTTCCGCGACTGGCGCCTGACGCGCTCCACCACCCCCGGTCCCTTCATCGGGCCCGAGCACTACCTGATCGCGCTGACCGACGACCCGGACTTCGCCAATGCGGCCGGTGTCACCGCCATGTTCGTCGCCGTCGACGTCACGCTGACCGTCGTCTCCGCGCTCGGCCTCGCGCTGCTGCTGCGGCGCGCGGGCGTGCTGCAGAGCATGACCCGCGCCGTGCTGATCCTGCCCTTCGCGGTCTCGCCGGCGCTGGTCGGCATCTCCTTCCGCTTCATGTTCAACGCGGAAAGCGGGGTCTTCACCTGGCTGGCCGGCGCGATCGTCCCGCCGCTGAAGGGCTTCGTCTGGCTCGCCGACCCTTGGGCAGCGCTGCTGGTGCTCGTCTTCTCCGATGCCTGGCGCTGGGTGCCCTACATGACGCTGGTGGTCCTCGGCGGCCTGGCGGCTCTGCCGAAGGAGCCGGAGGAAGCTGCGCGCATCGACGGCGCAACCGAGTTCCAGGTGCTGCGCGACGTGACCATCCCCGCGCTGCTGCCGGTCCTCGCGGTCGTCGCCATCCTGAAGACCGTCTTCGCCCTGAAGATGTTCGACCAGGTGGTCACGCTGACCGGTGGCGGGCCTGGGACCTCCACGGTCACCCTCGCCTACCTCGTCTATTCCATCGCCTTCCGCTGGTATGACATGGGCTATGCCAGCGCGGTCGCCTGGATCCTGACCGCGATGCTCGTCTTCCTCGCGGTCTGGTACATGAAGCTCATCCTGCGCAAGCCGGGGCAGACATGAGCGCGATCGCCGCGCGCCGGCGCCGCGTCGCGTGGAAGGTGGCGGAATCCGCCATCCTTCTCGGCATGCTGTTCCTGATCCTGTTCCCGATCCTCTGGATGGCACTGACGGCGTTCAAGCGGCCGGCCGACCTGTTCGACCTGACGCTGGTCTTCACGCCGACGCTCGACAATTTCCGCACGATCTTCAGCCACCCCTGGCACATCGGGCATACGCTGCTCAACAGCACGATCGTGGCGGGCGCGACGGTGCTGGTTTCGGTGCCGGCCTCGACCCTCGCTGCCTATTCCTTCAGTCGGTTCGAGATGCCGGCGAAGGGTCTGCTGTTCTTCCTGATCCTGGCGACGCAGTTCATCCCGGCGGTCGTCGTGGTGCTGCCCTTCTACCTGCTGTTCCGCGACCTCGGCCTGCTCGATACGCCGCTCGCGCTGATCATCGTCAACCTGGCGATCGTGACGCCTTTCGCGACCTGGATGCTGAAGGGGTTCCTCGACGCCGTGCCGACGGAATCCGAGGAAGCGGCGCTGGTGGACGGCGCGACCAGGCTGCGTGTGATCTGGGACGTCGTCGTGCCGATGATCTGGCCCGGCGTCGTCGTCACCGCCGTCTTCTGCTTCATCCTGACCTGGAACGAGTTCCTCTTCGCGCTGATTCTGACGCGCGACGAGGCCGTGACGCTGCCCGTCGGCATCACGCGCTTCCGCACCGAGCGCGGCGACCTGTGGGAGCTGATCGCCGCGGCGGGTATCCTGATCTCCATCCCGATGTTCCTGATGGCATCCGTCATCCAGCGCCACTTCGTGCGCGGCATGACCGGCGGGGCGGTGAAGTGATGGCCGACGTCGTCCTGAAAAACGTCACGAAATCCTGGGCCGGCTTCACCGCCGTGCGCGACCAGTCGCTGGCGATCCACGACGGCGAGTTCATGGTCCTGCTGGGGCCATCGGGCTGCGGCAAGACCACGACGATGCGCATGGTCGCCGGACTGGAAGAGCCGACCGCGGGCGAAATCCTGATCGGCGGCGAACGCGTGAACGACCTGCCGCCGCGCGAACGCGACGTCGCCATGGTGTTCCAGTCCTACGGCCTCTATCCCCACATGTCGGTCGCCGACAACATCGGCTATCCCCTGAAGCTGCGCGGCGTTCGCGGCGCGGAGCGCGAGCGGCAGATCCAGGCCGCGGCCGCGAAGGTCGAGCTCGGCGACCTGCTGCACCGCAAGCCGCGCGAGCTCTCGGGCGGGCAGCGGCAACGCGTGGCGCTCGCCCGCGCGATCGTCCGCCGCCCGCGCGTCTTCCTGATGGACGAGCCGCTGTCCAACCTCGACGCCAAGCTGCGCGTCTCCACGCGGGCCGAGATCAAGCACCTGCAATACGAGCTCGGCGTCACCACGATCTACGTCACCCACGACCAGATCGAGGCGATGACGCTGGCGCACCGCGTCGCGGTGATGAGCCAGGGCGAGATCCGCCAGCTTGACACGCCGGAGGCGATATACGACCGACCCGCCGATCTCTTCGTCGCGGGCTTCATCGGATCGCCGCCGATGAACCTGGTCCAGGGCGAGCATCGGGGCGGCGTCTTCACCGCGCCCGGCGGCCTGCGCGCGGCCACGCGCGTGGCGCGCCATGCCGGCCCCGCCGTGCTCGGCATCCGGCCGGAGGATGTGACGGTCGCGCCGGCTGGCGCGGGAGACCTCGACGCCAGCGTCTATGCCGTGGAGCTCACGGGCGATTCCGTCCTGGTGACCGCCCTGGCCGGGGAGTCCCGGCTGATCGCCAAGGCCGACCGCGCCTGGCGCGCGGAAGTCGGCAGCACCATCGGCCTGCGCCTCGACGCCACCCGATTGCATCTTTTCGACGCCGCGACCACGACGCGACTCAACCCGGAATGAACGCCATGATTTCCAGCCGCCTGATCCGCTATGCCGACCTGGTCCCCTGCCGCAACGCCTTCGTCGACAGCCGCACGCCCGGCTCCGACCGGAAGGAGAACTTCACGCTGATCGGGCCCGGCGTGGCGGAGAACCCGAACCAGCACGTCCACATCGCGGAGCCGCACGGCTTCAACATCGGCGGCGCGCGCCAGCCGCCACGCTGCCTGAACAGCCAGCACAGCCACGACACCGCGGAGGTCTTCGTGGTCCACAAGGGCCGCTGGCGGATGATCTTCGGCGTCAACGCCGACGAGGGCGGCGTGGAGATGGAGGAAGGCGACGTCATCTCCATCCCCATCCACATGTTTCGCGGCTTCGAGAACGTCGGCGAGGAGACCGGCTTCCTGTTCGCGGTGCTCGGCGGCGATAATGCGGGCAAGGTGACCTGGAGCCCGCGCGTCTTCGACCTCGCGACCGAGTACGGCCTGGTGCTGCTGGAAGGCGGGCGGCTGGTGGACACGACGCTGGGCGAGACCGTGCTCGCGGGCGCGAAGCGGCAGCTTCCGCCGAGCACGGCGGAGATCGCGCAGCTCGCCACGCCGCCGCAGGACAAGCTGGCGGGCTGCGTGCTGAAGCCGCGTCAGTTCGCGGTGAACCCGGGATCGCCGCTGGCGCGCGAGGGCGTGGAGGAAGCCGCGATCATCACGCCAGCCGCGACCAACGACGGCTTTGCGCCGGGCCCGATCGCGGGCTGGTGGCCGCACGGCTTCAATCTGCGCTGCCTGCGGCTGGAATCCGGCGCCAGCGTGCCCGCGCATGTGCGCGACGAGGAGGAGGTGATCTTCGTCCATCGCGGCGTTCTGCAGGTCACGACGCCCGAAGGCGAGGTCATCATGGGCCCCGGCGACACCTTCACCACACCGAAGGGCATGCCGCGCGCCTTTCGCGCGAGTTCGTCGAACGGCGTCGCCGCCTACGTCGTGCGGGGCGGCGACAGCCCCGCCATGCCGAGCTTTGTGTCGTGACGCGCATCCTAACGACCCATGTCGGCTCCCTGCCGCGCAGCCAGGAGGTCGCTGATCTGCTCTTTGCGCGCGAGCGTGGGGAACCCTTCGACCAGGCGCGCTACGACGCCACGATGGAAGCCGCGACGAAGGAGGTGCTGCGCCGCCAGGCGGCGGTCGGGATCGACATCCCGTCTGACGGCGAGACCTCCAAGATCTCCTACGCCACCTACATCAAGGACCGGCTGACCGGCTTCTCCGGCGACAGCCCGCGGCGCGTGCCGGCGGACCTCAAGGACTTCCCGTCCTTCATGGAACGCCTCGCGAAAGCGGGCGGCACGCCGACCTATCGCCGTCCCCGCTGCACGGGCCCGATCGCGGTGAAGTCCATGGAACCGCTGCAGCGCGACCTCGATGTTATGCGGGGCGCGATGGCGGCGGCGGGGTATGCGACGGGTTTCATGAACAGCGCCTCGCCCGGCGTGATCGCCCTGTTCCAGCCCTCCGACTTCCACCCCGATATCGACAGCTACATGACCGACCTGGCGGAGGCCATGCGCCACGAATACGAGGCGATCGTCGCGGCCGGGCTGACGCTCCAGATCGACGCGCCGGACCTCGGCCTCGGGCGGCACATGCTCTACCCCGAGATGGACGACGATGCCTTCGTCCGGCGCGCCGCGCGGCATGTCGAGATCCTCAACCACGCGCTGCGCCACATCGACCCGCGCCAGGTCCGGCTGCACATCTGCTGGGGCAACTACGAAGGCCCGCATACCCACGACATCCCGATGGACCGCGTGCTCCCGGAGCTCCTGAAGCTGCGCATCGGCTTCCTGCTGTTCGAGGCGTCGAATCCTCGCCATGCCCATGAGTGGACGGTCTGGCACGACGCAACGCTGCCGCGGGACTGGGTGTTGGTCCCGGGCTGCCTCGACAGCACCACCAACTTCGTGGAGCACCCCGAACTAGTGGCGCAGCGGATCGAGACCTTTGCGAGAGTCGTCGGCCCCGATCGTGTCATTGCAGGCACGGATTGCGGTTTCGGCACCTTCGCGGGGTACGGCGCCGTGCACGGTGACATTGCGTGGGCGAAGCTTGCCGCCTTGTCGGAGGGTGCAAGAATCGCGTCTGCCCGGCT
>NZ_JBNXUM010000041.1:0-58830 GCF_050563545.1 Falsiroseomonas sp. HW251
ACGATTTTAGGCTTTTACGGTTTTAGCCTTTAGGCAGCACCCGGCGTCGGACAAATCGGATTTCCCGGGCAGGGGCGGTTGGCTGACCGGGCGCTCAGCGAAAGCGCGGGCCGGAACGGCCAGGGTTCGGATGACGGCCGGGCGGTCCGGCCCTGTCAAAGAGCGGCCAGGAACATAACGGCAACATCGCTGGCATGCCAGCACATTCCCGCGCCCCGGGCTGCCCTTCGCACCCTCCCGGGCCTAGGCTAAGCCCATGACCCCGCCCGGCTTCGACCCCTCCCGCGACCTGCTCTTCACCCGCGTCGTCGCGCTGACGCCCGAACAGCTCTGGCGCGGCTGGACCGAGCCCGCGCTGCTCAAGGAATGGTTCTGCCCGCGCCCCTGGCGCGTGACGGAGGCCGAGGTGGATCTGCGCCCCGGCGGCCGTTTCCGCACGCTGATGCAGGGCCCGAACGGCGAGCAGCACGACCACCGCGGCTGCTGGCTCGAACTCGTGCCGCACCGCCGCCTGACCTGGACCGACGCGCTGCTCGAGGATTTCCGGCCCGGCCCGAACCCCTTCGTCACCGCGACGCTGACGCTCGAGCCTGTCGCGGAGGGCACGCGATACGTCGCCTGGGTCCGCCACAAGGACGCTGCCGAGCGCGAGAAGCACGAGGCGATGGGGTTCCAGGAAGGCTGGGGCAAGGCGCTGGACCAGCTGGTGGAGCTGCTGGGCAAGGCCTGACGCGGTCAGCGCGCCGAGAGGAAGTCCGTCACCACCGCCGCCGACCGCGCGGGGTCCTCCTCCATCGGGACATGGCCGAGGCCCGGCAGGATGACGGTGCGGCGGTCGCGCAGCTCGCGTTCGTAATCCGCGGCGTGGGCCGCAGGGACCATGCGGTCCTGCTGGCCCCAGAGCAGCAGGACCGGGGCCTGGATGCGCCGCAGGAAGGGCTCGGGCCGCGCCAGCGCGTGGGTCGCCATCCGGTCTAGGATCGCCTGGCGCACGCCGGGCGCGAGCATCATGTCGCGGTAGCGCTCCAGCACGGCGTCGGTCAGCGCGGCCTGGTCCGCATAGGCCGGCGCGACGCCGCCGCGCAGCAGCGGCATGGGCAGCGTCCAGGGCAGGGCGCGCATCATCAGCGGCACGCCGGCGGGCCGGTCGTAGTCGAAGCCGGCGCTGGCGAAGCCGTCGGGGGCCATGAGGACGAGGCGCCTCACGCGGTCCGGCTTCTCCGCGGCGAAGCGCCAGGCCAGGCGGCCGCCCATGGACGAACCGATGACGTCGGCGCGCGGGACGGACAGCGTATCGAGCAGCCCGGCGAGGATCGCGACGGCGCGGGTGTCGCTGTAGTCGGCGCGCGGATCGGCGCCGGTCAGGCCGAAGCCCGGCAAGTCAAGGCGGATGACGCGGAAGCGGGCTTCCAGGATGCGCGCCCACTCGTCCCAGGTGTGCAGGGAGGAGCCGAAGCCGTGGAGGAGGAGGACAGCCTGCTCATCCCGAGGGCCGGTGTCGCGGATGTGGAGGCGGGTGCCCTCGACCTCCACGAAGCGGCTGGGCGGGGCGGCGTAGCGGGCCTCGAGCGCGGCGCGGGGCCTGTCGGGGGTGTAGAGGACGAAGGCCGCGGCGAGGAGCGCGACGAGGAGGGCGGCGGCGATCCAGGTGAGCACGCGGGTCACGGGGCGCGGAGGAAGACGGGGCGGCACGCCAGGATCGAGTGACGCGGCGCAAACCAGCTTCGCGACCCCCTCACCCAGCCCTCTCCCCCTTCCAGGGGGAGAGGGAAAAAGAATGAGCCGCTGCGTGCCAACAGGCAGGACTGGCGAACTTGCACCGGCCTGTCACGCCGTCGCCGCGAGGGGAACCAGCTTCCCGTCCGCCACCCGCACCCCCCTGTCATGGAAGCGGGCCACCGCCGGGCGATGCGCGATGGACAGGATCGCGGTGGCGGGCAGGCGTTCCTTCAGCAGCGTGTAGAGCCGCTCCTCGCCCTCGGGATCCATGCTGGCGGTCGCCTCATCCAGGAACAGGAAGTCGGGCTTGACCAGCAGGGCGCGCGCGACGGCCAGGCGCTGCTGCTCGCCGCCGGACAGCGCGCGGTCCCAGGCATCCTCCTCGTCGAGCCGTGCGACGAGCTGCGGCAGGTTCACCGCCTCCAGCGCCGCCCGGATCTCGGCGTCGGGGATCGCGGCGGCGTCGAGGGGATAGCAGACCGCGCGGCGCAGCGTGCCGAGCGGCAGGTAGGGACGCTGCGGCAGGAACAGCGCGCGCGCGCCGTCCGGGATGGTCACGCTGCCGCGGCCGAAGGGCCAGATGCCGGCGATGGCGCGGAACAGCGTGGACTTGCCGCTGCCCGAGGCGCCGGTGATCAGCACGGCCTCGCCCCTGGCGATGCGGAGCGACGCATCGGCCACCAGCACGCGGCCGCCGGGGACGGAGATCGTGACGTCGTGCAACTCCACCGCCTCGCCGCCGGGCTGCACGCGCACGCCGTCATCGCTGGCGCGCGCGGCTTCGATGGCGCGGCGGAAGGTCGTCAGTCGCTCCACCGTCGCGCGCCATTCCGTCAGGCGGGCGTAGTTGTCCACGAACCAGGACAGCGCGCCCTGCACCTGGCCGAAGGCGGAGCTCGTCTGGATGAGCCCGCCGAGCGGGATCTGGCCGCGGAAATAGGCGGGGGCGGCGACGACGATCGGGAAGATGGACGCGACCTGGCCGAAGCCCGAGGTGAAGAAGGTCAGCCGCTTGGTCGCGACCATGATCGCCCACCAGTTCTCCATCAGCGCGCGGAAGCGGGTGGTCAGCCCGCGCCGCTCGTCTTCCTCGCCGCCATAGAGCGCGACGCCCTCCACGTTGTCGCGAACGCGCATCAGGCCGTAGCGGAAATCCGCCTCGACCCGCTGCTGCAGGAAGTTCAGCCGGATCAACGGCCGGCCGATGAGATGCGCGAGCCAGGTGCCGATGACGGAATAGAGGACGGCGACCCAGACCATGTAGCCGGGGATGGAGACGCCGAGGATCTCGAGCGGGCCCGACAGCGACCACAGCACGAAGATGAAGGAGAACAGCGTGACGACGCTGTTCATCAGCCCGAGGCCGAGGGAGAGCGTGTCGTCCACGAACATGCGGATGTCCTCCGCGATGCGCTGGTCGGGGTTGTCGGTCGTGGGGTCGGTCAGCGCGATCCGGTAATACGCGCGGTCGGACAACCAATCCGAGAGGTAGCGTTCGGTGATCCAGCGGCGCCAGCGGATCTGCAGGGCCTGGCGGAGATAGAGCTGGTAGACCGCGATCAGGATGTAGATCGCGGCGACGATGCAGAAGCCGGGATACCAGGTGCCCTCGGCATCGCCGCCGAGCAGCAGCAGCGACCAGAAGGTGTCGCCGTCCTTGGCTTCGAGCGCGTTGTAGAAGGCGCGCTGCCAGTAGGTCAGCACGACGGTCATGCCGACCAGGCTCAGGTTCAGGACGACGACGGCGATGAGGATGGCGAGGCCGCGGCCGCGTTCCTCGGAGGTCCAGTAGGGCTTCGCGAGCTTCCAGGCATCGCCGAGGAAGGAGCCGAGACGGCGCATCGGATTGATCCTTCTTCTCCCTCCCCCGCTGTCGCGGGGGAGGGACGGGGAGGGGGCTTTGGACCTAGCGCGCCCTGGCGAGCGCCGCGTCGAAGGCCGCGCGCCAGGCCGCGACCCGCGCCGCGTTCACGCCCATGTCGGAATAGCCGATGAGGCTCCGCGAATAGAGGAACAGGCCGGACCCGCCGGGCAGCTCGACGATCTGGGCGTTGATCAGGTCCGGGAAGTTCATCCAGCGCGTCCGCGCGACCCATTGCGCCTGCCGGATCTCAGGCCATTCCGCCATCGTCCAGACGCGCTCCATGCCGTTGCCGAGCGTGCGCAGCACCGCCCACGCGGCATCGGGCGGGACCGGCAGGGGCGGGACGTTCTCGTGCCGCTCGGCCGTCGCGCCCGGCGGTGCGGCGAGATGCGCGTTGGGGGAGGACGGCAGGCGGAGCGTGGCGAAGTCGATCGGCGCGGCCGGCGGCAGCCCGCCGGTGCCGCGCGAGAACATCATCTCCAGCATCAGCCTTCCCCTTCCGCGATGCGCAGGCGGATGACGCCGCGGATCTCCGCGGCGGGGTCCACCGGCTTGCCCTTGCGCAGCACCTCGACGCGGCCCTGCTTCGCCAGGCGGATCGCGGCGGCGCGGACGGGGGACATCAGGCGGCGCCAGGCCTCCTCCTCCGGCGCCAGCGCGCGAGCGACCTCGGAGGGGCAGATGGACTTGCCGGCGCCGCGCGCGGCGACCTGGCGCAGGATCTCCTGCTCGATGGCGTCGGTCATGGCACCAGCCAGTCGGATCGCAGCGCGCCGGCGCGCCAGTCGAAGCGCGCGCGGCGATGGCCGTCATGCGCAAGCTCGAGCCAATCCATCACGTCGAAGACCATCGCGATCACCCGGAAATGCGGCCGCCCGGCCTCCGCATCGCGCGGGGCGGGGGGCGGTTCGGCGACCGGCGTGCCGGGGCCGGGCTCGATCGCGTAGCACATGCGGGAGAAGTCGCGGCTTGCCTGCCAGGCGGCCTCGGCGCGCTCGTCGCCCAGCACCTCGGCGGCGCCGGAGAGGCGGATCTGCAGCTTCGCGCCGGCGTCATAGAGGTGCAGCGCGCACCGGGGATCGCGCAGCAGCGCGACGACCTTGCCCGACCGCGCGTCACTGTGCAGGCGGATCGTCCGCGCCGCGGCGTCGAAGCCCCGCAGGACCAGGGTCCGGGCCTCCGGCGCGCCGTCCGGGCCGATGGTCGCGAAGGTCGGGGTGTGGAAGGCGTGGCGGCGATCCGCGACGCCGCGCGAGAGGCGCCGGAAGGCTTCGTCCAGGCAGTCCCGCGGCGTCATCGCGCCATCACGGCGCCGAGCGCGGCGCCGGACTGCACCGCCGCCTCGGCCCGCGCGGCGATGCACCAGTCGCCCGCCGCGCCGAGGCCGCGCGTCGGCTCCCACAGGCAGGGCGCGCCGAGCGGCGTCTCGACCAGGGCGTAGCGCCAGCGATGGGCGGCGGCGTAGAGCGGCGCCGTCAGGGGCGCGCCGGCCAGGGCGCCGAGCGCGTCGAGCAGCGCGGCCTGGGCCTGCTCGGGCCTGAGCTCGAGGTTCTCGCGCGACCAGGCGGGGCCGGCCTGCACGACCCAGCATTCCGTCGCATGGTCCCGGCCGGGCTTGGAGCTGTCGCGCGCGGCCCAGCCGACCGGGCCATCCTCGGGGCGCAGCGTGTCGGGCAGAGGCAGCCGGTCGGGGAAGGCCGCCATCAGCGTCCAGCACGGGGCGAAGCGCACCATCTCCAGCACGCGGCCGAGATGCGGGGCGGGGCGGGCCAGCAGCGCCGCGGCCTGCGCGGCGGGGATGGCGAGCGCCACGGCCTGGAAGGGGCCGGACTCCTGCGCGTCGTCCTCAGCGGTGCTGCCGGGGCGGCGAGCGGCGACGTGGCGCAGCATCCAGGCGCCGGGCCCGCCGGTCAGCGCCACGACCTCGCGGCCGAGGGCCATGTCCAGCCCCTCCGCCAAGCCACGGGCGATCGCCGACATGCGGGGCACGCCGACGCGCTTGCCCTGCTCCGGCCAGGCGCGCGCGCCGGCGGCATCGAGCGTCGCCGCGAACAGCGGCCCGCGGGCGGTCAGGTACTGCGCGCCGTGGTCGAAGCTGAAGGCGCGCCCGTCCTGCTCGACGCGGCGGGTCGCGAGCCGCCCGCCGGGCGAGCGGCCCTTGTCGAGCAGGCTGACCTCGGTCCCATGGGCGGCGAGCGTCCTGGCGCAGGCCAGGCCGGCGAGCCCGGCACCCACGATGGCGACGCGCTGGAGCGGCATGGCCCCTGTATGGGGCCTCGCGGCCCGGCCGGGAAGCTTGCCGCCGCGGCCCGGCAATCAGACCGTAAGGTAGGCCTCGCGGACCGCTTCGTCCGCCTCCAGCGCGGCCATCGTGCCTTCGAAGCGGATCTCGCCGCGTTCGATGACATGGGCGCGGTCGGCGACGGCGGCGGCGAAATCCAGGTTCTGCTCGGACAGCAGCACGGCGATGCCCTGTTCCTTCATGCGCAGCACGGCGTCGGCCATCTGCTCCACGATGACCGGCGCCAGGCCCTCGGACGGTTCGTCCAGCAGCACGGCGTCGGGGTTGCCCATCAGGGTGCGGGCGATGGCGAGCATCTGCTGCTCGCCGCCCGACATGGCGCTGGCGCGGCGGCCGCGCATCTCGGCGAGGTTGGGGAAGACGGCAAACAGGCGCTCCGGCGTCCAGGGCTCGCGGCCGGGTCCCGCGGGCCGGCGGCCGACCTCGAGGTTCTCGAAGACCGTGAGGTCGGTGAAGATGCGCCGGTCCTCCGGCACATAGCCGAGGCCCGAGCGGGCGATGCGGAAGGGCGGGCGATTGGCGATGTCCCGGCCGTGGAGGCGGATGCGCCCCGCGCGGGCCGGCAGCAGGCCCATGATGGCCTTGAGCGTGGTGGACTTGCCCGCGCCGTTGCGGCCGATCAGCGCCGCGACCTCGCCCGGGTCCAGCGTCAGCGAGACGCCGAACAGCACCTCGGCGGGGCCGTAGCCCGCGCGGAGGTTCTCGACTTGGAGCAGGGGATCAGCCATGCCGGCGGGCCCTGAGGGCGGCGCGGAGGCCGGTGGTGCCGAGATAGACGCGGCGCACCTCCTCGTCGGCGCGGACCTGTTCGGGCGTTCCCTGCGCGATGATGCTGCCTCGGACGAGGACCAGGATGCGGTCGGCATGGGCGAAGACCGCGTCCATGTCGTGCTCGGTGAAGAGCACGCCGATCCCCGCGTCGCGCGCGATGGCGGCGGCGAGGCGCATCAGGGCGGCGCGCTCGCGCGGGGCCATGCCGGCGGTCGGCTCGTCCATCAGCAGCAGGCGCGGGGAGGCCGCGAGCGCGATGGCGAGCTCGACGCGCTTGACGTCGCCATAGGCGAGCTCCCCGATCGGGCGGTCGGCGGCGCCGTCCATGCCGACGCGGGCAAGCAGGGCCAGCGCGTCGGCGCGATGCATCGCGGCGGCGTCGGCGGTGACGTTGCGGGTCTGACCGTGGCGCGCGATCAGCGCCATCTGGACGTTCCCGGCGACCGAGAAGGACAAGAAGGTCTGCGCGACCTGGAAGGTGCGCCCGACGCCGAGGCGGCAGACCTGGCGCGGCGGGCGCCCCGTGATGTCCTGGCCGTCGAGCACGACGCGGCCGGCATCGGGGCGGAGCTGGCCGCCCACCATGTTGAAGACCGTGGACTTGCCCGCGCCGTTCGGGCCGATGATGGCCAGCATCTCGCCCGCGGCGAGCGCGAAGGAGACGTCGCGCGCGGCCACGACGCCGCCGAAGCTCTTGCGTAGGCCCTCCGCCGCCAGCAGCGTCATGCGCGGCCCCGGAGCTGCGCGACGGCGCCGCCGATCCCGCGCGGGAAGAGCAGCACCAGCGCGATGATCGAGGCGCCGAGGAAGAAGCGCCAGCTGTCGGTCAGCGGCATGAAGACATCCTTGATCGCGTGCAGGGCCGCGGCCCCCGCGGCCGGCCCCATCACGGTCTGGATGCCGCCGAGCAGGATCATCGCCAGCATGTCCACCGACATCGCGATGCCGAGCAGCCCCGGGTCTATCGAGCCCTTGGAGAAGGCGTAGAGCCCGCCCGCCAGCCCCGCCGCGGCGCCCGCCAGCGTGAAGCCGAGCCAGCGATGCGTGCGGACATCGACGCCGATCGCATCCGCGCGCTGTTCGGAATCGCGCGCCGCGCGCAGTGTCGCGCCGAAGGGCGCGAGGATCACGCGCCGCAGCGCCAGGATCGCGCCGATGCAGCAGGAAGCGACGAGGTAGATGTAGACCTCCCTCGGGCGGGCCCAGTCGCTCGGCCAGACGCCGACCACGCCGTTGTCGCCGCCGGTGACCTCGACCCATTGGAAGCAGACGGCATAGGCGATCTGCGCGAAGGCGAGGGTGAGCATCGCGAGGTAGATGCCGGAGAGCCGCACGACGAAGAAGCCGAAGATCGCGGCGAAGAGACCGCCGGCCAGCGGCGCGGCGAGCAGCGCGGGCTCCATCGCGAACCCACCCTTCGTTGCCAGCAGCCCCGCGGCATAGGCGCCGAGGCCGAAATAGGCGGCGTGGCCGAAGCTGACGATCCCGCCGACGCCGACCAGGAAGTTCAGGGAGCAGGCGGCGAGCGCGAAGATCAGCATCTCCGTCACCACCTTCACCGTGTAGGCGCCGCCGAAGACCGGCACGGCCAGCACCGCCGCGACCGCGATGGCGGCCAGCACGCGGTCCGGCCGCGACCACGGGCGGGGATGCAGGATGCCCTCGGGCAGGGCGGCGCGGCCGGCGGCGGCCTCGGGCCGGCCGAGCAGCCCCCAGGGCTTCACCACCAGCACGGCCGCCATCAGCAGGAAGACCAGCACCAGCGTGACCTTGGGGAAGACCAGCACGCCGAAGGCCTGCAGCAGCCCGATCAGCAGCGCCGCCAGGAACGCCCCCGTCACGCTGCCCATGCCGCCGACGACGGTGACGACGAAGACCTCCGCGATGATGGCGATGTCCATCTGGGAGGAGGCGGAGACGCGCGGGATCTGCAGCGCGCCGCCGAGCCCCGCGAGGAAGGCGCCGAGGAAGAGCGTGCCGGTGAAGAGCATCGCCTGGTTGACGCCGAGCGCGCCGACCATCTCGCGGTCGCGCGTCGCGGCCCGGACCAGCACGCCGAACCGCGTGCGGTGCATCAGCAGCCAGAGCAGCCCGAGCACGACCGGGCCGACGCCGATCAGGAAGAGCTCATAGGCGGGGAAGCGCTCGCCCAGGATTTCCACACCGTGGCGCAGGCCGGGCGCGCGGGGGCCGGGGATGTCGAGCGGGCCCCAGACCCGGATCACCGCGTCCTGCAGGATCAGCACGACGCCGAAGGTGGCGAGTAGCTGGAACAGCTCCGGCACGCGATAGAGACGGCGCAGCAGCAGGACCTCCATCACCACGCCGAGCAGACCGACCGCGACCGCGCTGGCCAGCACGCCTGCGAAGAACAGCAGGGGCGAGCGGTCGAGCTCGAGGAACCAGGGCACGATGGTGACCGCGATGTAGGCGCCGAGCATGGTGAAGGAGCCATGCGCGAAGTTGACGATGCGCGTGACGCCGAAGACCAGCGTCAGGCCCGAGGCGATGACGAAGAGCGAGGAGGCGCTGGCCAGGCCGGAAAGGGCCTGGATGACGAGGAAGGCGGGGTCCAGGGGGAGGGCCCTTGGTGGTTCTGCGGCGGGAGTTCCGTTTGCCCCCTTCCCGCCGGGCTCCGCAAGCCAGGCGGCCGTGGCGGTGCGGCGGTTCCTGTCATGACAGCGCGCGCTTGCTGCTGGCGGCGCCCCTTCTTGCCCTCTCCCGCCCAGGCGGGAGAGGGTAAATTCTCGTGCGGGGGAGGGAGAAAGAAACGGAGAGGGGCGCGTCAGGCGTTCGGACGCGCGGCGCGGACCTCGGATTCGGGGAACATCACCGTCGCGCCGTCAACGTAGCGGATGTTGCGCATCGCGCCCTGGCGGCCGCGCAGCGTCGTCTCGCCGACCCAGGTGCCCATCGTGCCCTGGTGATCGAGTCCGCGCATCACGACGTCGCCAATGATCGTCTCCGTCTTCAGGTCGCGCAGCGCCTCCACCAGCGCCTCGCTGTCCGCGCTGTTCGCCCTGTTCATCAGGTTCGCCAGCACCTGCACCGTGACATGGCCGAGCAGGCTGCCCATGCGCGGCGTCTCGTTGACGCGGGCGCGATAGGCCTCGACGAAGGCGCGGTGGGCGGCGCCCTCGACCTGGTCCCAAGGGTAGCCCGTGACGATCCAGCCTTCCGGCGTCTCGTCCGCGAGCGGGATCAGGTATTCCGGCTCGCCGGTCAGGACCGACAGCACCAACCGGCGCTCGAAGAGGCCGCGCGTGTTGCCCTCGCGCACGAAGGCGGTCAGGTCGGGGCCGAAGAGCACGTTGAAGATCGCGTCGGGCCGCGCCTGGGCCAGCGCGCCGACGGTGGCCCCGGCATCCACGCGGCCGAGCGCGGGATACTGCTCCGCCACGATCTCGGCGCCGGGGATGGCGGCCGTGATCAGGCGCTTGAAGTTGGCCGCCGCGGACTGGCCGTACTCGTAGTTCGGCGCGACGATTGCCCAGCGCCGCTGCGTGCGGCCGCGCGCGGCTTCCACCAGCATGCGGGTCTGCATGTGCGTCCCCGGCCGCAGCCGCCAGGTGTAGCGATTGCCCTGCTGCATGGTGAGCGCGTCGGTCAGCGGCTCCGTCGCGAAGAACAGGCGCTTGCGCTGGTTCGCGAAGTCGGCGACGGCCAGGCCGACGTTGGAGAGATAGGTGCCGGCGATGAAGGCGCAGTTCTCCCGCGTCAGCAGGTCCTCGGCAACGCGTACGGCATCGCCCGGGGTCGAGCCGTCGTCGCGGAAGACGAATTCCAGCGGCCTGCCGCCCATCACGCCGCCGGCGCGGTTGATCTGCTCGGCGGCCAGCTGCATGGCGTTGCGGTAGGGGCCGGTGAAGGCCGCCATCCGGGCATACGAGTTTAGCTCTCCGATGCGGACCGGCGTTCCCTGGGCCCGTGCCGGTCGGAGGCCGGTCAGCGCGGCGGCGGCCAGCCCGCCGGCAAGTATCCGGCGCGGAAGCGTGAGTGACATCGTTGCGGTCCCTGCGGCTCCTCGGGGCGTCCCTCGTTGCGGGACTGCCTCGGATAGAGATGGGGCACCCCTTCCGGCTGCGCCAGCCCCCTGCCATGCTCGCAGGCATGACATTCATTCATGGCACGGAGCGGCTGTTCACAGTGAGTTCTCTGGCGACAGGCTCCGTGACGACAGGATCCGCGGCATGACAAGGGCCGCCGGCTTCGACGCCGTCTCGCTCCAGATCCTCTGGAGCCGGCTGATCTCCATCGCGGACGAGGCGGCGGCGGCGCTGCTCAGGACCTCCTTCTCCACCATCGTGCGGGAGTCCAACGACTTCGCGACGGTGCTGATGGATGCGACGGGGGCGAGCCTGGCGGAGAACTCCATCGGCATCCCGAGCTTCGTCGGCCTGCTGCCGCGCACCTTGCAACATATGCTTGAGGAGATGCCGGCGGAGACGCTCAGGCCCGGCGACGTGATGATCACCAACGACGCCTGGATGGCGACGGGGCATCAGCTCGACGTGACCACGGTCTCGCCGATCTTCCGCAAGGGAAGGCTGGTGGGCTTCGCCGGCGCGACGTCGCATGTGCCCGACATCGGCGGCGTGCTGTGGTCCGCCGACTGCAGCGAAGTCTACGAGGAAGGCCTGCGCATCCTGCCGACGAAGCTGATGATCGAAGGGCGGGAGAACAGGGAACTGGTGCGGCTGATCCGCGGCAATGTCCGCGTCGCCGACCAGGTCTTGGGCGACATCGCGGCGCAGGTGAACGCGCAGGCGGTCTGCGCGAAGCGGCTTTCCGAGTTTCTCGACGACACCGGGCTCGAGGACCTGACGGAGCTTTCGGCCGTCCTGCAGGCCCGCGCCGATGCCGCGATGCGCAAGGCGATCGCCGCGCTGCCCGACGGGACCTGGCGGCATGTCGTGAAGGCCGATGGCTACGAGGACGCCGAGACCACCATCGCCTGCACCGTCACCAAGACCGGCGACCGCATGGTGGTGGACTACGACGGCACATCCCCGCAGATCGCGCGCGGGCTGAACTGCGTCATGAACTACACCTATGCGTACACGGTCTATCCCCTGAAATGCGCGCTCGACCCCGAGACGCCGCGCAACGAGGGCACCTACCGCGCAATCGAGGTGAAAGCGCCGGAAGGCAGCATCCTGAACTGCCGCTATCCCGCGGCGGTGAATGCGCGGCACCTGACCGGCCTGTTCTTGTCCGGCGCGATCTACGGGTGCCTCGCGCAGGTCGTGCCGGAGAAGGTGATCGCGGACAGCGCGTCCCCGGCGCCGCGGCCGGTCACCACCGGCATGGCGCGCGGCGAGCGCTTCAGCCAGGTGCTGTTCGGCTCCGGCGGGATGGGCGCCGGCATGGGGCGCGACGGGCTGAACGCGGTGGCGTTTCCGACGAATTCCGGGTCGGGATCGATCGAGGCCTTCGAGGCCGGCGCGCCCGTCCTGGTCTGGCGCAAGGACCTGATCCCCGACAGCGGGGGCCCAGGCCAGTGGCGTGGCGGACTCGGGCAGGAAGTCGAGCTCGAGGTGATGACGGAGGAGCCGGTGCGGCTCTCGCTGATCGCCGATCGCATGAAGCATCCTGCGGGGGGCCTGGCCGGCGGCGGTTTCGGGCTGCCGGCGAAGGTGGTGAAGGGGGACGGCACGCATCCCCATCCCAAGGGGCGGTCCACGCTGCTGCCCGGAGAGCGGCTGGTGATGCACTACGGCGGCGGCGGCGGCTTCGGCGATCCGCATGCGCGGGATCCCGCCGCGGTCGAGCGCGACATAGAGAACGGCTATGTGACGGCCGAAGGGAGGAAACGCGATTATGGACAAGGTGGCTGATCGATTGCGCGTCACCCGTCGCGCGGTGGTCGCGGCTGGGCTGACGGTTCCTGCCATCGCGCGCGCGCAGTCGCGCACGGTGCGGCTGATCGTGCCCTTCGCGCCCGGCGGCGGATCGGACGTGCTGGCGCGGCTGATGGCGCCGTCGTTCGGCAACGAGCTCGGCGCCGGCGTCGTCGTGGAGAACCGCGCCGGCGCCGGCAGCCAGATCGGCGCGGAGGCCGTGATGCGCAGCCCGCCGGACGGCACGACGCTGCTGTTTGGCGACACGCCGCTGGCGACCATCCCGGCCCTGCAGGCCGCCGCCGGACGGCCGATCCCCTTCGAGGCCGCGCGCGACTTCGCGCCGGTCACCGCGGTGGCCGCGGCGCCGGCGATCCTGGTGGTGGCGGCGAATGCGCCGTGGCGCGACCTGAAAGCGTTCCTCGATGATGCGCGGGCCCGGCCGGGCGCGTTGAACGTGGCGTCCGGCGGGGTCGCGAGTTCCACGCACCTCATGATCGAGCTGCTGCGGCTGCGCGCGGGGGTGCAGATCACGCATGTGCCTTATCGCGGCGCCGGCGCGGCGCTGCAGGACCTGGTCGCGGGCAATGTCCAGGCATCCGTGCAGGCGATGGCGACGGGCGGGCAGGTGGTGTCCAGCGGGCAGGTGCGCGTGATCGGCGTCGCGGCCGAACGCCGCATCCCGGAACTGCCGGACGCGCCGACCTTGCGCGAGCAGGGCGTGGATCTGCTGGCGTCCTTCTGGTGGGGCATCCTCGGCCCGAAGGGCATGCCCGATGACCTGGTGGACCGGACGTATCGCGCGGCACAGGCGGCGATGGGCAGCGAGGCCGTGACCGCGCGGCTGCCGAGCCTGGGGCTGGAGCGGCTGCAGCTCGGGCCCGCCGATTTCACGCGGTTCCTCGCTGCCGAGACCGCGCGCTGGCGCGAGGTGGTGCAGACCGCGGGGATCAAGCCGGAGTGAGTTCTTTGCGCATCGGCGTGGATGTCGGGGGGACGTTCACGGATTTCGTGCTGGTGGATGAGGCGCGCGGCCGCGTGCTGACGGGCAAGCGGCTGACGACGCCGGAGGACCCCGGCCGCGCGATCCTGGACGGCATCACCAGGCTGCTGGACGAGGCGGCAGCGTCGATCGGCGATGTCCGCCAGGTCGTGCACGGGACGACGCTGGTCACCAATACCGTCATCGAGCGCAAGGGCGCGCGCATCGGCCTGATCACGACGCGCGGCTTCCGGGACAACCTCGAGATGGGCCGCGAGATGCGCTACGACCTCTATGACCTCGCGCTCGAGAAGCCGGAGCCGCTGGTGCCGCGGCCTCGCCGGCACGTCGTGACGGAGCGGCTGGACGCGTCGGGGCGCGTGCTGCGACAGCTGGACGAGGCGGAGGTGCGGGACGCCGCGCGCGCGCTGAAGGCGCAGGGCGTGGAGGCCGTGGCGGTCTGCCTGCTGCATAGCTACCTCGACCCCGCGCATGAACGCCGCGTCGGCGCGATCCTGGCGGAGGAACTGCCTGACGTGCCGGTCACGCTGTCCTCCGACGTCGCGCCGGATATCCGTGAATACGACCGCGCCAACACCGCCTGCGTAAACGCCTATGTGCAGCCGCTGATGGACCGCTACCTCGCGAAGCTGGAGGGCGAGTTGCGGCGGCGCGGGCTGGCGGGGCCGCTGCACCTCATGCTGTCGGCGGGCGGCATCGCAACGGTGCGGCATGCGCGGGCGAACCCGGTGCAGCTGATCGAGAGCGGGCCCGCGGCCGGTGCGATGGCGGCGATGCATGTCGGCGCGGCCTGCGGGCTGAGCGAGATGATCAGCTTCGACATGGGCGGCACCACCGCGAAGATGTGCCTGATCGAGGGCGGCGAGGCGGAGCATGCCTCCACCTTCGAAGCCGCGCGCGTCAGGCGTTTCAAGAAGGGATCGGGGCTGCCGCTGAAGGTGCCGGTGATCGACCTCATCGAGATCGGCGCCGGCGGCGGATCCATCGCCGCGATGAACGCGATGGGGCTGCTGACGGTCGGGCCGGAAAGCGCGGGCAGCGTGCCGGGCCCGGTCTGCTACGGGCGTGGCGGGGCGCGGCCGACGGTCACCGATGCGGACCTGCTGCTGGGGTATCTCTCGCCCGACTACTTCCTGGGCGGCGAGATGGGGCTGGATCGCGCGGCGGTGGAACGCGCCGTGCAGGAGACGCTGGCGGGGCCGCTCGGCATGTCGGTGCTGGAGGTCGCCGCCGGCATCCATGCCGTGGTGAACGAGAACATGGCGGCCGCGACACGCATGTACATCGCGGAGAAGGGCAGGGACCCCCGGCGCTACGCGCTGCTCGCCTTCGGCGGGGCGGGGCCCGTCCATGCCTACGGGCTGGCGAAGCTGCTGAAGCTGTCGCGCATCGTGGTGCCGGCCGGCGCCGGCGTGGCCTCCGCGCTCGGTTTCCTCGTCGCGGCGCCGGCGATCGACCTGGTGCGCAGCGGCATCCGGCGGCTGTCGAACGTGGACTGGGCGGAGGTCTCGCGGCATTTCGCGGCGATGGAGGCGGAAGCACGCGCGCTGCTGGTGGAGACCGGCGCGGCCGAGGGCGACGTGGCCTTCCGCCGTACCGCCGACATGCGCTTCGTCGGCCAGGGCTTCGACATCCCGGTGCCCCTGCCCGACACGCTGGACGCGGACAGCGTGCAGGCCGCCTTCACGGAGGCCTACCAGCGGCTTTTCGACCGGCGCATCGAGGGCCTGCCGAGCGAGGTCCTGTCCTGGCGCCTGCATGCAACGGCGAGTCGCCCCCAGGTGCCGGCGACGCTCGGCGCCAGCATCGGCGGCGATCCGCGCAAGGGGACGCGCCAGGCCTGGTTCGCGCAGACCGGCCTGGTGGAGACCGCGGTGTACGACCGCTACCGCCTGGCGCCCGATGTGGTGCTGCACGGCCCCGCGGTGGTCGAGGAACGCGAATCCACGACCGTGATCGGGCCGGACAGCCGCTTCACGCTCGACCCCCACGGCAACCTCGTCATCGACATCGAGGGCTGATCAGAGATGTCCAAATCCGCGCCCTTCGTCTGGCTCGACGGCAAGCTGGTGCCCTGGGCCGAGGCGACGATCCATGTCGCGACAGAGGCCGTGCTGCGCGGCGAGAACGTCTTCGAGGGCATCCGCGCCTACTGGTCTGAGAAGCACCAGCAGCTCTTCGCCTTCCGCCACGCCGACCACATCGCGCGGCTGCGGCAGGGGGCGAAGATCATGCGGATGTGGATCCCCTATACCGACGCGGAGATCGAGGCGGCGTCGCTGGATCTCCTGCGCGCCTGCGGCTACCGGGGACAGGTGCATTACCGCCCGGTCGCCTATTTCGACTTCGGGAACCTCACGGACTACCTGCCGGACGAGATCCGCACGGGCTTCTTCATCCTGGCCTTCGAGATGCCGACGACGAAGTCGGTGAGGGAGGGGATCAGGTCCTGCGTCTCGACCTGGCGGCGCAATTCCGACCTGGCCTCGCCGTCGCGCGTGAAGGCGGGTTCGAACTACCACAACTCGCGCCTCGCCTATGTCGAGGCGCGGCTGAACGGCTTCGGCGTACCGGTAATGCTGAACGCCGCGGGGAAGGTGGCGGAAGGGCCTGGCTCCTGCTTCATGATGGTGCGCAAGGGCCAGCTCATCACGCCACCCATCACCGCCGACATCCTGGAGAGCATCACGCGGGAGACGCTGATCGAGCTCGCGCGCAACGAGCTCGGGCTCCCGGTCGTCGAACGCGACATAGACCGCAGCGAGCTCTACATCTGCGACGAGGCCTTCTTCTGCGGCAGCGGGCACGAGGTGACGCCGGTCAACTCGATCGACCACTACGACGTCGGCGAGGGCAGGCCCGGTCCGATCACGAGGCGCATCCAGCAGCTCTATTTCGACGTGGTGGAGGGCGACGTGCCGAAGTACCGGCACTGGCTGACGCCGGTCTACGCGTGATGGGCCGCTCTGTCGGGCGGCTCGTCGCCGAGAGCCTCATCGCGCATGGCGCCGATCTCATCTACTGCGTGCCGGGCGAGAGCTTCCTCGGCCTGACGGATGCGATGACGGATTTTCCCGAGTTGCGCCTGGTGGTCTGCCGGCACGAAGGGGGCGCGAGCTACATGGCGGTCGCCGATGGCCGGCTACGGCGTCGCGCGGGGCTGTGCCTGGTCTCGCGCGGGCCTGGGGTGGCGAACGCCATGATCGGGCTGCACACCGCCTTCCACGACGCCGTGCCGATGATCCTGCTGGTCGGGCAGATCGAGCGGCGCGACAGGGGGCGCGGCGCGCTGCAGGAACAGAACTACACGAAGCTGCTCGGCGACGTGAGCAAGGCGGTGATCGAGGTGGACCTGGCCTCGCAGGCCAGCGAGGCGATTGCGCGGGCCTATCACCTCGCGGAATCCGGCACGCCCGGGCCGGTCGCGGTGATCCTGCCGGAGGATTTGCTGGACGATCCCGCGGACGACCTGCCGGTCGCGAAGCCGCGGCCGCTTGCGGTGCCGCAGCCCTCGGAGGCGCAGCTCTCCGAGTTCGCGGCGCTGCTGGCGACGGCGCATCGTCCGCTGGTGCTGGCGGGCAGCGCAATGGACGGCGCGCCGGAACGGCTGGACGCGCTGCGGCGCTTTGCCGAGGAATGGATGCTGCCGGTCGCGCCGACGCATCGCTGGCCGCATTTGTTCGACGCGCGGCACCCGCACTACGCCGGCTATGTCGGCAACCGCGTGCAGGCGAAGCTGATGGAGGTGATGCGCACGGCCGACCTGGTGGTGGCGCTGGGCGAACGGCTCGGCGACGTCGTCAGCCAGTCCTTCACCTTCCCCGCGGCGCCGGATCCCGAGGTGCGGCTGGCGCATGTCTGGCCCGATCCGTCGGAGCTCAACCGCGTCTTCCGCGCGGACCTGCCGATAGCCGCCGATCCCTATGCGGTGGTGCAGGGGCTGCTGGAGTCCGGCGCCGCCTTCGCCATGCCGGGCCGCGCGGCATGGATCGCGTCGCTGAACGCCATCCATCGCGAACTGACCGCGCCGAGGCACGAGCCCGCGCCGGACGGCGTGAACTTCGCGGCCGTCTGCATCGCGCTGGCCGAACGCATGGCGCGCGACGCCGTGCTGACGACGGATGCCGGGAACTTCACCTCCTTCGTCCATCGCCACATTCCCTTCGGCCCATCCAACGTCTTCCTGGGCTCGGCGGTCGGCGGGATGGGGGCAGCGGTGCCGATGGCGGTCGCGGCGACGCTGCGTCATCCCGGCCGCCAGGCCATCGCGGTGGTCGGCGACGGCGGCGCGCTGATGACGGGCAACGAGATCGCGACCGCGATGCGCCACGGCACGGCGCCGGTGATCGTCGTCGCGGACAACCGCACCTATGGCTCGATCGGGATGCATCACTCCAACCGCTATCCCGGCCGCCCGGTCGCGGCGGCGGCGGACCTGGTCAACCCCGACTTCGCGGCCTGGGCGCGCGCCTTCGGTGCCGAGGGCCACACGATCAGGGACGAAGCGGACATCGCGCCCGTGCTGGACGCCGCGCTGGCGCCGAAGGGCGTGCCGAGCGTGGTGCATGTCCACGCCTCGGCGCTGCAGGTGACGGCCTGGCGGCGGACGGCATAGCTACTCCGCCGCCAGCCTCGCGGGATCGAGCTCGGCGATCCTGACGTCGTAGCGGCGGTAGTCGTCCCAGAGGCGCGGAAGGTCGGCGCGGAACAGGCCCTGCACGATGCCCTGCGCCAGGCGCGGCACGGCGTAGATCATGGCGTTGATCGAGGCGCCGGCCGGGCCGAAGCTCATCGTCGTCGCGATCCCGAAGAGGTGGATGTCGCGGATCCAGGGCGTCGTGCCCACGACGCGTTCCTCGAAGGCATAGTCGGGTGCGAGATAGGGGAAGGCGCCGAGGCGTTCGTCGGCCTCCTCGGCCGGCGGGGCGTAGCGGTCGGACCACCGCGCGATGTTGTCGTGGAAGGCGGCCAGCGCCGGCACCGCGGCGTAGTCCATGCGCATGCCGGTGCCGCAGATCAGGAAGTCCGCGGGGAACTCGCCGCGGGGCGTCGCCAGCACGACGCGCCCGTCCTCGATCCGCGTGCCGGTCCAGGGGCGGCCGGTGTGCATCGTAAATCCGGCATGCTGCGCGCAGCGGTTCCAGGTGTCCTGCGGGAAGGCCTCTCGCAGGCCCAGCACATGCGCCATGAAGCGCCAGCGCCATTCGTCCGGCATCGCGTGCAGCGCCGAGAGGAAGCCCGAGAAGGTCAGCCAGCGATAGGGCTGCACCAGCTGCGGCTCCGCGCGGCGGCAGAACAGGTGGACCTCCGCCGCGCCGTGCTCGAGCGCCGTCGCCGCGTTGTCGAAGGCGGACGCCCCGGCGCCGAGCACCGCCACGACCTTGTCTCGCAAGGCGGCAAAGTCGATGGGATCGGCGGCATGGGCGCGGAAGGCCGCGGGAAGCGCGGCCACGAAGTCCGGCATCCACCAGCGCCCCGCATCCTCCTGCCCCGTGGCAAGCACGACCTTGCGCGCCAGCATCGGGCCCACGGATGTCTCGACCCTCAGGCAGGGCAGGCCGTCATCGGTGCGCGCGGGTTCGATCCGCCCGGCCTCGACGCTGTTCCTCACCGGCACGCCGGTGACGCGGCGGAACCACAGGAGGTAGTCGTTCCAGAGTTCCTTCGGGATCAGCGTCAGCTTCTCCCACGCCGCGGCGCCGAAGCGCGCCTCGTGCCAGGCCTGGTAGGTCAGCGACGGCACGCCGAGGTCCGGGCCCGACTGATCCTTCCAGCTCCGCAGGTTGGGCATGCGGGCATAGGTGAGCCAGGGGCCTTCCCTGCCCTCCGCCGCGCGGTCCACGACCAGGATGTTGCGCACCTTCTCCCGCAGCAGCGCGAAGCCCGTGACCACGCCGCATTGCCCGGCGCCGATGATCAGCACGTCCAGCACCGGCGCGCCGCCGCACGTCTTCGGCTGCAGCCATTCCATGCGGGGATGCGCGATCAGCGCGAGGTCGCGCGCGACATCGGCTTCCAGCTCGGCCAGGGTGCGTGGCGCGGGCAAGGCGGGTCTCCGGATGTTCCGCCGCAATGTAGGGGGATTCCGCAGGCGCGCCATGCCATGCGCGCTGCCGCGCAAACCGGCACGGGCTGCACCGGGCAGACGCAGCCGCGTCGCGGCCGGCCCTGCGCTGGCGCGCCGTGGCCCTTGCCAGCGTCCCGGCCGTCTTGCGACAGTCGCGCATGTCCAGCGAGTTGCCCCGCGCCGCCGCCCTGGCGCCGTCCCCGGTCTGGTGGCGGCGGTGGGAGCTGCCGACCTGGGGCGTCGCCGCCGCGATCTACCTCGCCTGGTTCCTGCTGGTCTGGTTTCATGCGTGGATCCCCTGGCCGCTGCTGATGCTGCTCGGGGGGTATGTGCTGGCCTGGCATTTCTCCCTCCAGCACGAGGCGATCCATGGCTGGCGCAGCATCCCGCGCTGGCTGCGCACCGCGGTGGCCTGGCCGCCGATCGGGGGCTGGTGGCCGTTCGAGCTCTACAAGCGCAGTCACACCATGCATCACCGCAACACCGTGCTCACCTATCCCGGCGAGGACACGGAGACGCAGTACCATCGGCGGGAGGACTGGTCGCGCTACTCCCGCGTCTGGCGCGCGGTGCTGCTGGCGAACCAGACGCTGCTCGGGCGGCTGGTGCTCGGGCCCTTCATCCGGCTGCGAAAGCTGGCCATCGTGGAATACGGCAAGCTCGAGCGCGGGAACTACAGCGACGTGCCGGCCTGGCTGCGCTTCTTCGCGGGCCTCGCGGTCATCCTGGCCTTCGTGAAGTTTGTCTGCGGCATGCCGGTCTGGCAGTACTACCTGTTCCTCGTGCTGCCCGGCATGTCGCTCAGCCTGCTCCGGGCCTTCATCGAGCATCGCTGGGGGCCGAGTCCGGGCGAGCGAACCGCCAGCGTCGAGAGCAACTGGGTCTTCGGGCTGCTCTTCCTCTGGAACAACCTGCACATCGTGCATCACCTCTATCCCCAGATGCCCTGGTTCGAGATCCCCGGCTTCTGGCGGCGCAACCGCGCGGCGCTGCTGGCCCATAACGGCCACTTCGTCTTCCGCGGCTACTGGGAGATCGCGCGGCAATGGCTGCTGCGCCCGGTCTTCGTGCCGGCCCATCCGGCGCGCTGAGGAAAACAGGGAGAGAACAATGCAGCGCAGACTTCTGATCGGCGCCGGGCTCGGCGCGCTGGCCGCGCCGATGGTGGCGAAGGCCCAGCAGAGCTTCACCTTCCGGCTGCACAGCTTCTCCTCGCCGACGGCGCTCGATCACACGCTGCATCTCGACCCCTGGGCCGCGCGGATCCAGCAGCAGTCGCAGGGCCGCATCCGGATCGAGAGCTACCCCGCCATGCAGCTCGGCGGGCAGCCGCGCGACCTGCCGCAGCAGCTGGAAGACGGGGTGGTGGACATCATCTGGACCGTCCCCGGCTTCACCCCCGGCCGCTTCATGGGGACCGAGGGGCTCGAGATGCCCTTCATGAACACGGGCCTGTCGGCCACGGAGTCCGTCGCGGCCTATGAGTTCTGCACGAAGAATCTGGCCGACACGGAATACCGCGGCATCAAGATCATCTCTATCCACTCGACCGACCGCGCTCTGGTGCATACCAGCCGCAAGCCGATCCGCGTGCAGGACGACTTCAAGGGGCTGCGGCTTCGCGTCGCTGGCCGCTTCATCGGCGAGGCCGTGACCGCGCTCGGCGCCACGCCGGTCGGCATTCCCTTGGGCGGCGTCTATGAGGCGACGGCGCGCAACCAGGTGGACGGCTTCCTCATCAACTGGGCGATCACCCATCCCTTCCGCCTCTACGAGGTCGCGAAATACCACTCCGAGCCCAAGGGCGGGCTGTTCCAGGGCATGCTGCTGACGCTGATGAGCCTGCGGAGCTACAACCGCCTGCCGGCGGAGCTGAAGGCGGTGGTGGACGCCAATTCCGGTGCGGCGCTGTCGAAACAGCTCGGCGAGGTCTGGGATACCCAGACCCAGCAGGCGATCGACGCGACGCGGGCCGCCGGCAACGAGATCATCGAGATCCCGGATGCCGAGAAGGCGCGCTGGCGCAATGCGGTGGCGCCGGCCTATGAGGCCTGGATCGCCGAGATGAACCGCCGCGGCCGCAACGGGCGCGCGCTGTTCGACGACATGATGTCGGTCACCGCGGCGCACGGCCGGACCTGATGGCGCGGCTGCGCGGGGCGCTCACCGGCGTCGCGACCGCGCTGGCGCTGGTGGCGGGCGCGCTGCTGATGGTGGCGATCGGGGTGACGACGGCGTCGGTCATCCGCAGCGCGGTGATCAACAAGCCTATCCTGGGCGATTCCGAGATCGTGGAGATGCTGCTCGGCGTCGCCGTCGCGCTGTGCCTGCCGCTCTGCGAGATGAAGGGCGCGCATGTGCTGGTGGATTTCTTCACGCAGAAGCTGCCGCCGCGCGCCATCGCGGGGCTGGATGCGCTGATGCGCGCGGTGGGCGCGCTGGTCATCGCGGTGCTGGCCTGGCGGCTGGCGATCGGCGGATTCAACATGTGGGACCGCGAGCGCGAGACGATGTTCCTGCTGATCCCCTATTGGTGGGGCTATGCGGGGGCGGCGATCGGCATGACGGTCTGGACGGTCTGCGCGGGTTTCGTGGCGGTCGAGAGCGCGGCGAACTCCCTGAAACCCTCTCCCGCGAGCGGGGGAGGGGGGTAGAAGATGACCAACTTCGACATCGGCCTTTTCATGTTCGCGGGCGCCCTGCTGCTGATCGGGCTGCGCATGCCGGTCGGCATCGCGATGCTGCTGGTGGGCGGGCTCGGCTATGCCGCGATCTCCGGCGCGGACCGGCTGCTTGCCTCGCTGAACACGCTCACCTTCAGCCGCTTCTCCTCCTACACGCTCTCGGTCATCCCGCTGTTCCTGCTGATGGGCGATTTCGCGACCAAGGGGGGCATGAACCGCGCGCTGTTCCGCTGCGCGCGGGCCTGGATGGGGCATTGGCGCGGCGGGCTGGCGGTGGCCACCATCGGGGGCTGCGCGGCCTTCGGGGCGATCTGCGGGTCGTCGCTGGCCACCGCCGCGACGATGAGCCAGGTGGCGGGGCCGGAGATGCGCCGGCACGGCTATTCGCCGGCGCTGGCCACCGGGACGCTGGCTGCCGGCGGCACGCTCGGCATCCTGATCCCGCCGAGCGTCATCCTGGTGATCTACGCCATCTACACCGAGCAGAGCATCGGCCAGATGTTCGTCGCCGCCGTGATCCCCGGGCTGATCGCGACGGCGGGCTACATGCTGGTGGTGAACCTCTACACCCGCTTCGCCCCCGACGCCGCGCCGGCGGCGGCGCGGATGAACTGGGGCGAACGGGTGCGCGCCACCGCCGATGTCTGGCCGGTCGTGCTGGTCTTCGTCCTGGTCGTCACCGGCATGTATGACGGCTGGTTCAGCGCGACCGAGGGAGCGGCGATCGGCGCCGCGGCGACCTTCGTCCTTGCGGTGACGCTGGGCGGCATGCGGTGGCAGGGGCTGAAGGAAAGCCTGCTCTCCACGGCCGAGACCACCGGACTGATCTTCCTGGTGCTGCTCGGGGCGGAGTTGTTCAGTGCGGCGCTGGCGCTGTCGCAGCTGCCGACGGAACTGTCGGCCGCGGTCGCGCGGCTGGATGTCGCGCCGATCACCGTGCTTCTCGCGATCCTGGTGATCTACTTCATCCTGGGCTGCTTCATGGAAAGCCTGGCGATGGTGCTGCTGACGCTGCCGATCTTCGTGCCGCTGATGCTGTCGCTCGACTTCGGGATGGACAGGACGCAGGTGCTGACCTGGTTCGGCATCCTGGTGCTGATGAGCGTCGAGGTCGGGATGATCTCGCCGCCCTTCGGGCTCAATCTCTTCGTCATCAACGCCATGGCGAAGGACGTGCCGATGGGCGAGACCTATCGCGGCGTGATGGGCTTCGTCGCCTCGGACGCGGTGCGGATCCTGCTGCTGGCCCTGGTGCCGGCGATCAGCCTCTGGCTGCCGGGGTTGTGGTAGCTAATTGACCTCGATGCGGGCCTGGCGCACCACCTCGCGCCAGCGCGCGAGATCGGACGCGATCAGCCGGGCGAGCTCCTCGCGGCTCGATGCGTCCACGGCGAAGCCGACGCGGTTCAGGCGTTCCGTCACGTCCGGCGCGCGGAGCGCCGCGACCATCACCTCGTTCAGCCGGTCGAGGATCGGCACCGGCGTGGCGACCGGCGCGACGACGCCGGTCCAGCTGCCGCTGACGATATCGGGCAGGCCCTGCTCGGTCATGGTGGGCACGTCGGGGAGCGTCGGCATGCGGCGGGGCCCGGCGACGGCGATGCCGCGCAAGCTCCCGGCCTGGACCTGGGGTCCGACCGTCGCGGCGTTCAGCATCGCGACCGGCGCCTGGTTCTGCATCACCGCCTGCATCGCGGCCGGGCCGCCCTGGAAGGGGACGGCGGTCGCCTCGGTGCCGGTGCGCAGGCGGAAGAGCTCCATGCCGAGCTGCTCGGAGGAGCCGACGCCGGAGGAGGCGTAGTTCACGCCGGTGGGCTGCGCCTTCATCCAGGCCACCACCTCCGGCACCGTCCGCGCGGGGATAGCGGGGTTGACGACCAGCATGTTGGGCACGCTCATCACCAAAGTGATGGGGGCGAAGTCGCGTTCCGTGGCGTAGCCCGGGCTGCGCATGACGACCTCGTTGATGGTCAGCGTGCCGCTGGCCGCGACCAGCAGCGTGTGGCCGTCGGGCGCGCTCTGCGCGACGAAGCGGGACCCGATGGCGCCGGTCGCGCCGGTGCGGTTGTCCACCACGACGGGCTGGCCGAGCGCGGCCTGCATGCCGGCCTGCATCACGCGCGCCGCCAGGTCCGTCGGGCCGCCCGGCGGGAAGGGCACGACAAGCGTGATCGGCCGGTTCGGCGCCCAGGTCTGGGCGAGCGCGGCGCGCGGCAGCAGCGGCACGGCGAGCAGGGCAAGGGCGTGGCGGCGGCGCATCGGTCGTCTCCCTGGGTCCGGCGTATTTGACCCGCCCTCCCGCGCCGCGCCAAGCCATGCCACCTTGCCGGGATGACCGCGCCCGAGCCGGAAGAGGTCCGTGCCCGCCTGGAGGCGATCCGCGCCGCGCGCGGCGGCTTCGTGCTGCCGCATCACGGGCTGATGGCGGCCGCGCTGCCGGAGCTGCATGGGCAATACGAGGCGATGTATCGCGCGCTGACGCTGGACCGGCGGCACCTGGCGCCGCTGGCGCGCGAAACCGTCTGGCTCGCGATCCTCTCGGCCTGCCAGGAGCCGGTCGGCACGCATCACCTCCTGAAGTTCAGGGCGGCTGGCGGGACCGAGGACCGGGCGCTGGCGGTCTTCCGGCTGGCGGGCTGGGCCGCGGGCGCGCCGCGCTACGCGACGCTGGACGGGGCCTGGGCTGCGCATTTCGGGACCGACCTGCGCGACGCCTATCTCGATGGCGGCCGCGCGCTGCTCGGCGGGGCGATCGAGGAGACGCTGGCGCGCACCTGCCTCGCCGCGATCCATGCGGCGTCGGACCATCGCTGGGGTCTGGAAGCGGAGATCGAGGCCGCGCTGCATCTCGGCGTGCCGGAGCCCGAGCTCGCGGAGGCGCTGTCGCTGGTGATCTGGCCGCGCGGCGTGAACCCCTTCGTCCGCGCGGCCGAGGCCTGGCTCGGCCTGATCCGGAGCGGCCGCGTGCCGGCGAGCGAGGCCTTCCGGGCCTGGGCCGCGGTGCCGGACCAGGGACCGCAGAAGATCTGACCGCGCGCCCGCCGTGCGCGACATTTGACCGCGCACGCGACGGGGGGCACATCTGGCGCATGGCCGAGGCGCTGAACATCCCCACCCACCTGACGGTGGAGAACGCGGATTTCTCCAGGGCGATGGCCTGGCTCGACGGCGCGGTCGTGCCGCTTGAGGAAGCGCGGATCCCCGTGCGCGACCTCGGGCTGATGTATGCCGACATGACCTATGACGTGGTCCACACCTGGAAGGGCGGCTTCTTCCGGCTGGAGGATCACCTCGACCGGTTCCTGGCATCCTGCGAAGGGCTGCGGCTCGATCCCGGCACCGACCGCGATGGGCTGCGCAGGCGCCTGGCCGCGCTGGTGCGGGCGAGCGGGCTTCCCGACACGCTGGTCTATTTCGCCTGCACGCGCGGCACCGCGGTGCCCGGCACGCGCGACCCCGCGCGGCACAGGGCGCATCGGTTCTTCGCGACCGTCACGCCGCTGGTCCTGCGCGGCCAGCCCGAGGAGATGCGGCGCGGCCTGCACGCCATGATCGTGCGCGGCATCCCGCGCATCGCCGCGGCGTCGGTGAACCCGCACTGGAAGAACACGCATTGGGGCGACTTCCACCGCGCCACCTTCGTTGCCAGGGATTCGGGCGAGGACGTGGCGCTGCTGCTCGCTACCGACGGCGCGGTCGCGGAGGCCCCGGGCTTCAACATCGTCGCGTATCTCGACGGCGGGCTGGTCGCGCCTGACGCCAATGTCCTGCCGGGCGTGTCCTGCCGGACGATGTTCGAGATCGCGGGGGATCTTGGCATTCCTGCGCGCTACGGGCGCCTGATGCCGGAGGAGCTGGCGCGGGCGGAGGAGGCGTTCCTGACCGCGACCTCCTGCGGGCTGTTCCCGGTGACGCGGCTGGACGGGCGGCCCGTGGGGAAGGGCGTGCCGGGGCCGGTCACGACCCGCTTGCTCAATGCGTATTACGAGCGAAAGAATGCGGGGTGGCGGATCACGCCGGTGGAGACCATTCGATGAGGCGTCTGCTTTTCGCGCTCCTCGCGCTTGTCCTCGCGGCGGCGCCCGCTCTGGCGCAGCGCGACCTGACCATCGTCGCGGGCGGCGGGCAGCTGCAGGACCACATGCGGCGCACGCTGTTCGAGACCTTCACGCAGCGCACCGGCGTCGCCGTGCGGGACAGCAGCTACGACTACAATGTCGGCCCGATCCGCGCGATGGTGCAGGCGCGCAACGTGACGTGGGACGTCGTGCTGGTGGAGGCGCCGGACCTGATCCGCGGCTGCGAAGACGGCATCTTCGAGCGCATCGACTGGTCCGTCGTGAACCGCGAGAAGTTCCTGCCGGGCGGCGCGATCACCTGCGGCGCGGGCGCGATCGGCTGGGGCGTGTCGGTCTTCCGCGACGTCGCGCGCAACCCGAACGGACCGTCGAACTGGCAAGAATTCTGGGACGTGCAGCGCTTCCCCGGCCGGCGCACGCTGCGCCGCGGCGCGCGCATGACGCTCGAGATCGCGCTGATGGGCGATGGCGTGCCGGCTTCCGAGGTCTATCGCGTGCTGGCGACGCCGGCGGGGCAGCAGCGCGCCTTCGCGGCACTCGACCGCATCCGGCCGCACCTGGTGTTCTGGACGGGCGGGCAGCAGCCGCTGGAATGGGTGAACGCCGGCGAGGTCGCCTATGCCGTCGGCTTCGTCGGACGCACCGCCAATGCCATCCGGGGCGGCGCGCGGCTCGACCTGAACTGGAACACGCTGCTCTACAGCTACGACTACTGGGCCGTGGTGCGGGGCTCGCCCAACGCGGCGAATGCGATGCGGCTGATCAACCACATCACCGATGCCGATCCGCTGCGCGCGCTTTCCGCGGTGTGGCCGATCAACCCCGTGACGGCGGCGGTCGCCAACGACCCCGCGGTGCGCGCGGCCAACCCGCTGATGATGAGCAACCACCAGGCCGGCGGCCTGCAGATCGACACGGAGTTCTGGCTGGACCAGGGCACCGACCTCGAGCAGCGCTTCGCGTCCTGGCTGAATCGGTGAAGTGAGGGGGCAGAAGCTCCTCGCCGCCGCGCTGCTTGCGCCGCTGCTGCTGCTGATCGCGGGCGCCTTCGTCATCCCGGTCGGCATCACGCTCTTCATGGCGGTCGCCGACCGCGAGGTCCCGGCGGCGCTGCCGCGGACCTCCGCCGCGCTTGCGGCCTGGGACGGGCAGGGACTGCCGCCCGAGGCCGCCTTCGCCGCGATCGCGCGGGAACTCTCGGACGCGCTGGAGGAACGCCGAATCGGCGAGGTCTCGCAGCGCCTGAACTTCGAGCGGACGGGCATGCGCGCCCTGCTGCTGCGCACCGCGCGCGCGGGGCCGCGCCTTGCGGCGCCCTATGCCGAGAACCTGCCCGCGCTCGACGCCCGCTGGGCGGATCCCGACACCTGGAGGATGATCCGCCGCGCAAGCGGGCCGACGACCTCGCTCTACATGCTGCGCGCGCTCGACCTCACACGGACGCCGGATGGCGAGGTGCGTGCGGTCGATGCGGACCAGGCGGTCTTCGTCACGCTGTTCCTGCGCACGCTCTGGGTCAGCCTGGTCGTGACGCTCGCCTGCGTCGTGCTGGGCTGGCCGGTGGCGGCGACGATCGCGGCGCTGCGGCCGCCCTGGTCCTCGGCCGCGCTGATGCTGGTGCTGCTGCCCTTCTGGTCGTCGGTCATGGTGCGCTCCACCGCCTGGTTCGCGCTGCTGCAGCGAGAGGGGCCGGTGAACGACGCGCTGGTCTTCCTCGGGCTCGTGGAGGCGCCGCTGCAGCTCGTGGGCACGCGCGTCGCGGTGCTGCTGGCGACCATCCACGTCCTGCTGCCGGTCGCGATCCTGCCGATGGTCGGCGTGATGACCAGGCTCGACCGGCGCTACCTGCAGGCCGCGCATTCGCTCGGCGCGACGCCCTGGCTGGCGTTCCGCCGGGTCTGGCTGCCGCTGTCGCTGCCGGGCGTGCTGGCCGGCGCGGCGATGACCTTCCTGATCGCGGTCGGCTTCTACATCACGCCGGCGCTGGTCGGCGGGGAGCGCGACCAGCTCGTCGCCTGGTTCATCGCGCAGTTCCTGAACCGCGACGTGAACTGGGGCATGTCGGCGGCGCTGTCGGTCTATCTGCTGGCGATGGCCGGCGCGGTGGTGGGGCTGCTGAAGGCGCTGACAGGCCGCACGCCCGTGGGCGCGCGGGGCTGATGCCGGGGCTGAAGCCGTCCCCGCTGCTGGTCGGCGCCTGCGCGCTGGTGCTGGCTTTCCTGACGGCGCCGATGGCCGCGGCGCTGTGGCTCAGCTTCTCGCCGACCGAGGTGCTGGCCTTCCCACCCAGGGGCTTCTCGCTCCGCTGGTATGTCGATTTCTTCGCCAACGAGCGCTGGACGCTGGCGACGCGCAACAGCCTGGTGGTGGGGGCCTGCACGATGCTGCTGGCGAGCGCGCTCGGGACGGCGGCGGCGATCGGGCTGCATCTCGGGCAGTTCCGCGGCCGCGCGCTGATCCTGGCGCTGCTGACGGCGCCGATGGTGACCCCCTTCATTGTCACCGCGGCGTCCCTGTTCTTCGCCTTCTCGCTGGTCGGGCTGGCGGGGACGCTGGCGGGGCTTGTGCTGGGCCACACCGTCGTCGCGGTGCCCTTCGTCGTCATCACCGTGCTGGCGAGCCTGTCCACCTTCGATTCCGGCCTGTTGCGCGCGGCGGCAAGCCTCGGCGCCCCGCCGGCGATGGCGTTCCGCCGCGTGCTGCTGCCGCGGATCTGGCCCGGGGTCGCGGCGGGCGCGGTCTTCGCCTTCGCGACCTCGCTCGATGAGTTCGTGATCACGCTCTTCCTGGCCGGCCCCGGCCAGTTCACGCTGCCGCGGCAGATGTATGCCAACGTCCGGGAATACATGACGCCGACCATCCTGGCCGCGGCGAGCTTGTTGTTCCTGGCGTCCTTCGTGTTCCTGCTACTGACGGAGGCGCTGCGGAAGCGGTGACGCCCGCTACTGCGGCTCGATGCGGCTGAGGATCGGGGTCCAGCGACGTTCCTCGATCTGCATGAAGGCCAGGTGCTCCGCTGCGGAGGAGGGCGTGACCTGCACGCCGAGCTTCTCGAACTCCGCGATGTTGGCGGGGTTGGCCATGACCTTGTCGAACGCGTCCCGCAGGCGCGCGACGACGGGGGCGGGCACGCCCTTCGGCGCGAACAGGCCCATCCAGCTCGTCACGCTGTAGCCCGGCAACGTCTCCGCCACTGTCGGCAGGTCCGGCAGCGCCGGCCAGCGCGTCGGGCCGGTCACGCCGAGCGCGCGCCACTGCCCCGCGCGGATCGGCTCCAGCGCCGTGGTGATGCCGCCGAACAGGACCTGGATCGCGCCGGTCGTGAGGTCGGCGCGCAGCAGCGCGTCGCCGCGATAGGGGACATGCACCATCTGGGTTCCCGTCATGTCCATGAACATCTCGGCCGAGAGATGGATCGAACCGCCCGCGCCGGCCGAGCCGAAATTGACCCGCCCCGGATTCGCGCGCGCATGGGCGATGAATTCCGGCACCGTCCGCGCCGGCACGGAGGGATGCACGACCAGCACGTTGGGCGCGGAGAACATCATCCCGAGCGGGTCGAAGTCGCGTTCCCAGCGGAAGGGCGTGTCGCGGATGAGGTAGCGCGTGTTGATGATGTTGGGCCCGGTCGCCAGCAGGGTGTAGCCGTCGGCCGGGCTCTTCGCCGCGGCGTCAACGCCGATGTTGCCGCCTGCGCCGGAGCGGTTGTCCACGACCATGCGCTGCGGCAGCTCGCGGCCCATCGCATCGGCGAAGGCGCGGGCATGCGTGTCGGAGGAGCCGCCGGCGGGAAAGGGCATGATCAGCCGGATCGGCCGGTCGGGGTAGGCCGCCTGCGCGACCGTTGGCAGCGGCGCCAGGGCCGCGGCCGCGGCAAGCAGGCCGCGGCGGGTGGTGGTGCGTCGCATCTCGCTCTCCCCGACGGTATCCCCAAGTCTCCCGCAGGGATCGAGGCGATGCAACGATCACGGCGCGACGGTGTCCGCCATCTTCGCGCCGCGCGTGCCCATCGGCTGCTCCGGCCCCGTCGTGGTGTCGCGCGCGGTCTGGTGCTCCATCTCGGCGTTCAGCTCGCCGCCGAGCAGCACCACGGCGCTGCTGATCCAGATCCAGGTCATGAAGCCGATGACGGCGCCGAGCGAGCCGTAGGTCTCGTTGTAGCTGCCGAAATTCTCGACGTACCAGGAGAAGCCGATCGAGCCCGCGAACCACACGATGGCCGCCATCGCGCTGCCCCAGGTCACCCAGCGCCAGCGCGCGCGCTCCCGGCTCGGCCCGAAGCGATACAGCGCGGCGAGGATCGTGCCGACCAGCAGCAGCAGCAGCGGCCAGCGCGCGATCCGCAGCAGCCATTCCACCTGCGTCTGCAGGCCGATGACGTTGAAGACCACGGGCAGCAGGATCACCGCGATCATCGACACGATCGCGAAGATCAGCCCGCCCAGCGTGAAGGCCAGGCTGACGAGCGTCAGCCGGATGAAGCTGCGCTTCTCCTTCTCCTCGTAGACGACGTTCAGCGCGTCGAACATCGCCTTGGTCGCCTGGTTCGCCGACCACAGCGACACCGCGAGGCCGATGATGGCGCCGACGCCGAGCGTGCCGGAGGGCTTGGAGGAGACGCGGCGGACCTGCTCCTCGATCAGCTGCATCCCGCCGCCGGGGACGATGCCCTGCAGCTGGTCGAACTGCTTCGAGATCGTCGCGGGGTCCGCGATCAGGCCATAGAGCGAGATCAGCGCCGCGATGGCGGGGAACAGCGCGAGCAGGGCGTAGAAGGTGACGCCCGCGGCCTCGCTCAGCAGCCGGTCCTCGTTCGCCTGATTCAGGGTGCGCTTGATGATCATCCACCAGCCCGCGCGGGGGATCTGGTGGGGGTGGTCTGCGTCGCGGCCGGCGCCGTCCTGCGGGATGGTCGCGGCATGCGGCTTCTGCCCGCGGTCGCGCTGGCGCGGCGGCGGCAGCAGCGCCCGGTGGCGGGAGGTGCCGAGCGCCAGCCAGGCGGCCATCGCCGCGGCGGCGATCACCCAGGGAGACGGCGAGGGAGGAGGACGGTCGGGCATGGGGGCTCCAGCGACACTGCGTTTCCTGCCGCAACGCCGCGGAGCGCGATGGGTGCCGCCCCAATTCGCCTGAGGTCCGCGTCTCCCGGGCGGCCTGCCGTGGCGGCCGCCCGGGACGATCGCGGGCTACGCTGCCAGCGCGGGGTAGTCCGTGTAGCCCTTCGCGTCGCCGCCGTAGAAGGTCGCGCTGTCCGGCGCGTTCAGGGGCGCGCGGCGCCGCAGCCGCTCCGGCAGGTCCGGATTTGCCAGGAAGCCCGTGCCGAAGGCGATCGCCTCGGCCCGGCCGGCGGCCAGGTCGACCTCGGCGCGGTCGCGGTCGTAGCCGCCGTTCAGGATCAGCCTCGCCCCCGACAGCCGCTTCGCCAGGCCCGGCACGTCGAAGTCGAGCTTCGGCCCGAGCAGGTGCAGATAGGCGAAGTCGCGCTTGCCGAGTTCGCGGAAGAGGTGCGTGTAGGTCTCCTCCACCGCGGGGTCGGCGATGTCGTTGAACGGGTTGCCGGGGCTCAGTCGGATCCCGACCCGCCCGCCGCCGATCGCGGCGATGCTGGCATCCAGCACGGCCAGCGCGAAGCGGGCGCGGTTCTCGGCGCTGCCGCCCCAGCGATCCTCGCGGCGGTTGGCGTTGGGCGCGAGGAACTGCGTGACGAGATAGCCATTCGCGCCATGGATCTCGATGCCGTCGAAGCCGGCCGCGACCGCGTTGCGCGCGGCGGCGGCGAAGTCGCCGATCACGCGCTCGATCCCGGCCTCGGTCAGCGCTTCCGGCACGGGGAGGGGCTTCATCCCGCCGGCGGTGAACATTTGGCCCTGGGCGGCGACGGCCGAGGGCGCGACGACCGGCAGCCCGCCGGTGTTGTCGGGATGCGAGATGCGGCCGGTGTGCATGATCTGGGCGACGATCCGCCCGCCCTTCGCGTGCACCGCCTCCGTCACGCCGCGCCAGCCCTGGACCTGGGCGTCGGAGAACAGGCCGGGGATGGTGATGTAGCCGAGCCCGTCGGCGGAGGGGGAGGTGCCCTCCGTCACGATCAGCCCCGCGCCGGCGCGCTGGCCGTAATAGGTCGCCATCAGCGGCGTCGGCACGTTGCCCGGCGCGCGGCTGCGCGTCATCGGCGCCATCACGATGCGGTTGGCGAGCGGGATGTCGCCGAGCGTCGTCGGCGTGAAGAGGATGTCGGTCATGCAAGGGGTCCTTGTGTGCGTGGCGCGGCGCACGGCGCCGCCTTGGGTCCGTAAGGTGGCGCAACGGCCGGACCCTGCCACCTGCGTCCGTCGGATGGCCGCCATTCACGGCAATGATGGAGCCGCGACCTCTGCACCCCTTGCGCGTTGGCGGTCCATGCAGGACGAAGTCGATGCGCTGGTCGTGGGCGGCGGGCCCGCGGGGATGACCGCCGCGCTCTACCTCGCGCGGTTCCGCCGTCGCGTGGTGGTGGCCGATGCCGGCGACCCCCGGGCCGCCTGGATCCCGGCGAGCCACAACATCCCCTTCTTCGCCGACGGCATCCCGGGGCCGGAGATCCTGGCCCGGCAGCGCGAGCATCTCGGCCGCTACCGCATTCCCGTGGTCGCGGCCGCCGTCACGTCCCTGGTGCGGGAAGGCGAGGGCTTCGCCGCGACGCTGGACGGCAGCGCGGTCATCCGCGCGCGGCACGTGCTGCTGGCGACCGGTGCCCGCGACATCGAGCCCGAGCTGCCGGATCTGCGGGATGCCGTCCGCCGCGGCCTGGTGCGCTACTGCCCGGTCTGCGACGGCTTCGAGAGCCGCGGCAAGCGCATCGCGGTCATCGGCCACGGCGCGACCGGCGCCGGCGAGGCGCTGTTCATCGCGCGGACCTATTCCGACGACGTGACGCTGCTGACGCTCGGCCGCATGGACATGGACGCGCCGACGCGCGAGCGGCTGGAACGGCATGGCGTGCGCGTCGTGGAGAAGCCGGTGACGGCATTGGATGTGCAGGACGGCCGCATCGCGGCGCTGCGGGTGGACGGGGCGGAGCTTCGCTTCGACATCCTCTATTCCGCGCTTGGCCTGGACTACAGGACGGAGCTGGCGGCGGCCCTGGGCGCGGAACGCGACGCGAAGGGCGCGCTGGTGGTGGATGGGGGGATGCAGACCACGGTGAAGGGGCTCTATGCCGCGGGCGACATCGTGACGGGGCTCGATCAGATCGTGGTCGGCATGGGCCATGCGGCGATCGCGGCCACGCGCATCCACAACGAATGCGGCATGCGGACGGAGGAGGAAGGGTAGGCACGGCTCCCCACCGGTCCGGAGCGGCATCTACCCTGCATTGTTCTGCTGCGCTGCGAAACTTCACCTGCATCCCTGCGCTGGACTCCCTGAACGCCACGGCCTGCGCCGTCGGCAACAAGGGATTGGACCACATGAACCTGCGCACCCTGATGCAAGCCGGCCCCGCACGGGCCAACGAGCTGTTCACGAAGCTCGCCGAGACCTCCGACGGCGCGGTGAAGACGCGCGAGCGCCTCTTTGCCGAGCTGAAGGCCGAGCTCGAACTGCATGCCAGCCTGGAGGAGCAGCACCTGTTCCCCGTGCTGCGCCGGAACGCCGAGACGAAGGAACTCGTCACCGACGCGATCCGCGACAACCGCGAGCTTCGCGCCCAGCTGGCCGAGCTCGAAGGCCTGCCCAAGGGCGACGAGAGCTTCGCGCAGCGGCTGAAGGAGCTGCAGAAGGCGTTCCGCCAGCACGCCCGCGACGAGAAGACGGAGATCCTGCCGGCGGTCCAGCGCGCGCTCAGCGAGGAGCAGGTGCAGGGCGTCGCCGAGAAGATCGAGGCCGGTCGCGCCGAGGCAGAGCAGGCCCGCGAGCAGGAGGCCGAGGATCGCCGCGCCCAGGCCCGTCAGGAGCGCGAGCAGGCCGATCAGGCGCGTGAGCAGGCCGAGGCCGAGGCGAGCCGCCAGCGCGAGCAGGAGGAAGCGGAATCCCGCCGCCAGCGCGAGGAGCTGCGTGCGCAGCACCAGGCCGAGCGGCAGGTCCGCGAGACCGCTCGCCACGTTGCCGATGCGGCCGTCAGGCCGGCGAAGATGGCGACCGACATGGCGCGGCAGATGACGCGCGTGGCCACCACCGCGTCGGAGGCCGCCATGCCGTCGCGTGCGACCGCGGTCTCGCTGACCGAACTCTTCTTCGCGCCCTGGATGGGCATGATGCAGGGCATGCAGCAGCAGCCCCAGCGACAGCAGCTGCAGCAGCGGCAGCCGTCGCCGCAGCAGCCCGTCCGCCAGGCGCCGGCCAACGCCGAGGAGGTGATCGCGCTCGGCGAGGAGGTCCTCGAGGTCGGCAAGCGCACCGAGGCGCGCGGCACCGCGCGCATCCACCGCTTCGTCGTCGAGACGCCGGTGGAGCGCCAGGTCACGCTGACGAGCGAGCGCGTGGTGGTGGAGCGGCGCCGCCCGCAGCGCGATGCCCGGACCGGCGAGGTGCTGACCGAGGTGACGGTCGAGGTGATCGAAACCGCGGAGGTGCCGGTGGTCGAGAAGCACCTGCGCCTGCGCGAGGAGATCGTCGTCCGCACCGAGCGCAGCGAGCGCGTCGAGACGGTGCGGGAGACGCTGAAGCGCGACGAGGTGGAGATCGAGCAGCCCGGCGCAGGCCGCGCGCGTCGCCAGATGCAGCGCGCGCACTAGCCGGACGGCCGCGCGCGGCCCGACCCCCCCCCGGGCCGCGCGCGCCTATCCCCTGATCACCGTCCGGATCGCGAAGCTCGACTGGATGCGGGCGACGCCGGGCATGCGGGACAGCGCTTCCTTGTGCAGGCGCTCGTAATCCGCGGCGTCGCGGACCTCGACGCGCAGCAGGTAGTCCGACATGCCGGTCATGAGGTGGCATTCGCGGACCTCCGGGCATTTGCGCACGGCGTCCTCGAAGCGGCGGAGATGCTCGTCGGTCTGGCGGTCCAGGGTGATCTGCACGATGACCGTCACCGCATCGCGCGCCGGCGCTTCCTCCACCACCACGGTGTAGCCGCGGATCGTGCCGTTGCGCTCTAGCAGGCGAAGCCGGCGGAGGCAGGCGGAAGGCGACAGGCCGACGGCCTCGGCCAGCGCCGAATTGGGCATGCGCCCGTCGCGCCGGAGCTCGCGGATGATGGCGCGGTCGGTCTCGTCCATGTCGGCAGATCCTGCGGAATCATGCAACATCATGCGATAAATTCGGCGATTTGGCCATTCCATGCGCCGGATGCGCGGGATATTCGCCGATCCCACCGGTTATCCTGGCCCCGCCACGAGGTGGAGGTTGCGATGCGCGTCCTGGTCCTGGGTTCCGGTGTCGTTGGCGTCGCGAGCGCTTGGTACCTCGCCCGCGCAGGGCACGAGGTGACGGTACTGGACCGCCAGCCCGCCGCAGGGATGGAGACCAGCTTCGCCAATGCCGGCCAGGTCTCGCCGGGCTACTCCGCCCCCTGGGCCGGCCCGGGCATCCCGATCAAGGCGATGAAGTGGCTGATGATGCGCCACCGCCCGCTGGTGCTGTGGCCGCAGGCCGATGGCGGGCTGTACCGCTGGCTCGGCCAGATGCTCGCGAATTGCACCGCGGCCGCCTATGGCGTGAACAAGGCCAGGATGGTGCGGCTGGCGGAGTATTCGCGCGACTGCCTGAGGGATCTGCGCGCCGAGACCGGCATCGAGTACGACCAGCGGACGAAGGGCACGCTGCAGCTCTTCCGCACGCAGAAGCAGCTGGATGCGGTGGGCGCCGACATCGAGGTGCTGAAGGCCTTCGGCGTACGCCACGCGCTGCTGGATGCCGCCGGCGCGGTTGCCGCCGAGCCGGCGCTCGGCCTCGTCCCTGGGAGGTTCGTGGGCGGGCTGCAGTTTCCGGGCGACGAGACCGGCGACGCCTTCCTCTTCACCCAGCGCCTTGCGGGGCTGGCGGCCGCCGCCGGCGTGACCTTCTGCCACGGCATCACGATCAGCGGCCTGACGACCGAGGCCGGCATGGTGACCGGCGTTCAGACCGACCAGGGCACCTTCGCCGCCGACCGCTACGTCGTCGCGATGGGGAGCTATACGCCGGCGCTGCTGCGGCCGCTGGCCGTGGATGTGCCGGTCTATCCCGTGAAGGGCTATTCGCTGACGCTGCCGGTGACCGACGAAGCCGCGGCGCCGGTTTCCACCGTGATGGACGAGACCTACAAGGTGGCGATCACCAGGCTCGGCGACCGCATCCGCGTGGGCGGCACCGCGGAGCTCGCGGGCTTCTCGCTCCGGCTGCGCAGGCCGCGGCGCGAGACGCTGGAGCATTCCGTCACCGACCTCTTCCCCCGCGGCGGCGACGTCGCCAAGGCGAGCTTCTGGACGGGGCTGCGCCCGATGACGCCGGACGGCACGCCGGTGGTGGGGCCGACACGCTATTCGAACCTGTACCTCAACACCGGCCACGGGACGCTGGGCTGGACGATGGCCTGCGGCTCGGGGCGGCTGCTCGCCGATCTCGTCACGGGCCGCAAGCCGGAGATCGCGTCCGACGACCTCGCGCTCGCGCGCTACGCCGCCTGAGTACCTGAATTTCGCGCCGGCGGCGCAATATCCAGAAAATTTCCGGTTGATCTCGGCTCCCTCGCCCCGCATTTAGGAGGCGAGGCGAAGGGAGACGAATTTGCCGGGACACGACACACCCCTCATCGCGACGATTGCGATCGGTTTCGCGCTGGCCTTCCTGCTGGGGATGGTCGCGCATCGGCTGAAGCTGTCGCCGCTGGTCGGCTATCTCGCCGCCGGTGTCGTGGTCGGGCCCTTCACGCCGGGCTTCGTGGCGGATGCGGAACTCGCGGGCGAGCTCGCGGAGCTCGGCGTGATCCTGCTGATGTTCGGCGTCGGCCTGCACTTCTCGCTGAAGGAGCTGATGGAGGTCCGCGCCATCGCGGTGCCCGGCGCGGTCGCGCAGATTGCGGTGGCAACGATGATGGGCATGGGGCTGGCCCGGGCGCATGGCTGGGGCAGCGGCGCGGGGCTGGTCTTCGGTCTCGCGCTGTCCGTCGCCTCCACGGTCGTGCTGGTGCGCGCGCTGCAGGAGAGGAAGATCCTGGAGAGCGAGCGCGGCCGCATCGCCGTGGGCTGGCTGATCGTCGAGGACCTCGTGATGGTCCTTGCGCTGGTGCTGCTGCCGGCGCTGGCGCCCGCGCTGACCTCGGGCGCGTCGCTCTCGGCCGGGGCGCTGGCGACCACCATCGGCCTCACGCTGGTCAAGGTCGCGGCCTTCGTGGCCGTCATGCTGGTCGCGGGAAGGCGGCTGATCCCCTGGATCATGCACCACGCCGCCCATACGGGATCGCGGGAGCTGTTCCGCCTGGCCGTCTATGCGATCGCGCTCGGCGTCGCCTTCGGCGCGGCGAAGCTGTTCGACGTCTCCTTCGCGCTCGGTGCCTTCTTCGCGGGGATGATGATGGGCGAAAGCCGCCTGTCGCAGCGCGCGGCGGAGGAAGCGCTGCCGCTGCGCGACGCCTTCGCCGTGCTGTTCTTCGTCTCGGTGGGAATGCTGTTCAACCCCGCGGTGATCCTGCAGGCGCCGCTGGCGCTGCTGGCGACGGTGCTGATCATCGTCTTCGGCAAGTCCATCGCGGCCTTCGCGATCGTGCGGCTGTTCGGGCACCCCACGGGCACGGCGATCACGGTCTCCGCCGCGCTCGCGCAGATCGGCGAGTTCAGCTTCATCCTGGCGGGGCTCGGCGTCGCGCTGGGGCTGCTGCCGCCGGAGGGTCGCGACCTGATCCTGGCCGGCGCGATCCTGTCCATCGCGCTCAATCCCTTCCTGTTTGCCGCGGTCGAGAAGGGCCGGACGAAGCTGCTGACGCGCATCGCCTTCACCGCGGAAGCGCCGAAGTCCGCCGTGCCGGCGCCTGCCGCGCCGGAGCCCGCGCCCGCCCCGCAGCCCGCGCCGGAGCCGCCAGGGGTGACCGCGATGGCGGACCACGACGTCGTCGTCGGCTATGGCCGCGTGGGGTCGCTCGTCGCGCCGGGGCTGCTCGCGACGGGCCGGCCGGTGCTGGTCATCACGACCGAGGACGAGGCGGCCGATGCCGCCCGCGCCGCCGGCGCCGAAGTCGTCGTCGGCAACGCCGTCGAACCCGAGGTGCTGGCCGCGGCGAACCTGCCCGCCGCCCGCCGCCTGTTCTGCACCATCCCCGAAGCCTTCGAGGCCGGCGACCTGGTGCGCCAGGCCCGCGCGCTGAACCCGAGGCTCGAGATCCTGGCGCGGGCGCACAGCGACGAGGCGGTGTCGCATCTCGCGGGGATGGGGGCGGACGTCACGGTGCTGGGCGAGCGCGAGATCGCGCTGCGCATGCTGGAGCAGGCCGCGGAGGCGGGATAGGAGTCCGGCGCTACCCCGCCGCGAGATGCCGGTCCACGAAGTCCAGCCGGTCCTGGCCCCAGAACAGCTCGTCCTCGATCGCGTAGGTCGGCGCGCCGAAGACGCCGCGGGCCAGCGCGGCCTCGCTGTCCTGCCGGCGCTGCTTCGCCCATTCCTCGCGGTCGGCTTCCCTGAGCAGCCAGTCCGGGTCGAGATGGACATCGGCGATCAGCGCGGCCAGCTCGTCGCGGGCGCCGGGGTTGCGGTCCTCCTCCCACAGCGCGCGCAGGATGCGGTGGGCCAGCGCCACGGCATGCGCGTCGGTCTTCAGCTCCCGCACGGCGATGACGCATTGCGCGGCCAGCGTCTCGTCGAAGGGCGAATGGGTGGGCGAGAGCTCGATCGGGATGTCGAGGAAGCTGCGCCAGCGCGCGAGTTCCTGCAGCCGGTAGGCCTGGCGCTGCGGGCTGCGCTTCGGGAGCGGCAGCCCGCCCGAAGCCGGGAAGATCACCTCGCGGAAGTCGACGGGAAAGACGCGGAGCTCCGCGCCGTGCCGGCGCGCGATCGCCTCGATCCGCGCGGCGCCGAGATGCGTCCAGGGGCTGTTGAGCGAGATGTGGTAGTCGATCCGCGCCATCGCCGTTCCTCCGTGGGCGTCCAGGCTGCACCCTGTCGCGCCGGCTCGACAAGCCGGGCGCGTCTGCGTGGCGGCGGCGACGGCAGGATCGCGATCTCCGGCTCAGCTGTCGCGGCGCACGGCCTCGACGATGCTGACGGTGGATTCGGTGGGGATGACGCGGCGGAGCTCGAAGCCGGCTTCGCCGAGCAGCGCGCGGTGCTCGGTCTCGGTACGCTCGCGTCCGCCGGTGTAGACCATCATCAGCAGGTCGAGCAGCTTCGCGAAGGAGGGAGCATTGCCCGGCGGCACGACGAGCTCCACCAGCAGCAGGCGGGCGCGCGGCGTCATCGCGGCGGCGATGTTGCGCAGGATGGCGACGGCGCGCTCGTCTTCCCAGTCGTGGATCACCTTCTTGAGGAGGTAGAGATCCCCACCCGGCGGCACTTCGGCGAAGAAGTCGCCGGCCTGCAGGGTGCAGCGGCCGGTGCGCACGGCGCTGTCCAGCACAGGGCGCGCCATCTCCACGACATGCGGCTTGTCCAGCAGCACGCCCTTGATCTGCGGGTTCGCGGCGAGGATGGCGGCGAGCAGCGAGCCCTGGCCGCCGCCGACATCCACCACGGTCTGCGCCGCGCCGAATTCATAGGCCGCGACGACCGCCATGTTCTCCGAGGCGGCGCGGCTCGTCAGGCCCTCCACGGCGATGCGCGCGGCCTCGGGATGATCGGCGTAGTAGTCGAAGAGCGGCTGGCCGAAGACATGGTCGAAGGCCGGCTTCCCGGTGCGCAGGCTGTAGAGGAACTCGCCGAAGGACCGCCAGAGCAGCGGCTCGCCCATCATGATGGCGAAGGGACGGAGCGAGCCAGGCGTGTCGCTCCGCAGGAGATCGGCGAGCGGCGTCAGGCGGAAGCGGCCGCCATCCGGTTCCTCCGCGAAGACACCCTGGCTGGCGAGGGTGCGGAGCAGGCGGTGCAGGGCCCGCGGCTCGGTCGCGGTCGCCTCGGCGAGGTCGCTGGCCGCCCGCGGCCCGTCGCGCAGCAGGTCGGCCAGGCCAAGCTTCGCGGCCGCGTAGACCGCCTGGGTGATCCAGGCCCCGGTGACGAGGCGCAGCATGGCGCTGACATCGGACGGGGCGGGGGCCTGTTGCGTCATGGCGGCGCTTCCTGGCGCGCCGCGCGCGGATCGGCCGGCGCTGGCCGACAGGGAGCGCCCGGACCGGCGGGCGCCGCAACGGGAAAACGCGCCGGCCCGGTCAAGCCCCCGTGGGCGGCGGCGTCAACTCGCCAGCGTGTCGGCGGCGAAGACCTCCTCGATCGCCAGCACGCGCCGCGCCAGCCCCTGGGCATGCGACCAGCGGCAGAGCGCGTCCCATTCCGCGCGGTTCGCGGCGATGCCGTACGCCCAGGGATCGGGGCCGAGCAGGGTGCGCATCGCGTCCCATTCCTCGGCGAGGAAGGGGAACATCGTGGCCGGCGCGCTCTTTGCCAGCGTCGCGACCCACTCGGCTTCCGCCACCTGCTTCGCGCGCAGGAAGGCGTCGTAGAGCGCGTGCGCCAGCCCCGGCGCGCGGTCCAGCACGTCGCGGCGGATGCCGACCAGGTGCATGGTGGGAAAGAAGCCGGTACGGCGGAAGGACGCTTCGGCCGCGGCGCGGGGATCCGGGAACAGGCGCGTGACGCGGGGATCGCCGGCGGAGAAGGCGTAGGGCGGAGTCGGCGACATGACGGCGTCGAGTTCGCCGGCCAGCAGCGCGGCGTTGAGCGTCGCACCCACCGGCAGCGGCCGCACGTCCAGGCCAGGCGGCAGTTCCAGCGCGAGCCGTTCCCTGCGGCCGGCCTGGTTCGTCCCGGCGGTGCGCCAGCTGATCCCGTTGACGTCCACGCCGTGCTCGTCCGCCAGGATGCCGCGCAGCCAAAGGCCCATTGTCATGCCGTATTCCGGGATGCCGACGCGGCGGCCTTCCAGGTCCTTCGGCGTCGCGATCCCCGCATCGGCGCGGAGGTAGATGCAGCCGTGGCGGAAGGCGCGCGAGACCGGGACGGGGATCGCGACATACTTCGCCTCCCCGCGCGAGAGCTGGATGAGCTGGGAGGACATCGAGAGCTCGCTGACGTCGAACTCCGCCCGCGTGACGGCGCGCGGGAAGGTCTGCTCGGTCGCCATCGGCACGGGGACGACGCGCGCGCCCTCGACCTGCACGCGCCCGTCGAAGATCGGGCGGACGCGGTCGTAGTCGCCGCAGGCGAGCGTGATCGTCAGCATTAGTCGGGCTTGATGCCCGCCCGCGCCACCAGCACGCGGAAGCGCTCGTTCTCCCGCGCGATGAGGTCGCGGAACTGCGCGGGCGTCAGCGGGGCGGGATCGGCGCCCTCGATCGCCAGGCGCTGCGTCATCTCGGGGTCGTTGAGGAAGCCGTTCACCGTGGCGTTGATGCGCGCCACGACCTCGGCCGGCGTCGCGGCGGGCGCGACGAGGCCGTGCCACTGCACCATCTCGTAGCCCGGCACGGCATGCCCCACGGGTTCGAGGCCCGGCATAAGCGCCGAGGGCTGCGCCGCGCTGATGCCGAGCGCGAGCAGCCGGTTGTCGCGCGCCGCGGGCAGCACGACGGGCGCGCCGGCGAAGCTGCACTTCACGCGCCCGGCGAGCAGGTCGGTGAGCATCGGGCCGTTGCCGCGATAGGGGACGTGCACCAGCTCGATCCCCGCGGCGTCGCAGAAGCCGGCCATGGTGATGTGCGACGCCGATCCGTTGCCCGCGCTGCCGTATTCGATCGTGCCGGGCGCGCGCTTCGCGAGAGCCACGAACTCCTCCGCCGTGCGGGCGCCGACGGAGGGATGCACGACCAGCACCCCGGGCAGGGTCGCGACCAGCGCGACGGGGGCGAAGTCGCGCAGCGGGTCATAGGGGTTGTTGGGGTAGATCCAGGGGTTCACGGCCAGCGTGCCGACATGGCCCCACATCAGGAGATGCCCGTCCGCCGGGCCGCGCGCGACGGAGGCCGCGCCGACCGTCCCGCCGGCGCCGCCGCGATTCTCCACCACCACGGGGTTGCCGCCCAGCGCCTGCTGCAGCTTGGCCGCCAGCGGGCGGGCCAGCAGGTCGTTGGAGCCGCCGGGGGGGAAGGGGACGACGATGGTGATCGGGCGGTTCGGCCAGCTTCCCTGCGTCCCCTGGGCGAAGGCGGGCAGGGGCAGTGCGGCCAGCGCGCCGGCGCGCAGAAGGGTGCGGCGGGTGGTCATGCGAAGCATCCTCGGGCTCAGCCGATCGCGTTGAGCGGCGGCTCGCCGCGCGCCAGGCGGGCGATGTTCTCCGCCACCGTGCGCGCGCGGCCGGTCAGCATGCCCTCCGTCCAGCCGGAGCTGTGCGGCGTCATCAGCACGTTCGGGAGCTCGTGGAAGGGCAGGGTGGCGGGCATGGTCGCGCCGGGCGCCGCGGGGTAGCGGTACCAGACATCGAGCGCGGCGGCGGCGAGGCGGCGGTGCTTCAGCGCCTCGTAGAGCGCGGCCTCGTCCACCACCTCGCCACGAGCGACGTTCACCAGGATCGCACCAGGCTTCATCAGGCCGAGGCGACGCGCGTCCAGCAGGCCGCGCGTCGCATCGTCGAGCGGGACGGAGACGACGAGGTGGTCGGCCTCGCGCAGCATCTCCTCGAGCCGCTCCGGACCGCCGATCCAGGCGATGCCGGGCGGCGCGGGGCGGGCGCGACGGCCGATTGCGACGATGCGCATGCCGAAGGCGGCGGCGCGGCGGGCCACGGCCTCCCCGATATGGCCGAAGCCGAGCAGGCCGAGGGTGCGGCCGCCGAGTTCGGGCCAGAGCGGCGGCGCCGGCGCGCCGACCTTCCACTGGCTCTCCCACCGTCCCTGCCGCAGTGCGGCGTCGAGGCGGGCGAAGTCGCGGCTGAGCGCGATCATCGCGCCGATCGCGTGGTCCGCGATGCCGTCCTCATGCCCGAAGGCATTGGCGAGCAGCACGCCCGGGCGCAGCGCCGCGCGGTCCACGCGGTCCGTCCCTGCGCCGGCGACCTGCACCAAGCGCAGCCGCGGGGCGGCAGCGGCCATCTCCGGGGTGAAGACCATGGAGACGATGACGTCCACGTCAACGAGCCGGGGCAGGATCTCCGGGACATCGCCCGCGATCGCCTCGCAGGACGCGGCCAGCAGCGGGCGCACCAGCTCCGCCAGGCGGCTGGCGAAGGCGCCGACGAAGGCGACGCGCATCGGCACCGCGGCGTCACTCGGCATCGGGCTGCCGGTCGGGATAGGTGTCGGCGAAGGCGGGCAGCGTCATGCACGCCGCCTCGATCGCGACGATGCGCGGCCAGGCCGACAGGTCGCAGCCGAAGCGGCGCGCATTGTAGAGCTGCGGCACCAGGCAGAGGTCGGCCAGGCCTGGCGCGTCGCCCTGGCAGAAGCGGCCGGTCGCGGGTTCGGCCAGGCGGGCCTCGAAGGCGGCGAGGCCGGTGTCGATCCAATGCCGCGCCCAGGCGTCGATGGCGGGCTGTTCCTGGCCGAACTGGCGCTTCACGTATTGCAGCACGCGCAGGTTCTGGATGGGATGGATGTCGCAGGCGACGATCTGCGCCAGCGCCCGGACGCGGGCGCGGCCCCAGGCATCGGCGGGCAGCAGGGGCGCGCCGGGCTGGGTCTCGTCGAGCCATTCGACGATGGCCAGCGACTGCGTGAGCGCGCCCTGGCCCGGCACTTCCAGGGTCGGCACCAGGCCCTGCGGGTTGAGCGCGAGATGGTCGGGCGCGGATTGCCCGCCCCTGCGGAGATGGCGCGAGACCTGGCGGACAGCGATCCCTTTCAGCCCCAGCGCGATCCGCACCCGCCAGGCCGCGGAGGAGCGGAAATAGCCGTGCAGCGTCATCTCGTTCATGGGCTGGCCTCCCTGGTCGCGCCATGACGCGGGCGGGGCAGCGGCCTGTCAACCATCGGCCCGCCCTGGTAAGGTCGCTGCACGAACAGAGGATCGCACCCATGGCCAAGATGCGGATCGAGGGCTCCTTCGTCGCCCTGATCACCCCCTTCAACGCCGACGGGACGGTGGATTTCGGGGGCTTCCGCACGCTGCTGGACTGGCACGCCCGCAACGGCACATCGGCCGTGCTGATCATGGGCTCGACCGGCGAGGTCTCCATGCTCGCGCCGGAGGAACGCCGCGAGATCGTGGAGAAGACCGCCGCGATGAAGGCCGAGGGCGTGAACGGCCGGATGAGGTTCTTCTACGGCTGCACCGGCACCTCGACCGCCGCGACGATCAGGTATCTCCAGCACGCCAAGGCCGCCGGCGCGGATGGCGCGATCCTGGCGGCACCCGCCTATATCTGCGCGCCGGAGGACGACATCGAGGCCTTCTTCGCGGAATGCGCGGATGCGGTGGAACTGCCGATCGGCATCTACAACAACCCGCCGCGCGTGAAGTCGGACCTGCACTGGGACCACCTGCTGCGGCTGATGAAGCACCCCAACATCGTGGTGCTGAAGGAGAGCACGACGCGCGTCGGCCAGGTCGCGCAGGTCTGCGCGGCGCAGCCCGACGCGACGATCATGTGCTGCGACAGCCCGAACCTCGGGCTCGTGGTGCCGACCATGTCGCTCGGCGGGCACGGGACGGCGAACATGACGGGCAACATCGACCCCGCGGGGATGGCGCGGCTCTCCACGCCCTGGACGACGCCGGAGCAGTCCGTCGTGTTCCGCGACACCTACCTGCGGCTGCTGCCGCTGCTGCACTTCACCTACAGCGCGATCAACCCCGTCGCGGTGAAGTCGCTGATGAAGGCCGTCGGGCTGCCGGCCGGCGACCTGCGGCGGCCGCTGACCGGGCTGAAGCCCGATCACCTTGCGCGCGGGGTGGAGATCGTGCGGAAGCTCGGCCTCGACGCGCAGTATGGCTGGCGCCTGCTTGGCGCGCTGCCGCTGGCAGCGGAGTAAATCCTCCGCTCTTGCCGGAGTGCTGAAGCACCTCTAACTCCGTTTCAAGCGACGGAGGAAACGCGATGCTGCGCCACGGCAAGGCCGAACGCTCGGTCCAGGAACTCTATCGCGACGATCCGGAGCGCGGTGACGCCCTCGCCTTCGGCCGGCGCGGCGCGCTGAAGGGCGCGGCGCTCGCGGCGATGGGGGCCGTGGTCGGCGGCGCCATCCCCTTCGGCGGCCGCATGCCGGAGGGGCTGCTGCCCGCGATCTTCGCCCGCCCCGCAGCGGCCCAGGGCGGTGCGCCGCAGCTGCTGCGCATGGACGGCAAGGCCGCGCTGATCCTGCAGGGCGAGCGGCCGCTGAACGCCGAGACGCCGGAACACCTCCTCGACGAGCCCGTCACGAGCTACGCCAACTTCTTCATCCGCAACAACGGCCTGGTGCCGGACGCCGCGGCCGATCCCCGCGCATGGAAGCTCGTCATCGACGGCGAGGTGAACAACCGCCTCGAACTGACGGTCGGCGAGATCGAAAGCCGCTTCCCGCTCGTCACGCTGCAACTGCAGATGGAGTGCGGTGGCAACGGGCGCAGCTTCTTCGCGCCCCAGGCGCGCGGCAACCAATGGGGCAACGGCGCGATCAGCAACGGCGCCTGGACCGGCGTGCGCCTGCGCGACCTGCTGGCCGCCGCGGGGCCGAAGGACGGTGCGCGGTTCACCGGGCATTTCGGCGCCGACCCGCATCTGTCGGGTGATCCGAACCGGCAATCCATCAGCCGCGGCATGCGCCTGGCCAAGGCGCTCGACGAGGACACGCTGGTCGCGGTCCGGCTGAACGGCCAGCCCATCCCGCAGCTGCATGGCGCGCCGCTGCGGCTGCTCGTGCCGGGCTGGCCGGGCAGCCTCAGCCAGAAATGGCTGACGCGGATCACGCTGCTGAACGAGCCGCATCGCGGGCAGGGCATGGGTGGGACCTCCTACCGCATGCCTCTGCGCCCGATCGTGCCGGGCAGCGACGACAACGGCGCAAGCTTCGCCGACATGGAGAGCATGCCGGTGCGCGCCATCCTGTCCTCCCTGGCGCACGGCACCAGGCTGCCAGCGGGGACGCGCAGTGTGGATCTCCGCGGCGCGGCCTGGGCCGGCGACCTGTCGGTGCGCGCCGTGGATGTCAGCGTCGATTTCGGCCAGAGCTGGACGGCGATGGAGGTCTCGGCCCCGGCCAACCGCCACGCCTGGCAGCGCTGGACGGGCCGCGCGGCGCTGCCCTCCGACGGCTATTTCGAGATCTGGTACCGCGCCACCGACAGCAACGGGCGCATGCAGCCCTTCCAGGCCGCGAATTGGAACCCGCAGGGCTACGGCGCGAACCCCATCAGCCGCGCTGCGATCCTGGTGGGCTGATGCGCAGGCTGCTGATGGCGGCCTGCGTCGCGCTCGGACCCGGTGCGGCGATGGCGCAGGATGCCGCGCGCGACGCCGGCGCCGCCCAGGCGATCCAGTCCGCGACGGAGGCGGAGACGATCCTGCCGGAGGGCGAGGGCCGCTCCGAGACCTTCGCCTACTGCACAGCCTGCCACAACACCGCGCTGATCCGCCGCAGCCGCTTCACCCGCCAGCAATGGGACGGGCTGATGGACTGGATGGCGGAGCGGCACGGCATGAACCCGCTGGACGGCGATTTCCGCCGGACGATCGTGGACTACCTCGCCGCGCATTTCGGCCCGGCCCAGGCGCCGGCGCGGGGACGCAATCCCTTCCTGAACTGATGCCGGGCTCAGGAAGCGCTGACGCACTTCATGCTTCAAACGCCAGCGCTCGGCTTCGCCGCATAGGCGGCGGGCCGCGTTCGCGGCGTCGTGCCGGAGGCACGCCCCCGGCGTGACGGCCGACTTCGTCGGCCGTACGTCAGGACTTCACGAGGCAGGCATGAGCTCAGCGTGGCGTCACCACCACGACCGGGGGTGGCGGCTGGGTGACCACGACGGTCGGGTCATGCGCCGGCGTGGGCAGGGCCGGCGGGGCCGGCATGCCCGGCGGGCCGGTCAGCACGGCGCCGCCGCCGCGATGCGCCTCGTTCGCCTCCGGCGTGCGCGGGCCGAGATCCACCGGCGGGCCGGGCGAGCGGGCCTCGCTGCCCGAACGGTCCGGCGCTCGCGTCTGCGCCAACGCCGGGGCGGCGAGCAGCGCGACGGACAGGGCCGCGGCAAGCGCACGCATGGTGACCTCCACCCGATGATCCGACGCGGCCAACGCGCGGCGCGGGCCGGCGTTGCGCCAGGCGGATGATCCGGCGACCGGGCCCCGCCTTGCCGGCATCCCGCTTCTCTCGATAGAACGGCCCGTCACCTGCCTTCGATCGAGAGGAAACGCCTGCATGCGGCTGCTGCGCTACGAAGACGGGGGGCGCGCCGTGGCCGGCGTGCGCCTGGGCGACCAGGTGGTGCCGCTCTCGGCCCTGGCGGGCGTGCCGGACGATCCCGTGGCGGTGCTCGCGGGCGGCGCGGCGCTGTGGGCGAAGGTAACAGCCGCGGCCTCGGCATCGCCGGCGAGGAAGCCGGCGGCGGGGCTGAAGCGGCTGATGCCGATCGAGCGGCCGGGCAAGGTGATCTGCATCGGGCTGAACTACGCCCTGCACGCCAAGGAAGGCGGCAATCCGATCCCGGACTACCCCGCGGTGTTCCTGCGCGTGCAGTCTTCGCTCGTCGGGCCGGATGCGCCGATGCTGCGGCCGGGCTGCTCGACGAAGCTCGATTACGAGGCGGAGCTTGCGGTGGTCATCGGCTCCACGGCCCGCTGCGTCAGCGAAGCCGGGGCGCTGGCTCATGTCGGCGCGTATTCGCTGTTCAACGACGGCTCGGTGCGGGACTACCAGCGCAAATCCACGCAATGGACGATGGGCAAGAACTTCGACGCGACCGGCGCCTTCGGGCCGGAGCTGGTGACGCCGGACGAGCTGCCGGCCGGCGCCGCCCCGCTGCGGATCAGCGCGCGGGTGGACGGCATGACCGTGCAGGACAGCACCACCGGCGACATGATCTTCTCCGTCGCGCGCTGCATCTCCATCCTGTCGGAGGTCATGACGCTCGAGCCCGGCGACGTCATCGCGACCGGCACGCCGTCCGGCGTCGGCTACGCCCGCAAGCCAGATCCGCTCTTCCTCAAGCCCGGCATGACGGTCGAGATCGAGGTCGAGAGCGTCGGCGTGCTGCGAAACAGCGTCGCGGATGACCCGGCCTTCGCGAAGTAGCGGGGCGCGCCGGGGCATGGGGGGAACGACGATGGACACGAGGACGACCAGGCGGGCGCTGCTGGCCGCGGCGCTCGTTGCGCCCGCCGTGGCGCATGCGCAGGCCTGGCCCGACAGGCCGGTCCGGATCGTCGTGGCCTTCCCGCCAGGCGCGTCCACCGACGTGCTGACGCGCGCCGTGGCCAACGCGCTGCAGCCCGTGCTCGGCCATCCCGTGGTGGTGGAGAACCGGCCGGGCGCGGGCGGCAACATCGCGACAACAGCGGTCCGCCGCGGCGCGGCCGATGGCAGCGTCTTCCTCGCGCATTCCGTCGCCTATGCCGTGAACCCCAGCCTCTTCCGCAACGCGGGCTACGAGGCCTTCGACCTCGAGCCCGTGGCGATGATGGCGAGCACGCCGAACATCATCACGGTGAACCCGGAGAAGCTGCAAGTCGCGACCCTGCAGGAGCTGATCGCCGCGGCGCGGTCGCGGCCGCTCGACTACGGGTCGTCGGGGATCGGGACGACGACGCATCTCGGGATGGAGCTGCTGTTCCGCTCCCTCGCGCGGGTGGAGGTGCAGCACGTCCCCTTCGGACCGGCGCAGGCCGTCACCGCCGTCGTCGGCGGCCAGGTGCCGGTGGGCAGCACGAGCCTGCCGCCGGCGCTGCCCATGGTGCGGGAGGGGCGGCTGCGCGGAATCGCGGTGACGGGCGCCCGCCGCGACCCCGCGCTGCCCGACGTGCCGACCGTCGCCGAGCAGGGCTTCCCCGGCTTCGAGGCGCTGACCTGGTTCGCGTTGATGGCGCCGCAGGGCACGCCGGCCGCGATCGCCGACCGCATGAATGCCGAGGTGAACCGCGTGCTCTCCGCGCCCGAGATGCGCCAGCGCCTGGACGGCATGGGCTTCGCACCGGACGTCCGCGGCCGCGCCGACTTCGCGGCGTATCTGCGGTTGGAGGTCGGCAAGTGGGCTTCGGTGGTCAGGACCTCGGGCGCGACAGCCGAGTAAGCCGTCCGATCGACAGAGGGCTTCAGCCCTGAGCCGTGAATCGGCCGGCCCTCAAACAAACTGCCCGCGAAGGAAGCCGAGGGCGGGCAGGGGGCTCCACTTCTTCGGGAGGTCCGCACGGCGGATCGGGGCGACGGAGTAGTGCGGGACCGGCTGGCTCGATCGCCGCAGCCACTCGGCATAGGCGCTGACCTGCTGCGCGCGCCACGCACGGTCTTCCAGCGCGTCGGTGCGAGAGCGGTACACGTTCGCCACGCGGCTGCGCTTCCCCGCGGTCGCGATCACCGCCCAGAGCGTGTCGTCGTCCCCACCGCGCAGGCTGACGAGGCTGGTCACCTCGCCTGAATCGCAAACCGGGGCGGGTCCGGTCAAGCTTGGCGTTGCCGCCGGGCTGTGGGATCACCGGCGCCTGACCCTGACATGCACGGGAGCCCGCCTCGGGATGATCGACCTCCACACCTGGAACACGCCCAATGGCCGCAAGATCAGCGTGGCGCTGGAGGAGATGGGCCTGCCCTACAAGGTGCACACCGTGAACATCGGCCAGGGCGAGCAGTTCAACCCCGCGTTCCTGGCGATCTCGCCGAACAACCGCATCCCCGCGATCGTTGATCCCGAGGGGCCCGGCGGCCAGCCCATCAGCGTCTTCGAATCCGGGGCGATCCTGCTCTACCTCGCCGAGAAGACCGGCCGCTTCCTGCCGCAGGACGCACGCGCCAGGGTCGCGGTGCACGAGTGGCTGATGTGGCAGATGGGCGGCTTCGGTCCCATGCCGGGCCAGGTGCATCACTTCCTTCTGCAGCCCGAGGGCCCCGCGCGGGACTACGGCGTCGGCCGCTACCACAAGGAGACGCTGCGGCTTTACGGCGTGCTGGACCGGCGCCTGGAGGGGCGGGAGTACGTCGCGACCGAGGGCGAGCCCTCGATCGCGGACTTCGCGATCCTGGGCTGGGCGTGGCGGCACGAACGGCACCAGGTGGACTTCACGGACTTCCCGGCGGTCGGTGCCTGGTACGCCCGCATGATGGCACGGCCCGCGACGGCGCGGGGCTTCGAGGCCGCGCTGTCCTAGGGCGCGTTAGACAACGCCGCGAGGGTCGGTCCGGCGGGTCTTTTCCGCCCTGGGTTCGTCAGCCGGCTTGCCGATGGAACAACCATCGGCTGCGCCGTCGGCCTTCGGCGTCGCGGCAGTGCCGCGACCCTGCCCAGGCCGGAAAATCCCTCGCCGGCCCTCAGCCGCGCGCATTGTCTAACCGGCCCTAGGCCGGCCCCGTCGCCGGGGTTGCCCGGGGGGAAGTGGGCCGCTAGAAGCGGCGCTGCATACGTTGTGGCACTTCAGCCGGACTTGACGTGGGCGCCTCGCGCGGAGGGGTGGCCGAGTGGCTGAAGGCAACGGTTTGCTAAACCGTCATAGGGTGTTAAGCCCTATCGTGGGTTCGAATCCCATCCCCTCCGCCATTTCAATGACTTAGCTGTGCCTGCGAGGGTGCCAAATACAACGGTTTCCAGGCCACTGTGCCGACCTTTGTGCCGACCCCCTGTGCCATCGTTGCGCCGCCGACGTGCCGCAGGCGCGATGAACGTTGCGTTATGTGGTGATGCTGTCCGCGCATGCCTTGCCTTCGATCAGCCCGTGGGCGGGCTGATGATGACGGCGGGCGGGAGCGAACCAAAGCGGGTGCGGTCGCGCCCGTAGCGTCGTTGGGCGCCCTCGCCGCGGAGGAACCGCGTGTAGATCTCCGTGGTCTTCACGCTCGAGTGGCCCAGTTGCTCCATCAATCGATAGATGCAGGTCGGGTCGTCGATCAGCGACGCGATGGCGAAGGCGTGTCGCTGGTCGTGAAGACGGTACCGCGCCAGCTGAACGGGTGGCCGCCCTTCGGCATAGGCTTCGCGGTCCTCCCGTCCCTGGCGCTGACGGCACCATTGGCCGTAGCGCGTGCTGACCACGGCGCTGTCGGCGGACAGGTTGGCGAAGAGGCGCCCCTTGCCCGGCAGCCGGTCCAGCATATCGGCGGCTCGGCCCAGGTCGATGGTGCGCGTCTTGAGGCCGTGTGCGTTCCGCTTGACGCCACGCCGCAGCGTCGCATGCCTCTTGTCGGGATGGATGTCCTGCCGGTCGATCGCGAGCGCTTCGCCCAGTCGCATGCCGGTTTCCCGCAGCCAGCGCACGAGGTCGGCCATGTCCGTCGACCAGGTTGCCACCTCTTCGATGAGCGTCTGCACCGCGGCATCCTCAGGTGGGTCGAGCATGTCGGCGTCCCGGCCGATAAAGATCTTCCGCTCGAAGCTCCGCACTGGGTTCACGTCGATCCAGTTGTTGGCTACCGCGTAGCCGAGCACGCGGGACCACGCCGTCAGGTCGTTGTGGATGGTGCTCGAGGCGCACTCATCCTCGCGGCGAGCCATGACGAAGTCGAGGACGGTCGCCGTCGTGATGTCGCCGAGGGGCGTGCCTTCCAGTGCCTCGCTGATCTGCACCAAGCTCGTCTCGTAACGTCGGGCCGTCTTCGCAGCGAGCGTATTGCTGCGCACGAGGGTCTCCTGGACGGCGAGGTAGCCTTCGACCGCATCTTCCCACGTTCGGACCGGGGCGGGTCCCCGCCCGTCGCGGTGGGTGGCGGCGTCCTTCAGGAGCCGGTCGCGCGCCCGGCGCGCCGCCTTGACATCAGAAGTTCGTAGCGAGACGCGCTGCTCGGCGCCGCCGAGGACGTAGCGGCACCACCATGTCTCGCCGCGCCTGTAGAGGTTGCGGTCGGGGTCTTCGTTCTGGGTTCTCGGCATGGCCGATGCTTCTCGTTGGATTTGCGCATGCAGCCCCGGCCATCCTCGTCTTCGCCTGACGGCGGACGGGAAAGCGGAGCTGAATGACGTTGATTGGAGTGCTGAGCGAGATAGCCGCGGATGGAACTGGGCGTGACTGTCCAGGTGCGGCCGACCCTGTTGCCCGCGAGCTCGCCAGAAGCCAGGAGCGCCTGGACCATCCTGACGGACACGCCGAGTAGGGGGGCTGCTTCCGCCGCCTGGAGCCGATGCTCGAGGCTATGGTGCATCGCGGCTTCAGCAAGGGCGCCGCATTTGCAGAGCCCTTGCGGCCCTAGGTCCGGACTGCTCTGGATGGACGACCGCCCCGGCAGTGCCGCGGGGAGTACCCGCTGACAATCCGCGAATGGCGGCTCGGCTGATCGCAATCGGACCCGGCGCACCGGTGGCTCGCTCCGAATGCATCCGACGTCGGCAGCACGACGGCGGGTGCATCCACAACAGGGATGACATGCCCGCGCCTTCTGACGCTGCCGACGTCCTGGCTGCGCGTGCACAGACAGGTCTGTGCACGTCCCGAGGCGTCCTATGCTTGAGTTAGTCCGGCGCTGCAGAAATTTGCAAACAGCTGTGGGGGCTCGCCGGCCACGGAGGCTTGGTCGCTTAGTCCGTGGCTGCGACCTCTGGGCATCTTCCTTTCCCCGCCCCAAGGGGGCGCCCGTGATCAGCTTCCCTGGCAATTGCGAGCCGCGCGGCACAGACGGTCCGCGTTGCATACGCAATCGCGGCCGCCGGAGACATCTCCCGGGCTCGATCACCCGCTAACACCATCCGCAGCGCTGCCTCGGCCCCACCACCTCGCCTCAAGCGGCGACGCGCAGCCGAGAAATCCACACGGGACCGGTCAACCGGTATCGCGCATCGAAGGCTCGCGACAATCCGTCGACGCGCTTCAGCAGCTTCACAGAACGCTCTCGAATTCGGAGCGACGGCCGGCGTAGCAGCGAGCGGTTCCTGGGAATGCCTCTGTGCGTCATCAGCGGCCTCAGCTAGCAGTGCCGAGCCAGCGGGATCGACCAGAGGGACGGATCGGCGAAGGAGCACGAACGGGAATGACCCGTCCTCCCTCTGATGCCGCAGTTTCCGGTTCGTCGTGCCGACCAAGCGACCCAGCTGATGAGCGCTCGCGGCTCCGGGATCACCGCCAAATTGCCTCGCCAGGATCCGCGCTGCCGCACTGGCAACCGGCGCATCCACCTCGGCCTGCGCCACCGTGACCCACGCCTGGTAGTTGCCCTTCGATGTCTCGACCACAGCCGCGACGCCGTGGGCTGCGACCAACGCGTCAAGCTGATGCTGCCAGAGGTCGTCCACGAGGACGTGCCGCGAGCAGAGCGGCCGGCAGTAGACATGATCGCCACTCGCGTTGCGCGCACGAACCCAGGGTATCCACCTGATCAAGCCCATCGCATCGACTGTTCGCGACATGACCGGGCCGGCTGTCGCTGACGGCACGAGCCTAAGGTCGTAGCGTTCTGCTGGCAGGGCTGACAGCCACGCCGCGATGGCGGTGTGTGTCCGGTCTGACTTCGCAGTCGCATGCAATACGCTGTTCACGATGCTGACCCGTCAGCCGAGAGAGACCGAAGCACCTGCAATGTCTCCGGCCATGTTCGGCACGCCGGGGTGCGTCGTGTCAGACGCTCCAACCCCAGCGGCGACTTTCGGATGAACGCGACCGCCGCGTCATGCGACCTCGTCCCTGCCGGATGGTCCGCGAAGGCGAGCACGATCTCACGTGCGCCTGCACTGACATGATGCTCGACGATCTCCGCCGAGGCATCCGTCCAGCAGCCGCCGAGACCAATGGCGACCGTGTCATGGCGCGCACCATCGATCACCTGTGCGCAAAGTGCCGGCAGGGGACCGCACGTGAGCAGGATCCGACGCGCGATTGGGTCTCTCACTCGAGAGCGCACGATGCCCTTCTGCGCGCCGGCCGGATAGCTGTAACGCAGACGGCCGCGAGAATCCTGCTCGACGCGCTCCCATCCGAGGGACATGCCGCATGGCGTGCGGTGCATGGCGCAAAGAGCGCTGCCGGTGATGAGTATGTCGTCTCCAAAATTGCCGATGTCTGTCCGTGAAAGGCCAATGCGGCCGAGCCACGCGGGGATGCTGGAGAGCATGAGTTGATCCTGAGTTGTTCAATGAGATGAAGGTGCGATGTGCGGGGATGCGCGTGCCTGTTGGGACCGGCGCGGCATGCAGATATTGGCAAGAGAAAGAGGCGGCGGCGCTGTCACAGATTTCGCCGGCGTTCGTCTTCCTAATCTGCAGGGCGATGGACGCCCCACGGAGAGGAAAATCGAATGACTGGACGCATGAACCCAGAGCGCACGCTGTTAATCGGCGAGGCGCCGATCACGGCCGGAGCGCCGCCGTTTGCGCCACGAACGGCGGCCCGGGCAGCGCTTGCCGCGCTGCTGCAAGTGGAAGAGGACGCGCTGGACGGGATTGTCACTGTCCGCAACGCACTGGACACGCCGCAGCCTCGTCAGGGTTGGGGACGGGCGTTCGACCGGTACGGGGCGAGGAAGAAGATTGAGGCCCTGAAGCGCGGACGTGTCTTCGCGCAGCGCGACGTGATCTTCCTCAGCTGGCGGCTGGCCCGTGCTGCACGGGAATGCCTGCCGCAGCTTCCAGCCGAGCGTGGTCGCTGGGTCGAGTATGGACGCGGCAGCCGGCTCGCGTGGGTTCGGCACCCGGTCTATCTGGCAGCAAGCCTGTCGGAGATGCGCGATGACTGGCGAGCCCTCGGGCTATCGTCTTGAGCGCCTGCCAGTGCCCGGCGCAGGTCGCGCCGGGCACGAGTGAGGTTCTGACGCTCGGCGTCGTTTCGGCTGCCTGCCCCTTGAATTGCCGACAGCAGAGCGTGGCGGCGATGCAGCGGCATATCCGCCACGATGCCCGCAGCAGCCTGGAGGGCTTCGCGGGCGGCCAGAATATGCTCCGGATCAGCATCGGCGTGGATCATCTCTGGCAGATCGTCAGGCATCACCAGGATGGGCCGTCGCCGTGCCCTAACGGCTAGGTCGATGCTCATGTGTCGGATCATTGAGATCAGGAGCGGTTTGAGTGCGTGGATGATCCGGCCCGGGGGTCGAGAGGACGGGCCGCCGTACGCCGTCCAGCATTTCAGCATCAACTCCTGGCAGACGTCGTCCAGTCCCAGGCCGAGCAGCGACGCGGAGCGGGACAACGAGGAATCGCGCCCCGCATACCTTCTGATTAGCCGAGCTAAGAGCCCGGCGACATCGATGTCAGCATCGTCAGCGCTTGCGAAGGCCGCGTTCGCGAAAAGGCAATGCGCAACAATAGTCGTCGTCATGATCACGAAGTCCGGTAGAGGGTTTGGCGCGGTGCGCGGGCGACCCCATCGGCGTCGCCGTCATCCGCTTTTCACCGGGCGTTCGTACGGGGCCGTCCTCATCCGGCCGCCGACGTGACCCGGCACGCAGGCCGGGGCGCGACGGCGGCGGATGGGGACGGCCATCCCACAATGGGATCAGGGTAGGGAGGCACCGGCCACATTTGCCGCGAGCGGCTCGCGGCGCGTAGCACGGAGAGGGCGAGCCAATTCGGGACCGTGGTGGTCCACGGGTCAGCCGGGGGGACTAGCCGTGCTTGACGGGACGAATGCATCGAGATCGCCAAGCGCCATCGTCACGCGGATCTCCGATAACCATCTGCGGGGAGAACTCGCGCTAGCCGCCGGGCAGGAGCACCGCAGCCGGTCCAGCACATGGTTGACCGAAAGCACGCTGATCGTCGTGGATCTCCTCCAACTCGGGCCTGACGATCGGTCGCAAATTGTCGCCGATCTCGGCAGCAAGTCAGGGGAGGGAAATGGCCCCAACGAGCACGATGCAGCCGCTCTAGCGCGCTTGGTGATGGGATCCGGTATCGATCCACGTCGTGCGTACCGGGTCGCTGCCGCAGCCCGGCAACTCGTCCTGCTGCGCCCCAACGATCCTCGCGAGGCGATCAGCGCTGCGGGTGGCGTGTCGGCGTTGGCGACCGCATGGGGGCAGCGCGATGGTGACACTGCGGGCGACCGTGGCAAAAGGAAGCGCCTGGCAAACGAGCCTACTCGAGCGGCAGACCCAGAATTCGATGCCGTCGTCGCGCGCGCTACGCATGGCATCAGCACGGAACTCACCACGACGAGGGGGAAGTTGTACGCGGTGATCGAGGTCAGTGCCTTTGGCGAGCTCACCATTCTCGCGGTGGACAACGACATTGGTCGGCTAGCTGCGAGCGGCCGGTGATTTCAGCTGCGCCGCATGGCTGCACAGTGCAGCCTCGTGCAGCCTCGTGCAGCCTCGTGCAGCCTCGTGCAGCCTCGTGCAGCTTCATGCAGCTTTCCCCCGACCTTGCGGAATTGCGCCGAAATTGGCGGTGCTGGCCGTCCGAAAAAAATCTTTAGGGAGACACACGGCGGCGACTCCGCGACGCGGCGGGCGGCTAGACACGTGGTCGGTCGGAGCGAAGCAAGCGGGAGAGGGTCATGCCAGGCCGCATACGGACGGAGATGTGCGACGTCGAACGCGGCATTGCGGAACTGCTCGCCGAGGGCGTGCAGGTCGCGTGGACGCGGGGGCGGGTGATCGGCCTGCGGCATCTGCGGGCGCGCGTGGGTGGCGACGCTGATCGCGTGCGGTCGATGGCAATCGTCGCGTTGCAGAAGTTGAAGGGTGGCATTGAAAAGGACGCCCTTCTCGAAGCTCGCGAGTTCCTTCGCGGTCCACGGTCGCCTTCCCCGCTCGCCGGGCTGTCTACGGAGGAACGAAAGAAATTTCTCGATTTCGCGGCAGCATTTGCCGCCTCCGCGCGTCGGGCCTTCGACCGGGGTGAGACACCCCACGACGTTGCGGATTCTTCTCGCGGCGACGAGAACTTGTGGAGCTTAGAGACGACCCGCCACGAGGAGCAGCCCGCTGCCTCCCGTGCCGAGGTGGCGGTGGAACGCGCCAGGCAGAATGCCCCCTCTACGCCGGCACATGGTGCCCTGGATGCGCTGCTCGAAGAGCGGCGGAGAAGGGAGATCCCGACCGTGCCGGAGTTCAATCCGTTCCTCCTTCCAGACGATGAGTGACCGCGGGCGGTCACCACCAGGAGCCCGGTCATGTCCATTCTCCAGAACCTGAACGCCAAGCGCGCAGACTACGGCGCCGAACTGATGAGCAGCACCGCGAGGGCGGTGATGGTCGTTGCTGCCAAAGGCGGCGTGGGCAAGACCACCATCACGGAGGTGACGTCGACCGTGCTGCAGGACTCCGAGGTGCCCCACACAATCGCCGAGTGCGAGGCAAACCGCCGGATTGAGGGGCGTGTCGCTGCTCCGGTCACGCACCATCCCCTGCACAAGGAGACTGTTGCTCAACTGGCACGAAACCCAGACCTGCTTAACCGGTACTGGGACGGGGTCTACCGACAATACCTGGCGGGGCCGCTAATGCTCGGCGACCTCGCGGCCAACGCGCTGGATCTGTTATTGAGATGGGCCAGTGACCCGCCGACCAACGCGGCGCTTCAGCAGGGCGCGAACTGGAAGTTCGTGCTGGTCGCGACGGCGGACCCTGAGTCTCTCAGCGGGACGCTTAAGTCCGCTGCCGGTCTGGCGCATGTGCTGCCCGAGGCGGAGCGCTGGATCGTCTTCAACGAGATCGCCGGTCCGGTCGATCTGGCGCATCCCGGGATGCAGGAGTTCGTGAAGCGGGCAAACTGCCAAGGCCCGCTGCTTCTGAGCATGTGCCGCGCTCCGCACTTCTCAATCCTGCGCGCGCAGGGCGGGTACTTTCAGACCGCGATGACCGCGACGCCGACGAGCCTGCTCCGTCACGGGATGGACTACCTCGAGGCCGGACGCGCGATCTGCGGGCTCCGGGACTGGGTGCTCGACAGCTGCGGCATCATGCGGCCGGTCGTGAAGTCGCTGCTGAAGACGTGACATGTGGCGGTCCGTGCTGCTCGATCTCTGGCTGGCGAATCAATCGCTGAAGAAGCGCGAAGCCGCGATGGCGTTGTGGCGCGAAGCAGAGTTCGAGCGGCTGTCGGATGAGGAGTTCTCTGCGGTGCTGGGCATCGCAGAGAACCAACTCGGGCATGACGTGGTGATCCGGATGTGCAGGGCACGCCTCGGCCAGCGCCGGGGCGTGCCTACGCGTTTGGAGGCGCTTCGCCGGGCGTGGCATCGCGCGTGCGATCATGACCAGGATGCCAGCGCGGCCGTCTGGTCCCTGATCGCGAATGTCGCGGGTTCGCGTTGGGTCAGGATGGGCCTCGTGACCCTGCTGATTATCGCGATCGTTGACGTGTTCGGCCTCGACTGACGCTGTTGGCCAAGCTGGTGGGCGAGGCGATCCGCCCAACCGAGCATTCCTGTCCCAACCCGATGGTTGCCGGCGCGGAGGTAACCGTCGTGACCTGCCCCCTGCCTGATCCCTCGATTTGGGTGAGAGTCCGTCCCGAGCAGGAGACGGACGATGAAGAAGAGCAGATTCAGC